>JADJAK010000006.1 GCA_016704275.1 Gemmatimonadota bacterium
ACCGCTCCGGCACACTTCCGCGTCACGACCCAGCCGCGATCGCGGTGATCGCCATGCAAGGACCGAACGGGCATCGCTGGAAGAAGCTCGCCGGTACCCAGCCGCCCGCGGCGCCGTCCTCGTTGCACCTGCGGAGCGTGCCCCGCTGGGACTCAGTGCGCCGAGCACCGCCATGGTGCGCCTGCGCCTCGCGATGGGTGTCGGCGTGAAGGCCGATGCACTCACCTACCTCCTTGGCACGCACGAGTGGCGCAGCGTGCAGGAAGTGACGCGCGCCACCGGCTACACCAAGGCTGGGGTGCGCCGCAGCCTCGATGAACTCGCGGAGGCGCGGTTCATCGAGTCAGAAGATGGCGTCGCATGGCACGCTCGCCGCGCCCGGAACTACCGCGCCGATCCAAAGCTCTTCCGCACTCTGCTCGGCTTCGGCAACATGTCCCCAGCCTGGGGCTTCTTCCGCGAACGCTTCGACTTCGTGGTGCACCTCAGCCAGTGGATGGACGACGACAAGCTGCCCAGCCCGGTGGGGAGGCCGTTCCAGTTCGGTGATGACCGGGCCAAGATCTGGATGTCGAAACACCCGCTCGCCTTCTATCAACCGCAGGGAACGCGAGGTTCCGCGGGATCCTCGAGGGAGAGGGGCGCACTTTCAGGAGTCGCTGGTGATGCTGACGGCGTGGTTTGGGGGATGGAGAAGGGGCGCGGGCCTGGCGCTCGTTGTCGAGTGGGCTACTCTCCATCAGAGGAGTTGCACGACAACTGGGGCATTTGCCCTTGGGCGCACGAACCTCGCGAGGTATCCCGCCACTGGAGTGACCCATGCCGCTACATCCTCGCGTGGTCACCGTCGTTCCGACCGGCGCGTTCCTCGTCCGTCTCGGCTTCACCGATGGCCTGCAGGCGACCGTCGACCTCGCCCCGTGGGTGGCGGGAAAAGGCGGCGTGTTCACCGCCCTCCAGGACGCCGACTTCTTCGCACAGGTGACGGTCGATCGCGAGGCCGGGACCATCTGCTGGCCCAACGGCGCTGACCTCGACCCCGATGTGCTGTACGAGGTGGCGCGGTAGGGAGCCACGGCTCCACGCGGTGCGGCGCGATGGGGCGCCGGTGTGAAGAGGTTTTACAGCCGCGCATGTCGATGCGTCGCGAGCGGGGGCGACGCATGCGTCGCCCGTGCACATGGGGATATCAGCCTTCCCGGGCCGGTGTCGATTTTCGTAGGGGCGACGCATGCGTCGCCCCTATCCCCCCCGGGCCAGGCGATCGCGTCGCGGGCGGGCCATGAGCCAATCCCACCCCCCACCACGCATGTCCCTCAGACACTACCTCTGAGGCGACCATGCGGTACCGCTCCCTGGCAACGATCACCCTGACCCTGCTCGGCGCGGCCTGCGGCGGCGCGGCACCCAGCGGGCCGACGCAGACCGGGGGCCCGCCGGCGGCGATCGTCGTCGTGAGCGGTGACGCGCAGCAGGCCGCGCCGAGCGCCGCCGTCCCGAGCGCCGTCTCGGTCAAGGTCACCGACGCCACGGGAGCGGCCGTGGGCGGCGTGACCGTCACCTTCCGCGTCGACTCCGGCGGCGGCAGGATCGCCAAGAGCAGCGTCACCACCTCCGTCTCCGGCATCGCCTCGCCCGGCGCCTGGACCCTCGGCAGCAGCGAGGGCCGCAATGTCCTGATGGCCACCGTCGGCGACCTCCCGCCGCTCCGCATTCGGGCCGAGGCCGTGCTCGGCGCCGGGAGCATCCCGGGGCAGACCATCGGCGCCGGCGGCGGCACGCTCGAGATCACCACGCCGGGCAACCCCTACCAGGGACTCCGGCTCACCGTTCCCGCCGGCGCCTACGCGAGCGCTGGGACCTGGAACATCACCCTCGCCACCAATGCACCGACGATCACCCTCCCGGCCGGCTTCACCGCGGCCGGGCCGGCGCTGCTGATGCAGACCACGCAGCGGCGCGCCGACCGCCTCATGACGCTCCGCATTCCCGTCACGCGCGTCGCCGGGACGACGCCGCTCTTCATCATGTTCGACCCGCTGCGCAACCGGATGGAGATGGTGCCGATCGTCGCGAGCGACGCGTCGAGCATCACCGTCGCGGCGGCCCACTTCAATGCCTCGCTGATCGCCGGGCCGTCGGCACCCGGGTCGCTCCGCGGCAACGGCTCCCTGATCGGCATCGAGGGCTACGGCATCCCAGTGAATGCCACCCTCGACGCCCTGGGCTTCTCGCCCGCGGATCTCGAGGCGGCCGCCGCGAGTATCTGGCCTGTTGCGGAAACCGGATCGTACGCCTTCCCGCAGGGGCACGGCCCCGCGATCCCCGTGATGGGGATCCTCGGCACGATCCAGAATCAGCCGTTCGCCTCCACCATCAAGACCGTCCCCAACCTCGGCACCCTCGCCGATACCGCCGCACTCGCCGGTCTGGTCATCATGGCCAAACGGCACTTCAACGGCACCGCGCCGGTGAGCAACGTCCTCTCCGACATCGCCGCACTCTACGCCTCGATGTCACCGACCAACCGCGACGAGATGACGTCGCTGAACCTGCGCGGGATGTTGCTGACCGCGCGGCTGCCACAGCTGGTGCTGTTCAGCGAGCGGCTCTCCGACGTACCCACCAGTCGCGTCGGGCGATCGATGTTCGCCTCCGTCCTGCGCGTCACGCCGTCGACGCTCTGGTTCACGGCGCCTGCCGATCCGTCGGCTCCCGGGCAGCTGACGCTGGGATCGAGTGGCTTCCTCTCACGGGCGTTCAAGCAGACGGCGGACGGGCAATCGGCTTCCGCCGAGGCCGTGCTGCCGGTCGGCGGGAGCTTCCTCTTTCCGCTGGAGCTGTACGCCGACGTGCCGGGGATGGTAACGAATGCGCTCAACTCCGTCGGCAACGTGCGGCAGACGCTGAACAACCAGATGGCGGCGCTGGCCGGCTTCCCGACGGTCACGCTCGAGGTGCAGGGGACGACCGGCGCCGGGTGGGCGGCAGACGACAGCCCGCTCGTGATCCGCGACACGACCGCCAAGATCCGCGCGGTCTGCACCAACTGCACCAGCGCCATTCCGCAGTACAGCGAGCCGACGCAGCAGACGGTGGCGACGTCGCGCGGGCCGTGCACCGGTGGTGCGTTGAGCATCATCGGCGCCGGCTGCGGCGGCAGCGCAATCTTCGACGGCCTAGGTCTCGGCAATTTGTCCGGTGCGGTGCTCTCCACCGTGAACAGCGCCGATCTCGTGGGGCAGCTCCAAAGCGCCTTCCGACCGCTGATTCCACTGAACACGCCGCTCCTCCAGCGCATCCTCAAGATCCAACCCGCCACCCAGACGCTCGCCACTGGCGTGCTGGGCAGCTTCAGCGCGCCGGTGCTCGATCCGCCCGCGAAGGGCTTCGGCATGGAGTGGGATTGGGGCGATGGAACCGCGAAGACGCTCAACCAGAACGTCAGCACGGCGACGCACAGCTACGCCACGTCGGGGATGTACACGGTGACCGTGACGCTCAAGCGATCGAACACGGCGATCCTGCCCGGCCTGACGTTGGCGGTGGCGAAGGCGGTGGTGACGGTCGGCGTACCGGTCTGGAAATTCACCAGCATGACGGTGGCGATCTCGCGGTCAGGCCCCCGGATCAGCCCCTTGAGCGTCTTCCGCGCCGACAGCCAGCATTACACCAGGATGCGCGACGGCCTCAGCGAAGGCGGCATCTACGTGATCGAGCGGGATACCACCCGCGTCTGCACCAGCTGCGGGCAGCAGACGCTGACCCGTGGGCTGTATCTCGTCGAGGGCGTCTCACTCACGCTGAGCGCGCTCAGCGCGCCGCCGGTCGTCGCGGTGTTGAATCAGGTGATCAATTTCAGCCTGCTCCCGGCACCCGGCGTGAAGGGGTGGCCCGTGGCCGGCACGGCCAAACTCCCCGTCCTGCCCTGCACCAGGGACGGCGACCCGGGAGAATTCTGGACGCAAACGGGAGATCTCGTGACCGGCCGCGTCACTGGCAAGACGGTCCATCGCTGCCAGGGCGGCTACGATGACCCGAACGCCCTCCTCCCGATGTACGCCACCCAGATCATGTCGGTGGATGTGACCTTCGCGGGCGACGTCGCCACCGGCACGATCACCGGCAACTACATCGGCGCCACCGACGGGAGCCTCGACCGCGCCCAGCTGGTGGTGACCTTTCAGGCGAGGAGAGTGAGTCAGTAGCGGGGGGATCGGGGCGACCGTCAGCTATTCTCGAATCGCCCCGGCCCCATCAACACCAGACAGCCCGGGGGGGGGGGGGGGGGTGACAGGCGGAGCGATGCCCCTCGCAGAGCACCCAACCGACAGCGCCGGCCCGGGCCCTGCCAATATCGCGTCGCTCTGGCCGGTGCGCGCGGCACCTTGGCGGAGGATCGGGCAGGATGATCGGCACAGCGGCGGGGCGTAGCCGTCGCGCCGGGAGGCGCCAGCCGAACCAGGAAGAGGAAGCGGGGTGGTCGGAGTCCGCGGGGGGGGGGGGGGGGGGGCGGGGTTCCGGTGCCCGGCGTGACAGGGGTCCGGGGATGAATGGGGTGCTGCTTGAGCCTCCCTAGACCCGCTCTTCCGGATCGGCCAGGAACCACTCGATCCGGCCGCAGCCGGCGCAGACGAGTGTCGCCGCCGAGCGATTGGCCCAGTCGAGACCCATCATGGTCATCCCGGCGGTGTTGAGCAGCGCCCGGCCCTCGACGAATTCCTCGCCGCCGCAGTGGGGGCAACGGACGACGATGCCGGCCACCTCGAAGCGGGACTGTTGGTGGGCGGTGGCCTGGCGGCGGGGAGAAGGTGATGGGGGTCCGGGTGATGGGTGAAGGGCGTTGTGAACGCTAACCGCGGCGGGGTGTGAGTGGCGGGAGTGGCGGGTTCAGTGGCTCCTACGTCGCCCGCAACTGCTCCGGCCCCACCTCGATCCCCATCCGGAAGGCGCACCGCGACCGGCTGGCCACCGCGGATGCCGGGGGTGAAGCGGGCGCCGAGGTGGGGCGATGGGGGGGATGGGGGTGGGGGGCGCTGGTCCATTCGCCGTCACGCAGGTCCTTCGACTTCGCGCCGGCGTTGCCGGCGCTTCGCTCAGGATGACAAACCTTGAACGCCACCACATCCTCCGGCGCCTCACCCACCTCCGCACGCACCACGACGCCGTGCTCGTCGATGTCGAGATCGACCAGCACGTGTACCGGACCGTCGGGTAGCACCGTGTCCGGCGGCAACGCGGGATCCGCAGGGGCGGAAGGTCGGTCCGCGTCGCGCTGAGGGCGGCCTAATGCGTCGCTACCGCCGCATCGCCTCCATCTGCCGCTCCTGCCCTGCGACAGATCGGCGGTCCTCGCGCGGTCTCGGCCAGGCCAGGTGCCCGTTTGGGGCCGGGGTGAGTGCGTGCGACAATGATGCGGCTCTGACGTGGATGGCGCGGGGGCTGGTCGCAGCGGTCGCAGGTGGGGGTAGACGTGGTGGTCACGGGGAGCCTCCAGCTTCGGCGAGTCAGCCAGCTAGTCTGGGGTCGGCACCCCAAGGTCACGGAGAATCTTGCGGGCCAACAACTCGTTGATCTCGCGATGCCGTGGAATGGTCGAAACGCTATCCGTCGCTGGGTTGATCCACAGCGAATGATTGGCACCCTCACGAACCAGACGACACCCCGCTTCGGTCACCAACCGCACAAGATCTCGCCGCTTCACCCTGCAATGCGAAGGGTCTCCGTCAGCAGCTCACCCGCTTCTGCTTCGGCCGATCGCCCTCGATTGGCCTCGATCACCATCTGCACCGCCTCGTGCAGATTGGCGCGGGCCTCCTCAAGGGTCTCGCCCTGCGTGTTGGCTCCGGCAACTTCGCGGACCCAGGCGACATACCCCTCAGGCACCCGCCGATACACGGCCGTCAGTTCCATGAGCATCTCCACTCCGGTGTGAGGGTCCACCATAAGGTACATCGAAGCTGCGGTTCGCCCGTTTGTGGCGCCGGGGTGGCCCAACTTCCGCGGACTGGCGCACCACGGGACCGCCTACCGCTTCCCCGTGATCGCCTCGGCCACGCGGTCCGCGACGTCCAGCACGCGCAGCACCGCACCGCGGAGGGAAGCGCCGAGGCCGCGGGAGGGACGCAGCCAGCCAACCTCGATGCGCGGCGGGGGTGGCGGCTCGGGGGTCGCTGTCGCGACGGCGGTCGGCGGATGGCGCCCCGGCGGCACGAACTGCCCGTCAGGCTGGGTCGGGGGGGTGTCGAAGCTCATCGGCGCGTCCTCGGAAAGATCTCGGCAGGGCGGGCATCGGGCGACGCATGCGTCGCCCGTACGCATGGGGACATCGGCCTGCCAGGGAGGATGTCGGGGTGCATCAGGGCGATGCATGCGGCGCCCTACGGCGCGCGGGTCCGGGGAGGTTCAGCGCTTCACGGCGTATCGGAGCTCGACCATCCCGGTCCCCATCTGGTGCACCGACGTCAGCTCCAGCGTCGGAGAGGTGACCCGGCGCGGGAAGAGCGGCTTCCCCTTCCCCAGTGTCGCCGACCCGACCTGTACGATCAGCTCGTCGAGCAGCCCGGCGTCGTGGAACTGCGCGGCCAACTCACCGCCGCCGACGATCCAGAGATTCTGCTCGCCGGCGGCAGCGCGCATCGCCTCGTGTACGGGCCGCACATCACCCTGCACGAAGCGGATGTCGGCGCCCTCGATCCGCGGCAACTCGCGCGTCGTGAAGACCCACGCCGGCTGCGTGTACGGCCACGCCGAGCCGACCTCCTTGATCACCGCGTCGGCGTTGCGCAGCATCCACTCATACGTCGCCGATCCCATTGCCAGCGCCCCCACCTCGGCGATGAACGCCGGGTAGCTGGACTCGCCGATGTCGGCGAGCGCAAAGAGCCATTCGAGCGAATCGTCCTCGGTGGCGAGGAAGCCGTCGAGGGAGGTGGCGGTGAAGTATTGAGTCTTCATGGGCATGTCGGTGAACGGTGAACGGTAACCTGTGACCAGTGACCAGTGACCAGTGACCGGGATTCATGCGTCGCCCCTACCCGCGGATGGCTCCAAATTCTACGACGCGCACCCGCCGCCCCGGCACATCGACCAGCAGCACGCCGTGCGCTTGCCACATCACCGCGTACTCCAGCAGCTGGCGTCGGGTCGCGGTGGTGCGCGGGTCGCTCGCCGAGGGGCCGTTCTTCGCCTCGGCGACGTAGCGTCGGCCGCCCTTCTCCACCATGAAATCGACGCGCACCGCATACGGCACCGTCTCGCCGTCGACGAGGTAGCTGCACGGCAGCCGGAGCTGCTCGTCGACGATGGTGTACCCCGCCGCCTTCAGCAGCGACTCCGCACTCGCCTCGCCCTTCCGCCCCAACCAGCGATACCACCACGCGCGACACCAGACCACGGCGCGATGGATGAGCCAGGCGATGAGGATCCCAAACAGGACGCCGATCAGGAGAACAGGACCAACGCCTATCTCGTTGATCCACTCATCCATCGCGGCGCATGGGAAGAGGTCCTTCGACTTCGCCTGCTACGCAGGCTTCGCTCAGGATGACAGCCTGCGGGGACGGGGAACGCATCATCCCGAGACGCGCTCGCGCCACGCCCCCACCTTCTCCTCGCGGCCATCGGCGCAATAACGCACCGCCAACGCATCGCGGCGCACCACGTAGATCGCATCCTGCGCGTACCGGCGGCCAAGCGCCTCGCCCTCCGACGCACTCAACAGCACCGCCCACCCTGGCTCGGCGTGTCCCGTCTCGGGGGAATAGCCCGTGAGCCGCACGTGCCATCGCCCCATCTCCTGCAGCTCGCGGCGCAGGCGCAGGTCGGCCTCGAGGTTCTGCTCCTCCGGCCACACCTCGCCGGTGGTCGCGTAGCCGGTGACGATGATGAACTCCGTCGGCCAATGCGTGATCGGCGACTCCGCGCGGAAGCGGACGTCGAAGTACCAGGCGCGAGGGTCGGTGGTGTCGGTCACGGCCTGGCCTGTTCGCAGGCATCGTGGGCGATCGCGCCCTGGTCGATCGGGGCGATGATCGACGCGTCGAAAATTCCGATCGGTACGCGTCACGACAGATCGTCGATCGGTGCCCGTGCGGCGCCCTGCTTGATCAGGTCGATCGAGTTGAGGCAGTCTTTTCTGGTCGCGTAGGGTCGTTCCGACGCGCAGATGACGACGCCGTTGCCGGCCTTGAAGCGCCAGCGGAAGCCGCCGCGCGAGTCCTTGTAGACCTCGAACTTGAAGCCGGCCACGTCGGCGTGCGCGGTCGTCGGCGCCGCCAAGGCGGCCAGGCCGAGGGCGGCAGCGGCGGTGGAAAGCAGGGTACGGCGGGGGATCAGGGACATCACCATCCTCCGATGGAGGGAGTCGATTGGGGAATATGCCCCCCACCCTCCAATCGTGCGTGAAAAAAGCGCCAAAGGGACTCGCGCCTGCCCATCCGCCGCGGCCTGACGGCCGCGGTTGGGTCGCCCAAAGAATGGCGTTACACGTGTTTACCGGTTTCTGATGTCGCGTCCCGCGCCCGGCCAGCGCATCTCTGCATCCCGGCCATGGAGCCGCTGTGCCCGAATCGCTCGACCCCCAAATCACCGCCCGGCTTGCCATGCAGGGCTTCGGCGAGCTCGATGACCCCGACTGGGCCGCAGTGCTCCCGTGGCTCCGGGTCGCCCCCGGCGTCTGCGCACTCTGGGCGGTCGCCGCCACCGGCACCGCCTCCCCCGCCTCCTGGGCTTGGCTCGGCGTGGTCGCCGCCATCGGGAGCCTGTCGCCCATCCACCCGATGGACCTGCCGTACCATTTCCTGGGCCACCGCCGCGGCGCGCCGTCGATCCCGAGCTACGGGATCCCGCGCCGATTCGCCTGCGCCGTCGCCGCCCTTTGGGGCTGGGCCACTGCGATCGCCCTCGTCAGCGGCCGCCCCACCACCGCCGCCATCCTCGGCGCGGCATTCGTGATCCTCGCCGCCATCCCCGCCCTGACCCACTTCTGCGTGCCGTCCTGGTTCTTCCGCCTCAGCGAGTACGTCTTGGCACTGCCACCGATCGGCGGGGGTGACTGCCCCGCCCGACGGCCGCGCGCACTGTAACACCGCAGCTGAAACAGTTAGTCGGTCAAGAGACCAATCCGACTGACGGTCCGTGACGTAACAGGGAGGGTGTGCGGGGGGCGAAACGGGGGTGCGGGGCAGGACGCCGGCACGACAGGAGGGCGCGGGGGGGGCGGGTAGGGGCGCGGCCTGCCGCGCCCGTCCATCCGAATGAACCGATCCCGGGCATGCATGACGACGTCCGCCCACAATGCCGGGCCTCGCGACGGGGGGGGGGGGGGCCCCCACCGGCACTTCGTGGCGCATCGCCGGCCGAACGACGGCTGATGGCGATGTGATCCGATTCTTGTGTCGGCGCAGCCTGCTGCGCCCAGACTCGAATGGCATCACCCGAACCAAGAGCTCCCATGCCTTCACCCCTCCTCCGCTTCTATCGCCACCAGGGCCCCGATCACGCCGGCAGGATGCTCGCGGAGATCTGGCACTGGCCGCATGCGCAACTCGAGGCGCAACACGACTTCATCCAGTGGCTCTTCCCGCTCGACGAACCGAGCGGCGCGAACGCACAGGCGCCACTCCTCACCGAGGAGGACATCGCCCACTGGCACCACGATCCGATGCTGCGGATGTATCTGCGGCGTTCGTTCGAGAAGCTGCTCGACTTCTACGGCTTCACCATCGTCAACACCAGCAACCACGCGCGCATCATTGCGAGCTCGAACGCCTCGACGCGCCAGGCGCTGTGGATCACGCCCAACAACCACAATCATCTCCGCCTCACCCGCATCATGAAGTCGCTGCGGCTCCTCGGCGAGGCCGAACTCGCCGACGCGCTGCGCACGGCGCTCGAGCAGATCGCCGCGCAACACGATGAGACCATCGGTGAAGAGACGGTGCGATACTGGCGGGAGGCGTAACAATCGATCATCGATACCCCTTCCGCCGTTTCCTCTCGCGACGTATTCTCCGCCTTCCCCAACAGGACATCCCCGATCACTGAAGCGCGCCGCGGCTCGCTCCATCAGGTCCTTGGCGTCGCCTTCGGCCTCGCCGTGCTCGTCGGCAACACCATCGCCACCGGCATCCTGCGCACCCCCGGCGAGGTCGCCGCTCGGCTCCCGAATCCCACCCTCTACATCATGGTCTGGGTGATTGGTGGCGTCTACGCGCTGTTCGGCGCGATGTCGCTCGCCGAGGGGGGCGTGATCACCCGGCGCTCGGGCGGGCAGTATCCCATTGTCCGCCGCGCGCTCGGCCCCTACCCCGCCTTCGTCGTCGGCTGGAGCGACTGGTTCTCCACCGCGGCGTCGACCTCGCTCGGTGCAATTGTCTTCGCTGAGTTTCTGACGCCGCTGCTGCCGCCGATTCCGGGCGGCGTGACCACCATCGCCGTCACCCTCATCCTCGCCTTCGGCCTGCTGCTGTGGAACGGCGTGAAGAGTGGGGACATTGCGCAGCAGCTGCTCAGCGGCGCCAAGGCGCTCGCCTTCGCCACGCTGATCGTCGCTGGTTTCGTGATCGCGGTTCCCGAAGTGGTCGCCACCGCACCACGCACGATGCCCACCGGTGCGGGGGTCGCCGCCGCCATCGTGCTCGCCCTGCAGGCGGTGATCTTCACCTACGATGGCTGGACCGGCCCGCTCTACTTCGGCGAAGAGACCACCGACATCGGGCGGACGATGCCGCGGACGATGATCGGCGGGGTGCTCACGGTGATCGCGATCTACCTCTGCTTCAACCTCGCGATGCTGCGCGTGGTTGGCATCGACGCGATGGCCGGTGATCCCTTCGTCGCGGGGTCGGCTGGCACGATTCTCTTCGGGACCGCGGGCGACCTGGTCATCCGCATCGTCGTGCTGATCGCCCTGCTCGGCGGGATCAACTCCAATGTCCTGTTCGCCGCGCGCATTCCGCTGGCGATGAGCCGCGACGGCCTGATGCCGGCCGCGATCGACCGCGTCAACGCCGGCGGCACGCCGGTGGTGGCGCACGCGCTCTCCATCCTCGCCGCGATCCTCTTCATCGTCACCGGCACGTTCAACTCGGTGCTGGCGCTCGCCGCCTTCTTCTTCGTGGCCAACTACCTGATCTCCTTCTCGGCGATCTTCGCGCTCCGCCGGAAGGAACCCGACACGCCGCGCCCCTTCCGCACGCCCGGCTATCCCTTCACCACCGGCCTGGTGCTGATCGGATCGGCGGCATTCCTCGTCGGCGCCGTGATCAGCGACCGCACCAACTCGCTCTGGTCGATGGCGCTGCTGGCGGTGAGTTGGCCGGTGTATCGGGTGATCGTGAAGCAACGCCGATGATCGATGATCGATGGTCGATGATCGAGCTCCGGAGCAAGGCGCCGAGCGATATCGGGATCATCGATGATCGATCATCGATCATCCCACACTGAACTTGCGGTCTCAGATGAACTTCTCTTCCGCCATCACCCGCCCCCCCTCGGCCTCCTATGCCGCCGGCCTCACCACGGCCGGCCTCGGCGCGCCGGACCTCGCGCTGGCGCGGGCGCAACACGCCGCCTACTGCGGCGCGCTCACGGAGCTCGGCGTCACCATCACCGCGCTGCCCCCCGATGATGCGTACCCCGACTCGACCTTCGTCGAGGACACGGCCGTCGCCACCGCGCACGGTGCGATCCTCGCGCGGCCGGGGGCGCCGAGCCGCGCCGGCGAGGTGGCGGCGATGCAGCCGGTGCTGGAGGCGATCTACGGCGCCGTCGCAACGATCCATGCGCCGGGGACACTCGATGGCGGCGACATCTGCCAGGCCGGTGATCACTTCCTGATCGGACTCTCCGATCGCACCAACGTCGAGGGCGCGCGGCAACTCACCGCCTGGCTCGAGCGACTCGGATACACCGCCGCCACGATCGACATCCGCGGGCACTCGACGCTGCTCCATCTCAAGAGTGGCATCGCCTGGCTCGGCGATGAGCAGCTGATCACCGTCGCCGGGCTCGCGGATCACCCGGCGTTGCAGCGCTTCCAGTTGCTCGTCGTGCCCGACGCCGAGGGGTATGGGGCGAACTGCGTCGCCATCAACGGGGCGGTGCTGATGGCGGCGGGCTTCCCGGCCCTCGCTGCGCGCGTGGCCACGCTGGGATTCCGAGTGATCGAGTTGGAGATGTCGGAGTTTCGGAAGATGGATGGGGGGTTGAGCTGCTTGAGCATTCGGGTGCCGTGATCGAGTGGTGTCCGGCGAAGCCCGCGAAGCGGGCGAAGTCGAAGGACCTGCACGCCCGGAAAGAGGTCCTTCGACTGCGCACCCCTCCGGGGTGCTTCGCTCAGGATGACAATCTCTGCACGCTTCTCGCTTCTCGCTTCTCGACCTACCTTTCCGCATGCGCCTCCTCCTCCTCCTCCTTCTCCTCGCCCTCCCCCTCTCCGCACAGTCGCCGCTCCGGCCGCGCACGATCACCGAGTTCTCGATCGGAATGCAGATCGTGCGGTTCAGCGAAGAGGAGAGTCCGTTCGTCTCCGACGAGGGCAGGTTGATGATGGCAATCGGGCTCGGCCGCGTGACGCCGGTCGGTGCGCGGACGTCGGCGGGTGGCGTCTTCTCGGCCGGCGTTCTGGACGGCAACGCCTATCTCGCGCTCGGGCCTCGGCTTCGCTATCACGCCTCGCCGACGACGACGCTCGACCTGACGCCGAGCGTGATGATCGCACGGAACGACGACCTGACGGGGCCGCTGCTGGTCGACGTGGCGGTGATGCACAAGGACAAGATCGGCCTCTCGATCCAGGCCGCCGCCGGGACGCGTCGGATCTGGACCCTCAGTGGCCCCGTGAAGGATGTGAGCAGCGCGTCGTTCGCGGCTGGACTGCGGCTCGGCGGCAAGCCGGGGCGGATCGGCGGCGCGGCCGCGATCGTGACGGTGGCCGGCCTGCTCGTGTGGGTGCTTTCGACCTGGCAGGACTGATCGGGGTCGGCGCGCCTCCATCCTCTGATGGAGGTGCGCCGCGATCTTTACGGGCGATGCCGGCATCGTGGTTGGGATAGCCCCCGGGCGCGGCAGGCCGCGCCCCTACATCGGCGCTCCGATGCGCATCGCAGGCCGAACGGCGGATGGTGGCGCTGCGAATTGATCTCCGCGTGTACGGGCGCGGCCTGCCGCGCCCTCGCTATCATTGGGGTCCTCCCCCCCGCGCTTCTCACATCCCAGGACTCCCGACATCATGACGAACGCCTTTGCCGCCTTCTCGGGCGACACGCCGCTTGCTGCCCATACCATCACCCGCCGCGCGCCCGGTCCAACCGATGTCGCGATCGACATCGTCTACTGTGGCGTCTGTCACTCGGACCTGCACTTCGTGAAGGGCGACTGGGGCCCGATCCCGTACCCGGCGATCCCGGGCCACGAAATCGTCGGCCATGTGACGGCGGTGGGCAGCGATGTGACGGGCTTCAAGGTCGGGGACACCGTCGGGGTCGGCTGCATGGTCGATTCCTGCCGTACCTGCCCGTCGTGCCAGGAAGGGCTTGAGAACTACTGCACCGGCGGCGGCTTCGTCGGCACCTACATGAGCGTGGACAAGCACACCGGCGGGCCGACCTACGGCGGCTACACCACCGACATCACCGTCGACCAGGCCTTCGTGCTGCGGGTCCCCGCGAACCTGAACCTCGCCGCGGCCGCCCCGCTGCTCTGCGCCGGCATCACCACGTACTCGCCGCTGAGCCACTGGAAGGTCGGCAAGGGAAGCACCGTCGGCGTCGTCGGACTCGGTGGCCTCGGTCACATGGGCGTCAAGATTGCCGCCGCGATGGGTGCCAAGGTGACGGTGTTCACCACCACGCCGAGCAAGGCGGCCGATGCGACGGCGCTCGGCGCGCACCGCGTGGTGATCAGCACGGATGCGGCGGCGATGGCCGCCGAGGCCAGGACGTTCGACTTCATCCTCAACACCGTCGCCGCCTCGCACAACCTCGATCCCTTCGTCAGTGCCCTGAAGCGCGACGGCACGATGGTGATGGTCGGCGTGCCCGCGACGCCGCATGCCTCGCCGAGCGTCCTGGGGTTGATCATGGGCCGCCGCAGCATCGCCGGCTCGCTCATCGGTGGCATCAAGGAGACGCAGGAGATGCTCGACTTCTGCGGTGAGCACAACATCGTCGCCGACATCGAGCTGATCCCGATGCAGGAGATCAACACCGCGTATGAGCGGATGTTGAAGAGTGATGTGAAGTACAGGTTTGTGATTGAGATGCAGTCGATCAAGTAGCGCCTTCAGGGTTGTCATCCTGAGCGAAGCAGCCCGCAGGGCTGCGAAGTCGAAGGACCTCTTCCCGGTGCGCTGGGAAAGAGGTCCTTCGACTTCGCGCCGGCTACGCCGTCGCTTCGCTCAGGATGACAATCCCAGGAGGCTCACCCCTCCCCGATCACCTGCATCAATCCAGGCCACGCCTCGCCATTGTAGATCGCGATCGTCCGCAGATACCGCTTCCCGTCGTCGCCGTGGCTCGCGAGAATCTGCTCGGCGGCCTTCTTGACGTTTTCGGCGGAGGCGAACGGGGTGGGCATGTCATCGGCGATGTGGCCCGCCTTGTGGGCGACGCCGGCGGCGTCGAGGAAGGCGATCTGCAGCTCGGGTTCCTTCTCGACGTAGAGCGTCTGCAGCATGCCGAGCTCGTCCTGGAACGACTCGAGGTTGAGGCGGACGATCTCCTTCGCCAGCTTCTCGAGCGACCAGGCGCGCAGCGTCACCGGGCGGAACCCGCCGCCCCGCGCGACCATGCGCTGGATGTAGAGCGCGCGCGAGTCCTTGGTGGTGCTCAGGTCATGGAGCACCAGTTCAACACGCTTGGCAGCGGGCAGCGTGCGGTAGGGCGAGAGTGCGGCCATCAGGACAACTCCAACTGCAAGAGGATGATCAGATTATCGGGTCGCGGGGCGGACGCGGAAGATCTGCCCCTGTTCGTCCTTGCTGGTCTTCTCGGTGGTGATGTACACGAAGCCGTCGGGACCCTGCTGCACGTCGCGGATGCGGAGGCCGAGCTCACCGAGGTGACGCTCTTCCTTGACGACGACGCCATTCTGCATCACGAGCCGCACGAGCCCGTTCACCCCGCCCATGCCGCCGATGACGAAGTTGCCCTTCCAGCCCGGGATCTTGTCGCCGGTGTAGACGATGATCGCCGACGGCGCGATGACGGGGTCCCAGTAGTAGACGGGCTGCTCCATGCCGGCCTTCTCCGTCCCCTCACCGATCTTCACGCCGCTGTAGTCGACGCCGTAGGTGATGACCGGCCAGCCGTAGTTCTTCCCGGCCTCGGGGTGGTTCAGTTCATCGCCACCCCTGGCGCCATGCTCAAGGGTCCAGAGCTTCCCCGACGCGTCGACGACGGCGCCCTGCAGGTTGCGGTGACCGTAGCTCCAGATCGCCTCGTTGGTCCCGGCCTTCCCGACGAAGGGATTGTCCTTCGGGATGGTGCCGTCGGGATTGATGCGCACGATCTTGCCGATGCCGGTCGAGAGGTCCTGCACCAGCGGCCGCTGATTGAAGCGGTCACCGGCGGTGACGAAGAGGGTGCCGTCCTTGCCGAAGGCGATCCGCGAGCCGTAGTGGTTCCCGCTCCGGACCTTGGGGCTCTGGCGGTAGATGACCTCGACCTCGGTCAGGGCGCCGCCGTTGAGGCGGCCGCGCGCGACCGCCGTTCCGGCCGTCCCACCCTCGCCCGGCTCCGAGAAGCTCAGGTAGATGGTCTTGTTCTGGGCGAACTTCGGGTCGACGGCGACGTCGAGGAGGCCGCCCTGGCCCTGAAAGAGGACCGTCGGCGTGCCGGTGACCGGCGCCGAGAGGGTGCCGTCCTTGGCGACGTAGCGCAGCCGGCCGGCCCGTTCGGTCACGATCATCTGGCCATCCGGCAGGAAGGCGAGGCCCCACGGGTTCTCGAGCCCGGTCGCCACCCGCTCGGCGCGGAGCACGCCGGTGGTGTTGTCCGGCTTGGGCGACTTGATCGACGGCGTCTGGGCGCCGAGGCAGGCGGCGCCCAGGAGGGCGGCGAGCGAGAGCGAGGCGATGCGGACGGACATGGGCGGCTCCAAGGGGAAAGCGACGGAAGAATTTAACCGCGCGGGGCGAACGGCGAATCGCGCGTCGTTGTAGGGGCGCGGGCCCCCGCGATGATCGCGTCGTGCCCCGAATATCGGATGTAGGGGCGCGGCCTGCCGCGCCCGTCCCCCCCATTGTGGCGATGCCGGCACGCCCGAGACGGCGCCCCGACCCGCACCCCGGCGATCCGTGGACCCACGTGGACGGGCGCGGCAGGCCGCGCCCCTACACGACCGCGCCGGAATTGGGGTACCCCGCGACGCATCCATCCTCCCAACGGTAGATTCCCCCATCTCCCCAACATCAGGTCTCCGATGCGACGCGCCCTGCTCCTGCTGGCACTGATCGCCCCGTTTCCGATGGCCGCCCAGGTCCTCGACCATCGCGCGCTGCTCACCCGCGAGACGTGGTGGGACAACAAGGACTGGGCCTGGTACGAATCGCACATCCCGTTCTTTGACTCGCCCGACAAGGAGATCAACAGCACCTACTACTACCGGTGGGAGCTGGTGACGAAGCACCTCACGTACGGCAGCCCCGAGAGCGGCTACACCTTCAGCGAGTTCATCGACCGGCCCTTCTGGTCGGGGGCGTTCGGCGCCATCTCCTGCCCGCTGGGGCACCAGCTCTATGAGGTGCGCTGGCTGCGCGACGGCGTGATCACCCGGGACTTTGCGAAGTACTGGTTCGAGACGCCAGGGGCAGAACCGCGGAGCTACAGCAACTGGTACGGCGACGCGATCTTCGCGACGTACATGGTCAACAACGACACGTCGTTCCTCAGGCGCATGCTGCCGCACATGGAGACGCAGTACAACGGCTGGGTCGCCGAGCGCTGGGACAGCACCGCGAAGATGTTCCACTGGGACGGCATGCACGACGGGATGGAGACCAACATCAACTCGCGGCAGACCGTGGATGAGTTTGCCGGCGCCGATGGCTACCGCCCCACCATCAACGCCTACCTCTACGCCGACGAGCTCGCGATCTCCAAGGCCGCCGCCATCCTGGGGCAGCCGGCCAAGGCGCGCCTCTTCGCGGCGAAGGCCGCCGACCTCAAGCAGCGCGTGCAGCAGCAGCTCTGGGACCCGAAGCGCGAGTTCTTCTTCCACCAGAACCGAACCGATGAGAAGGACGGCATCAAGGCGGGGTCGCTCACCTACCAGACCGGGAAGTACGCGGGGAACCCGCACGGTCGCGAGCAGATCGGCTACGTGCCGTGGCAATTCAACTTGCCCGACAACGGCTACGAGGCGGCGTGGAAGTTCCTGATGGACACGGCGTACTTCGCCGCGCCGTTCGGGCCGCTGACGGTCGAGCGCCACGACCCGCTCTTCCTGATCTCGAAGACGTGCTGCGTCTGGAGCGGCAACGCCTGGCCGTACGCCACCACGCAGACGCTCGTGGCGATGGCGAATCTGCTCAACAACTACAAGCAGAATGTGGTGTCCAAGTCGGACTACTACTCGCTCCTCCGCACCTACACCCTCAGCCAGCGGAAGGACGGGAAGCCGTACATCGCCGAGGCGGCGAACCCTGACAACGGCTCGTTCGCGGGCCATGACTCGCCGTACCACTCGGAGCACTACTTCCATTCGGGCTACACCGACCTGATCATCACCGGCCTCGTCGGGCTCCGGCCGCGCGCCGACGACTCGCTCGAGGTGGCGCCGCTGGCCCCCGAGTCGTGGGCCTACTTTGCGCTCGACAACATCAGCTACCACGGCCACGATGTGGCGATCATGTGGGACAAGGACGGCACGCGCTACAAGCGGGGCGCCGGGCTGACGCTCCTGGTCGACGGCAAGGTCGTGGCGCGCAGTCCGCGGTTGGCGCGGACCGTGGCGAAGTTGCCGAGGCTGGCGTTCGAGCGCGCCAGCATCGGCGCACGCAACGTCGCGGTCAACAACGGCCATCGCGCCTACCCGCTGATCACCACGTCGTACTCGGCGCCGGGCACGTCGCCGCACTGGCTCAACGACGGGCAGATCTGGTATCACCAGGCGCCGCCGAACCGGTGGACCACGGCCGGGTCGCCGAACGCCACCGACTGGGTCATCGTCGACTTCGGCGAGCCGCGTCGCGTGCAGGAGCTGGTGCTCTACTTCCTCGACGACTCGGTGGGGGCCAAGCCGCCGGCGTCGTACAAGATCGAGGCGTGGCAGAACGGCGCGTGGGGGCCGGTGGCGATGCCACGCATCTTCGTCCCGCCCACGGGGCGACAGGCCAACCGCATCCGGCTGATCAACACCACCACCGCGAAGCTGCGCGTCACCTTCACGCCTCGGAAGGGAGCGTCTGTCGGGCTGGCGGAGATACAGGCGCTCGGAGTCGGACCGGAGTTTGGCATTGGCCAAGCGCCGAAGGAGCCGCCGAAGACGCCATCGCCGAACCTCGCCTGGGGCGCGGCGGTCACTGCGTCGTTCACGTCGACCTTCGACAAGACGGGCGAGGTGAATGACATGGCGGTCGCCTTCACGCGGGCATCGCGCAATCGGTGGACAGCGTTCGGAAGTCCCAACGCGATGGATTGGGTCGAGCTCGACTTCCAGCGCGCCGCAAAGATCGGCTCGGTCGAGTTGTATCTCTGGGGTGACGACCGCGGCGTGAAGGCGCCGAAGCGCGTCACCATCCAGTATTGGGACGGCACCGACTGGCGCGACGCGATGGTGCACGCGCAGGTGCCCGCCGAACCGGCGGTGTCGATGGTCAACACGGTGACGATCATGCCGGTCACCACGAACAAGGTCCGCGTCCGCTTCACCCACAATCTTCCCGCTGTGAGCGGGATGACCGAGATCCGCATCCTGGAGGCAGGGCAATGAGTCGCAGGTTCCTGTTGGTGTTGGCACTGTTCGCCCCGCCGCTCGCGGCGCAGAACCCACAGAACGCGCCGACGCTGCGCACCCGCTGGGCCGATTCGGTCTCGCAGGTCATGCCGCTGCCGGAATACCCACGGCCGCAGATGGCGCGTCCGAATTGGGTGAACCTCAACGGGCCCTGGGCCTACGCGATTGCGCCGAAGGACGCCCCGCGTCCGAGCACGTGGACGGGCTCGATCCTGGTGCCGTATCCGATCGAGTCGCAGTTGAGCGGCGTCCAGCGCGCGGTGACCCCCGCAGAGAAGCTCTGGTATCGCCGCAACTTCACGCGACCCGCATCGGTGGGAGCCAACGGCCGCCTGCTGCTCCACTTCGGTGCGGTCGACTGGCAGGCCACCGTCTGGGTCAACGGGAAGCAGGTCGGCAGCCATGAGGGCGGCTACGATCCGTTCTCGTTCGACATCACCGACGCACTCACCGCCTCCGGCACGCAGGAAGTGGTCGTTGCCGTCTGGGACCCCACCGACAGCGGCTCGCAGCCGCGCGGCAAGCAGGTGCTCAAGCCCGAGAGCATCTGGTACACCGCGGTCACCGGGATCTGGCAGACGGTGTGGCTGGAGCCGGTGCCGGCAACCCGCATCGCCAGCATCGTGATCACCCCCGACCTCGATGCTCGGGCGGTCCGCGTGCGCTCCACACTGAGCGGGCAGGCGGCCGGGTTGACGACGCGGGTGACCGTGTCCGCTGCGGACCGTGTCGTCGCCATGTCGATGGCACCGCCAACCGACAGCGACTGGTCGCTGGTGATTGACCGTCCCCGCCTCTGGTCGCCCGCCGATCCTTTCCTCTACGGCGTGCAGGTAGAGCTGTTGCGGGGCGACAGCGTGATCGACCGGGTGACCTCGCAGGTCGGCATCCGCAAGATCGCGCTGGGCAAGGACGCCAAGGGCGTCACTCGGCTCTTCTTCAACAACAAGCCGCTCTTCCAGTACGGTCCGCTCGACCAGGGGTGGTGGCCCGATGGCCTCTACACCCCGCCGACCGACCACGCGATGCTCTACGACCTGGTGACCACCAAGGCGCTCGGCTTCAACATGATCCGCAAGCATGTGAAGGTCGAACCGGCGCGCTGGTATTACATGGCCGACTCGCTCGGCATCCTGGTGTGGCAGGACATGCCGAGCGGCGACAACAAGACCCCGGAATCGCGGGCGGCGTTCGCGAAGGAGTTGCAGGCCAAACTCGACGCGCTGCGCTCGTTCACGTCGATCGTGATGTGGGTGCCGTTCAACGAGGGCTGGGGACAGCACGACACCGAGAAGACCGTCGCGTGGGTCAAGGCGTACGATCCATCGCGCCTGGTGAACAACGCCTCGGGGTGGACCGACATGAAGGTCGGCGACGTCTCCGACGTGCACAGCTATCCGGGCCCCGGCATGCCGGCGCTCGAGCCGAATCGCGCCGCGGTCCTCGGTGAGTTCGGCGGTCTCGGCCTTCCGCTCGCCGGCCACACCTGGCTCGCCAAGGACAACTGGGGCTACAAGAGCTACACCGACGGACGGGCGTTGAGCACCGCGTACGCCGAGCTGATGCACCAGCTCAAGTTCCTGATCGACGACGGCCTCTCGGCGGCGGTGTACACGCAGACGAGCGACGTCGAGATCGAGGTCAACGGGCTGATGACCTACGACCGGAGCATCATCAAGCTGATGCCCGATGCGATCGCGTCGTCGAAGCAACTCTACGGTCCGCCGTCACGCGTGCGCCGCGTGGTCCCGACCTCGCAGACCGCCGGTCAGCCGTGGCGCTATACCACGACCGCACCGGCGGCCGACTGGTTCGCGACCCGCTTCAACGACGCGGCGTGGCAGGCAGGAATTGGCGGCTTCGGGAAGACCGGAACACCGGGCGCCGTGATCCGCACCCCGTGGACCACCAATGACATCTGGCTTCGGCGCAGCTTCACGCTCAAGAGTGGCAAGCTTGTGGCACCGCACTGGTATGTCCATCATGACGAGGACGCCGACGTCTACCTGAACGGCAAGTTGGTGGCGACCTTCAGCGGCTATTCCTCGGGGTATATGCGCATTCCCCTCGACGCCACCGCGCGCGCGGCGCTGAAGGCCGGCCGCAATGTCCTCGCCGTCCACGTCCGCCAGACCAGGGGCGGGCAGTACATCGACCTGGGCCTCGACGAGGTGATCACGCCATGACCAGCGCCCCATTCCGCCGCGCCGCCCTGTCCGCATGCCTGTTGGTGGCCGCGGCCTGCGCCAAGCCCGACGCTCCCAAAGACGAGACGCCCGTGATCAAGCCATCGGTGATCGGCCGAGCCCCGCTCGATACCGCGCCCGGCGGGAAGCCGGTCGAGGTCTTCTCCATCACGAACGGCAACGGGATGCAAGTCCGCGCCATGACCTACGGCGCGATCATCCAGTCGATCAAGGTCCCCGACGCCAAGGGCGTCATGGGTGACATGGTCCTCGGCTTCGATTCCGTCGCCGGCTACGTGAAGGAGTCGCCCTACTTCGGCGCGATCGTCGGCCGGTACGGCAATCGGATCGCGAAGGGACGCTTCACGCTCGATGGCAAGCAGTACACCCTCGCCGTCAACAACGGCGTGAATGCGCTGCATGGCGGAATCCGGGGATTCGACAAGGTGGTGTGGGACGCCAAGCTGGTGCAGACCGACAGCACCACCGGCGTGACCTTCTCGTACGTCTCACCCGACGGCGAGGAAGGCTATCCCGGCGCTGTCACGGTGAAGGTGACCTACCAGGTGATGAATGCGCGGAATGAACTGCTGATCGACTACGAGGCGTACAGCGACAAGCCGACGCCGATCAACGTGACCAACCATTCGTACTTCAACCTCGCCGGCGCCGGTGGCGACATCCTCGGCCACGTCCTCACGCTCGACGCCGACAGCATGACGCCGGTCGACACGACGCTGATTCCCACCGGCAAACTCGCCGATGTCACCGGCACGCCGTTCGACTTCCGCACGCCGACCGCGATCGGCGCACGCATCGGCGCCGACGACCAGCAGATCCGCTTCGGCGGCGGCTATGACCACAACTTCGTCGTGAAGCGCTCGGCCCCGGGGCTCGTGCACGTGGCGCACGTGAGCGAACCCACCACCGGCCGCACGCTGGACATCTCGTCCACCGAACCGGGGGTGCAGTTCTACACCGGCAACTTCCTCGACGGCACGATCAAGGGCAAAGGCGGCACCGTCTATCCGTACCGCGGCGCCTTCTGCCTCGAGACGCAGCATTTCCCGGATTCGCCCAATCAGCCGAACTTTCCGAGCACGATATTGAGGCCGGGGACGACGTATATGAGCAGGATCGATGATTGATGATCGATGATCGATGATCGATGATCGATGATCGATGATCGATGATCGATGATCGATGATCGATGATCGATGATCGATGATCGATGATCGATGATCGATGATCGAGAACAACGAAGCGCGGCTGGGCGGGTTTCACTCCGCTTCGCCGCGCTTCTGCTTTATCGATCATCGACCATCGATCATCGTCGTCTACTGTCTCTCCGCCACTCCCTGCCCATACACCCACCCCGTCAGCGAGTCCGACTTCACGCGGACCCAGCCACTCTGTGAGGCGAGGACGACGACGGTGGTCTGCGGCTTGATGACGCCGAGGATGGCGGCGCCGGGCATCGGGGCGGTGCGGACGTTGACCCACTTCACCGAGACGAGGGCGGTCGACGGCGGCACGTCGATCAGCGGCGCTGACGTGCGCACGACTTCGTTCACGGCGATGGTCGTGGGCGGCGCGTCGGCGACGGCCCGCTGCGTCTCCGTCTGCATCGCGGCGATCATGGTGCCGGACGGCGGTGGTGGCGGCGGCGCGGGGGTGGTGACGACCGGCGTGGTGATCGGTGTGGTGATCGGCGGAGTGATCGGCGCCGTTGGTGTGGCGGTCGGTACCTGCGCGGTGGCGGCGAGCTTCGCGGCGGCCTGGGCGGCGGGCCAGTTCTTCACGCCGACGACGGTGAAGAGGGCCACCGCAGCGACGGCGGCGATTCCGAGCATGACACGGCGTGGCGAGTTGGCGGCCTCACGCGGTGCTGCGCAGTGCTGACAGGCGATGTCGGTCGGTGTATTCAGCGTGTGACAGCCCCGGCAGCCCCAGAACTTGAGGAGTTGCCCACGATCATCGCGGTTGGGCATCGCTTCACTGCAGCGGGGACACCGGGTCGCAACCTCGAGCGCCGTGGCGCCGCAGGCTGTGCACCGACGCCGATAGGCGGCGGAGGTAGACATAATCCAGACACTCGTCGAATTGTTGGGGCGTGCTTCGGACCCTAGGCTACCGTCCGGTTCACCACTCCGCAAGGCAAGGACGATACCAAACTGGTCACGGGGGATATCCGACGCCGTGGCAAGGGGTTCCGAGGGGGGGGCACGGCGGCGGGGCCCCGGGGAGATGCCCCCAGCCGCGCATGTCAATGCGCGGCGCCGGCGCAGCCGGCGTGCGGTGGATGCGGTTCGGGGCCCCGATGCACGGCGGGCCCGGCCTGGGGGCTCCGGTCTCGCGTGTTCCAAGCGTCTTCGCCGCGGCGCCCCCTATACAGCATGCCGGGGGCGCCGCAATCGGCACGTCCGGCGGAGGAGGGGGCTCGACGACACGGAACCCGCTCGCCCGGCCCCCCAGCGCCGGGCCCGCTTCAGACCAGGGGTGATGTTGAGGGGCGCGCGGGGTCGCTTCTCGCTTCTCGCTTCTCGCTTCTCGCTTCTCGAAACGAAAACGGCACCCCCCGAGAGGAGTGCCGTTCAGTGGCCAGAGAGGGAATTGAACCCCCGACACCGTGATTTTCAGTCACGTGCTCTACCAACTGAGCTACCTGGCCGGACCGGGGCGGAAAGTAGCATCCGGTGGGGTCCGGGGGAAGATGCTGTGCCCGGATAGGTCCTTCGACTGCGCCCGCTTCGCGGGCTCCGCTCAGGATGACAACCCGCCGGAGCCCCGTCTACCCCGCCACCCTACTCCGGTGCGCCGCCAGCAACTCCCCCCGGAAATCTGGGTGGGCAATGGAAATCAGCAGCTCCCCCCGCTCCCGGAGGGTCTTGCCGTGGAGGTTCACGGCCCCGAACTCGGTCACGACCCAGTGGACGTGCCCCCGGGTCGTGACCACCCCGGCCCCCGGGCTCAGCTCGGCCGCAATCCGCGAGACCGTCCCGCCGGCTGCCGTCGCTGGCAGGGCGATGATCGCCTTGCCCTTCGGCGCCCGGGCCGCCCCCCGGATGAAGTCCATCTGCCCGCCGATCCCCGAGTAGATCCGGTGCCCCATCGAGTCGGCGTTCACCTGACCGGTCAGGTCGACCTGGATCGCCGAGTTGATGGCGGTCATCCCCGGCATCTTGCAGATCAACTGGGTGTCGTTGGTCCAGTCGCAGCCGTGGAAGTGGACCAGCGGATTGTCGTTGATGAAATCGAAGAGCCGGCGCGTGCCGGTGACGAACGAGGTCGAGATCCGGCCGGTCTGCGTCGGCTTGAAGCGATTGGTGATCACGCCGGCCTCGACCAGGTCGACCAGCCGATCGGAGAACATCTCCGTGTGCACGCCGAGATCGTGCTTGCCGAAGAGCCGTGCGAGCACCGCGTCGGGGATCGCGCCGATCCCCATCTGCAGTGTGGCGCCATCACCGACGAGGTCGGCGATCAATTCGCCGATCTGCGCCGTGACCGGATTCTCCATGTCGGGAGCGTGCTCGTGCAGCGGCCGATCGGTGATCGTGAATGCACTCAGGCGCGACAGCGGCACCAGCGCGTTGCCGTGCGTCCGCGGCATCTGCCGATTGATCTCGGCGATCACGATCCGCGCCGAATCGACCGCGGCACGCGCGGTGTCGACCGACGGCCCCAACGTACAGAAGCCGTGCGCATCGGGCGGTGAGAGCTGCACCATCGCCACATCAAGCCGCACGTCACCGCTGGTGAAGAGCGACGGAATATCGGAAAGGAAGATCGGCACGAAGTCGGCGCGCCCGGCGGCCACCGGCTCGCGACACGCCGCGCCAGTGAAGAGCGACACCGAACGGAACTGCTCGGCGTACTGCGGCGCGAGGAACGGCAGCGGCCCCGCGAGATGCAGGTGCCACAGCTTCACGCCAGCAAGGTCACCACGCGCCGTCATCGCCTGCACCAGCGCCGTCGGCGTCGCCGAGGCGCCGTGCAGGAAGACGTTGCTATGACTGGACAGTTGCCGGACCACTTCGTCCGCCGAGACGGCGCGTGCTTCCCACCCTGAATTCACGACACACTCCGTAACGATGATCGATCATCGATCATCGATGATCGATGGATCAATCTCCGGCTCCCAACGAGAATCCGGCTTCAATGTCCTTGCGCGAATAGGCGCGGAACGCGATCAGCGTCTCGGTCTCCTTGATCCCGCTGAGCCGCACCATCCGGTCGGTGACCAGGTCGGCGAGGTCCTCGTTCGCCTGCACGCGGACGATCGCGACGAGGTCGAACTTCCCCGCGACGGAAAAGACATCACTCACTTCAGGCATCGCCGCGAGTTGCTCGGCGACCTCCTTGATGTGTTCCCGGGCAACAGTGAAGAGAATGACGGCAGTGACCACGGCGCGGCTCCGGTGAGGGACGCCGGAAATCTAGCGCCGTCGACGCTCAATGCTTTCGGCGATAATCTCCCACGAAGCCCACGGACCAACTCTTCCCGTCGGTCGAATTCTCGAAGATCTGCCGCACCACGCCGCCCGGGCGGATCAGCCAGCGACCGCGCGCCCAGCGTCCCTGCGGGCCGGGACCGGGGCCGGCCGTGGTCATCTCCATCGCGCCGTCGACGACGTTGCCGATGAAGGTCACGCTCGGCGTCGCGCCGGCGACCCAGACCTGGTGCCACTGCTTGTCGGTGGTCTCGAACCAGTTCAGCGAGGTGCCCGGCGGCCCCTGCTTCGGGCGCCAGACCTCGAGCACTGCGCAGCCGTCGGCCAGCTTGGTGATCGAGCTCTCGGCAATGTCCTTGCCGGCGGTGTCGGCCACGACCCACTCGCCCACCCAGTAGTCGAAGGCGGCGTGATTCGGGGTCGTGCAGGTCGGGGGCATCTTGGGTTGCGGCTGGGGTTGTTGCGCGGCGAGGGTCGCCGGGAGGAGTGCCAGCAGGGGGAGGAGTTGGTAGCGCACGGGACACTCGTGGTCGGAGGGGGACCGAAGGCTACCCTCGCGGGCGCCGCCGTTCCTCTCCTCAGAGTCAGCGTGCGGTCAGAAGAGTGCGGTCAGCCCCAAGGCGCCGACACTCGCGCCGTTTCCGCTGCTCAGGCGACGATGGAAGTCGACCTGGCCGAGGTGATAGGCGAGGTGGGTGGCGAGATGCACCAGGAAGCGGCCGGTGGGGATCACCTGCCCCTGCGTCGGATCGGAAAAGGGGAGCGGCAGCGGATACGGCACGTCGACAAAGGCGGGATCGAGCGCAGCGAGGGTCGCATCGACTTCGGTCCGCGTCGTGGTGATCAGCGTGAACAACTCTTCGCGAGGGACATCGCGGGTGGAGAACTCGCGCTCCCGATCGCGGACGTAGCCGGTGTCACCCAACGTGGCGCCGATGAAGTGGCGGAGGTTGCCCGCGAGATGCAGCGTGAGCGTGCCGGCGCTGTTCGGTGCGCCGGCCGGGAGCGCCCACACGGCGGCATCATCGGGATAGGCGGCGAGTTCGGCCGCCAAGCTGTCGAGATCGCGGCGCAGGCAGCGCCGAATGGCATCGATCATCACGCGGACACCCTCGCGCCGAGCCGCTCGCGGGCCTTGTTGGCTTGCCAGATGTGACGGCGCGCGTGCGCCGCCCCGATGTGCAGCGCGGAGAAGAAGGAGTAGTGCAACCGCGAGTCGAACGGCGACACCAACTCGACGCGGGTCAAGTCGACGCCGTCGCCCAACCGGATCATCGCCAGCAGCGCCTCCTGCGAGCGATCATACTCGGCGAGCGTCTCCGCCTTCGACATCGCCTCGTCGGGGACGAACGCCGCGGTAGTCGGATACTTCTGGCGCGCGGGCGGCTCGAGCGCCCGACAGAGCATCCACGCGAGGAACGAGCGCCGCATCGTGGCGGGAGCACGACGTGCACGCGATTCCGGTCGCTGCAACTGGTCGCGCATCGCGGGCAGGAAGGCTTCGGTGGTCAGCGTCAGGTGCCCGATGCACTCGCTCATCGACCACGAGGTCGGCGCGGGTCGGGTCACCCAGGTGCTCTCGTCGACCGACGCAGCGAGACGATGGATCTCCGCCTGCGCGGCGAGGAGTTGGTTGGTGACGATGGTGAGATCTGGATGCATCGGAGAAAGTAACCAGTGACCCGTGACCAGTGACCCGGACCCCCTGGTCACTGGTTACTGGTGACAGGTCACCGTGTCCTCACATCGTCGGCGTCAACATGATGTGCGCCTTCGGCGTGCCGGGGAACATCAGCCACGGCATGCCAGGCGCGCCCTTCGACGGGATGCCGGTGCTCGCCGGCGTCGCGAACGGCATGTAGATCACGTACAGGGCGCGGACTTCCTTGGTGTAGGTGCCGGCCGCCGCGTCGACGCCGCTGTGCGGCCCGAAGAGCTGCCAGAGCGCGCCGGCCTTCGGCATCGGCAACTTGCCGCTCTTCACTTCCTTAAAGCGCACCGAGTCGACCTCGCCGCCCTTCACGCCCTTGGCGCGGAGCGCGCGGCCGCGCGCCATGAACGGCTCGAGCGCCTTCTGATAGCAGGCGCCATGGTAATCGGCATCCTTCGGGTCGTCGGCGAGACAGAGCATCCCGCCGGTTCCCTTGCGCAGCGACACCAACTCGCCGGCCGCGTTGTAGCCGAGGACCGAGGCATCGGCGCGGAACTCCGTGGGCAGCGGCAGCACGGCCTTGGCGATCTGCTCCGCCGCGGGCGGGATCACGACCGGCGCGGCGGGGGCCGCCGGGGTCTGGGCGGCGAGCGGAAGGGCCAGCATCGGGAGCAGCAGGAGAGCGGACGCGCGCATCACGGCCTCGGGAGCATGGGGGTTGGGTGCAGCAATGTCGGGAAAGATAGGGCGAGTGCCGTCCAGCGCGCGCGGGTGGTCAGCGCAGCGAGGCGCGGGGGCCGAGTCGTTCGCGCCAGGGGCGCAGATTGGCGGCGGGATGGCGGGGCGTCAGGACGATTTCCTGCCGCACGACGGCGCCGCGGCTGAGGTGCAGCTCCTCGCTCTCTTCCCACTTGTAGCCGGCCGCCTGGACCTGCAACCGGAATCGCCTGGGAGGGAGGTGCAATGCGAATTCCCCGCCCACGCCCGTGACCGTCCCCACCCCGGTGGGGAGGAGGACCACCAGGGCGCTGCGGACGGGGGAGCCACTCGGGTCGCGGACGACACCGAAGAGGCGGCAACTCGACATCGGGATCCTCGGGAACGGGGCGGAGAGTGTACCGCCCGGGGCCCAAAGCCGCAATCTCAACGGCGCGCGAGGATCACAATGGGTAGGGGCGCAGCATGCTGCGCCCGGGCCCGCGTCGGGGAGATCGCCCCGGAGGCGAGAAGGGCGCGGCAGGCCGCGCCCCTACATCCGGGATCTGCCCGATTAGGGCAGTTCCGTCGCCTTGGCGATGATGGTGCCCACCAGGCCGTACCCCTTCGCTTCCTCGGCGCCGAGCCAGAAGTTGCGGTGGGTGTCGTCCTCGATCCGGGAGACCGGCTGCCCGGTCTCGCGGGCGAAGATCAGGTTCAGGCGCTCCCGCATCTTGACGATCTCGCGCGCCTCGATGGCGATGTCCGAGGCGGTGCCGCCCGCGCCGCCGGCCGGCTGGTGCAGCAGGAAGCGGGTGTTGGGGAGGCAGTAGCGCTGGCCCACCGGGACCGAGACGAAGATCAGGGCGCCGGCGCTGGCCACCCAGCCGGTCCCGACGATCCGGACCTGCGGGGTCACGAAGCGGATCATGTCGTGGATGGTGTCGCCCGCCTCGACGTGGCCACCCTGCGAATTGATATAGATCGTGATCGGCTCGGTGGCCGAGGCGGCGGAGAGCGCCAGCAGCTCGGCCATCACGCGGGCGGCCAGCTTCTGCGTGATCTCGCCCGAAATGATGATGGTCCGGGCATCGAAGAGGCGCTGGGCGATCGGCGCGCTCGCGGCGGCCGCCGCTTCCGGCGTCTCGGGGGTCTCGGGGGTCTCGGTATCGGCCATGGGGTTCACATCATGGTAGAGGTGCTGCCGGGCAGGGTGGGACGCACCCCGCAGAATCGCTGAACCCTAGCCGCGTCGCGGCGCGGGCGGCAGGGGCGCGGGGGAGGCAGGGCGACGCGTGCGTCGCCCGAACACACATCGACACCCGCCCGACCAGGCAGATATCCCCATGTGTAAGGGCGACGCATGCGTCGCCCTCCGCCCGCGGCGCGACGATCCCTCCCGTGGGCGAGGCAGGCCTCGCCCCTACACTGCCCGATGCACCACGTACCGCCCCGTGAACGCCGCGACTTCCACCCCGTGGGCGTCCCGCACCACGACCTCGACCGTCACCCGCCCCCGGCCATGCCGACGCAGTCCCGCCCAGAAATGGTCCATCGCCGCCGCGTCCGGTGCCTCGGCGGTGGCCAAGGCGTCGCTATGCACCGGCCGCAGGTAGCGCATGGTCGAATCCTGGATCACCACGTGGGCATGGTCGCCCGCCTCGCGGAGCGCCAGCCAGAGCAGACTCCAGCCCGCCAGCGTCGTCAACGCCGAAAGGGAACCGGCGAATGCGGTTCCCTTGTGGTTGCGATTGGGGGCCAGCGGCATCTGCAGCACCAGGGCACCCGGCGGCGCCGAGACGACCGCAATCCCGAGCGCCCCGGTGATCGGCAATTCTTCCTGCCAGACCAGCCGGAGCGCGTCGAGGGCGTTAGTGCTCACGGGCGCTTGATCAAGCCGCGCAGCCCACCCTTGAGGGCGTTCTTGCCGGCATCGGCGAGCGCGTTCTTGAAGGCGTTCGACATCGCCTTGCCGAGGTCGAAGTTCTTGAGCGCGTCGCACATCTGCTTCTGCTGTTCGGGGGTCATCTCACCCTCGCCGGCGCCGGCTTCCTTCGCCTTGGCCTTCGCGGCGGCGAGCGAGTCGGCGAGCTCCTTCGAGGCGAGTTGCTGGACCCACGCGCGGGCCGAGGAGTCGGCACGGGCGCGGTCCAGGTCCTCGGTCCACTTGATGTCGGCCGGCGGGTCGAACATCGTCGCATCGGTGGTGCGCGCCACGCTGGTGGCCGTCTGCTCGAAGTTGACGCAGAGCATCGACCCCGCGCTGTAGAGCGCGACCGGCGCCTTGTCCATGGTGCAGAAGGTGAAGGTGCCGAACTGCGTCATGGTGCAGGATTCGCCCGCGATCGTCTTGGTGCCGGTCGTCTTCCCCTCGAACGGCGTGCCCGGCATGGCGCGCGTCACGAACGCCGCCATCGACTGGATGTTCTCCTGGAAGCGCGCCTTCCCCGCCCCATCGAGCTCGTCATACGCCTTTGCCATGCTCGGCAGCGGGTTGACCATCTTGGTCCCCTTCTTCTTGTCGAGATCGGCGTTCCATATCACCTCCGGGTCCGTCAGCGACCAACTGCTGGTGGTGGACGTCTTCCCGAAGAACTTCCCGGTCATCGTGGTCCGCGACGCCATCTTGTCGCCACCCGAGGTGGAACGTCCGGTGCCGGTCATGTCGCCACCGTAGCTGTACTCGACGGTGTAGGCCGGAAGGGCACGGTTCGGGAGCTTGAACGGGTTCCATTGGGCCCCGGCCGGCAGCGCGGCGGCGAGGGTCAACAGCAGGGCGATGGATGAGGAGTGACGCATGACTGGACTCCTGACGGGAGGGTCTCCGGGGATGCTCCAAGTATCGGTGAGCGGCCCCTGCATTGCCAACACCCCGGCGGGGCGAGATCATTGAGGAATGTCCGCCCAGACGCCCCGTGGCCTCACGGTCCTCGATCACCCGCTGATTCGCCACAAGATGGCGCTACTCCGGGCGGCCACCACCACGTCCCGCGACTTCAAGCAGCTGGTCGGCGAGATCGCCGCGTTGATGACGTATGAAGTCACTCGCGACTTGCCGACGGCGCCGGTCGAGGTGGTCACGCCGCTCGAGACGATGACCGGCGAGACGCTCGCCGCGAAGGTGGCGCTGGTGCCGATCCTCCGCGCCGGGCTCGGCATGGTCGAGGCCGTGGTGCAGTTGATCCCCAACGCGCGTGTGGGCCATATCGGCCTCTTTCGCGATCATGACACGCTCAAGCCGGTTTCCTATTACTTCAAGGTGCCGACCCCGGTGGAGGAGCACAGATTTTTCCTCCTCGATCCGATGCTGGCCACGGGTGGATCGGCGGTCGAGGCGGCCACCGAGCTCAAGCGGGCCGGCGCGAAGGAAATTGCGCTGATCTGCCTGGTCGCGGTCCCTGAAGGGGTGGCCACCTTCACGGCTGCCCACCCGGATGTTCCGGTGTACGCTGCTGCCCTTGATCGGCAACTCAACGCCGATGGCTACATCCTCCCTGGTCTCGGCGATGCCGGCGACCGCCTCTTCGGGACCCGATGAGCGCTCCTCGGACGTTGACCTTCTTCGGTGGCGCCGCGACGTCGACCGGCTCGATGATTCTCCTCGAGGCGGCGGGCGCGCGCATCCTGCTCGACGCCGGCCTCTTCCAGGGGAACGTCGCCACCGCCGACGCCCTGAATCGCGAGCTGCCCCTCGACCCGCGCAAGGTCGATGCGATTCTCCTCTCGCAGGCCGGACTCGCCTACTCGGGCCGCACGCCGCAACTGGTGCGACACGGCTTCGACGGCCCGATCTACGGGACGCCGGCGACGCGCGACACCGCCGCGATTCTCCTCGCCGAGGCGGCGATGGAACTCGCGGCGAATCATGGCGAGCCGCTCTACGGCCTCAAGGATGTCATCGCGACGCAACAGCGATTCGTCGGCCAGCCGACGCACCGCCCGCTCCACCTTCGGCGCAACCTGGTCTTCGAGATGTTCGACGCCGGCCACATCCTCGGTTCGACCTCGATCGAGTTGCGCACCGGCGAGGGCGGCTCGCACCGCATCATCTACAGCGGCTGCATCGGCCGCTCCGGGTCGGCGCTGCTCCCCGATCCGGAAGTGATGCCGGGCGAAGTCGACACGCTGATTCTCGGCTCGCCGTTCGCGCACGCCTCGCACGGGATGTTCGCCGATGCGCAGCAACAGTTGGCGACGATCATTCGCGACACCACCGCGCGCGGCGGTCAGGTGATCATCCCGGCGTCGTCGCTCGGTCCGGTGCAGGAGCTGATCCGCACCGTGCAGGCGCTGTGGCGCCGGGGCCAGCTCCCCGAGGTGCCGATCTGGATCGACTCCGCGACCGACGTCTGCCTCCCCACGATGATGCGGTTACATCCGGAGTCCCTCGGCATCGGCGAGCGCGCGTATGCCGAAGTCGGCGGGCCGTTCGATCACGCCCTGCTCCACTACGTGCGCAACGACGCCGACCGGATGCAGCTCGATGGTCACAGCGGTCCGGCGATCATCATCGCGCCGGGCGAGAGCGGCGACACCGGCCGTGCCGCCCACCACCTCCGTCGCTGCCTCGGTGATGAGCGCCACACGGTGATCTTCCTCGCGCCCAACGAGGAAGAGTCCGTCGGTCGCCTGCTGCAGGAGGGGGCCAGCGAGGTCACCATCCTCGGCGAGTCGGTCCAGCGCCGGGCCGGCATCGAGACGCTCACTGCCTACTCGGGGCATGCCGACGGCGAGGAGATGCGCACTTGGCTCCGCGCCCTCGGTGGCCCCATCAAGCGCGCCTTCGTCGTGCACGGCGATGACCTGGCCGTGGCCATCATGGTCACCATTCTCCGGGAGGAGGGCGTACGCGACGTCATCGTCCCGCGGCAGGGGGAATCGTTCCCCTTCTGAGCAACCGCCGGCAGGCCTGGGTCGCGGCGTTCGCTGCGGCAGTCGCCAGCGTGTACGTCCTCTCCTTCTTCGCGGTCCTGGTCGTCTCCCGCCAGGACCAGCGCTATCAGGCCGATGCGATCGTCGTCCTCGGCGCGGCCCAGTACAACGGCCGCCCCTCCCCCGTCCTGCAGGCACGCCTCGACCACGCCGCCGTCCTCTTCCGTGCAGGGTACGCCGAGTTGATCGTCGTTACCGGTGGCATTGTCGAGGGCGACCGGATGAGCGAGGCGACCGCCGGCCAGCGCTACCTCGTCAGCGTCGGGATTCCGGCGACGTCGATCGCGGTGGCCCCGGAGGGACGCACCACGGCGGGGTCGATGACGGCCGTCGCCGACTATCTCAATGGCGAGGGGCTCAACCGGGCGATCCTCGTCTCCGATCCGTTCCACCTGGCGCGGTTGCGGATCGAGGCGCGTCGCCTCGGCCTCGAGGCCTGGACGTCGCCGACGGCGACCTCCCCGATCTCTCGACGATTCGGCACGGAGCTGCAATACCTCCTCGCCGAAGCAGGCAAGCTGCCGATTCTCGTGTTGCAGGGGTTCTTCCGATGACGGATATCTCGCTGACCTTCTGGGGCGCTGCCGGCCAAGTCACCGGTTCCTGCCACCACCTCGAATGGCGTGGCCACCGTGTGGCGCTCGACGCTGGCCTCTTCCAGGGGCGCCGCGAGGAATCGCATCGGCTCAACGCCGAGACGCCCTTCGATCCGCGCCAGCTGGATGCGGTGATTCTCTCGCACGCGCATATCGATCACAGCGGGCGGTTGCCGCTGCTGGTGGCGCGCCAATTCGACAAGCCGATCTACGCGACGCCCGCCACGCGGGATCTCTGCGCCATCATGCTCCCCGACTCGGCCCACATCCAGGAGAGCGACTTCCGCTACCTGCAGCGGAAGGGGCGCGCGGGCCCGGGCTCCGAGCCGCTGTACACCATGGCCGACGCCTACCATGTGCAGGAGTTGATGGAGGCGCATCCGTACGGCCGACCGTTCAAGGTCGCTGATGACCTCACCGTGACCTTCCGCGATGCCGGCCACATCCTCGGCGCCGCCAACATGGAGATTGTCATCGACGGCGCCGGCGGGGCACCGCATCGGTTGGTCTTCTCGGGCGACATCGGCCGCTGGGGTCAGCCGATCATTCGCGATCCGGACGGTCCGAAGGGCCCGATCGACACGCTGATCATCGAAAGCACCTATTCGCTCAAGCAGCACGACACCACCGAGGATGCGATGGCGCGCCTCGCCGACGTGGTCAGCCGGGTCGCGGCGCGGGGCGGCAAGATCCTGGTGCCATCGTTCGCGGTGGGACGCACGCAGGAGCTGGTGTACGCGCTGCACGAGCTCGCGAACGCCGCGCGGATCCCGCAGATCCCGATCTACATCGATTCGCCGCTCGCCGTCGAAGCCACCGCCGTCTTCCGGTTGCACCCCGAGGTCTTCGACCAGAACGAGGGCTTCATCAAGACGGGGACGCCGATCTTCGACAATCACCTCGTGCATTACGTCCGCGACATCGAGGAGTCGAAGAAGCTCAATGCGCTGCAGGGGCCGGCGATCATCATCTCGGCGAGTGGCATGGCCGAGGCGGGGCGGATCCTGCACCACCTGGCGAACCATGCCGGCGACCCGAAGAACGCCATCCTCTTCGTCGGCTTCCAGGCGGAGCACACGCTGGGGCGGCGGATCAGCGAGGGGCGCAACCCCGTGAAGATTCTCGGCGTCGAAACCACCATCGGCGCCGAGGTGGTCAAGATCGACGGCTACTCCGCGCACGCCGGCAGCGATGAGTTGCGCCGCTGGGTGCGCAACCTCGGTGGCCCGATCCAACGCGCCTTCTGCGTCCACGGCGAACCGGAATCCCTCGCCGGGATGAAGAAACTCCTCGAAGAGGAAGGCGTACGAGAAGTGATGATTCCGAGTCATGGGGAAAAGTTCACGCTGTAACTGATGCACCCTGGGTGGTGTCATCCTGAGCGAAGCGTTGCCGAGGTTGTCATCCTGAGCGAAGCGACCCGCAGGGTCGCGCAGTCGAAGGACCTATGCGTGATACTTGAGGTCCTTCGACTTCGCCCGCTTCGCGGGCTCCGCTCAGGATGACAACAGCCAATAGGTTCGCTCAGGATGACAACCTCCGGGGCTCGTCCACACCACGGAGGTTTCCGCTTGCGCACCCGTCTGTTTGCCCTCGCGCTGCTCTTGGGCGCGGCTCCGCTTACTGGTCAGGGCCTGAAGGTCCCCGCCACCGTGGACACCCTGCCGAACGGCCTCCGGCTGATCGTGCACGAGGACCAGTCCACGCCGATCGTCACCGTCAACGTCTGGTATCACACCGGCTCCGGGTCGGAGAAGGTTGGCCGCACCGGATTCGCGCACCTCTTCGAGCACCTGATGTTCATGGGCTCCCAGCATGCCGTCTATCCGGCGTTCGATCGGCTCCTCGAGGCCGCCGGCGCCAACAACAACGGTTCCACGACCGAAGACCGCACCAACTACTACGAGTCGGGTCCGGTCTCGGCGCTGCCGCTGATGCTGTGGCTCGAAGCCGACCGGATGGGATGGCTGCTGCCGACGATGGACGCGGCGAAGGTCGATGCCCAGCGCGACATCGTGAAGAACGAGCGCCGGCAGAGCTACGAGAACCAGCCGTACGGCATGGTGGCCGACCACATGCCCCGGATGCTCTACCCCGCGGGCCATCCGTATTCGTGGCCGGTGATCGGCTCGATGGTCGACCTCTCGGCGGCGTCGGTGGAGGATGTGAAGGACTTCTTCCGCACCTGGTACGCGCCGAACAACGCGGTGATCACCGTGGCCGGCGCCGTGAAGCGCGACTCCGTGCTCACGCTGGTCAAGCACTACTTCAGCGCGATCCCGCGCGGCCCCGCGATCACCGCCATCAATCCGACCCGGCCGAAGATGAGCCGCGACACCGCGCTGGTGCTTGAAGACCGGGTGCAGGCGGCGCAGCTCGAGTACGCCTTCCCCACGGTCAAGGCGTGGGACCCGGACGATGCCGCGCTGCAGGTGGCCCGGATGATCCTCACGGGATCGAAGAACGCCCGGCTCACCAAGCGACTCGTGTATGACGAACAGTCGGCGACGACGGTGCGCGCCTCCGCCGGCAGCAGCCGCTATGACGGCGACTTCAGCATCGTGGCGCGACCCAAGCCCGGCAAGCCGATCGGCCCGGTGCAGCGTGCCGTCGACGAGGAGCTGCGCCGCCTCGGCGAGGCCCCGCCGACCGCCCGCGAGATGGAGCAGGCAAAGAACTCGCTGGAGGCTGCGTTCCTCCGCTCGACGCAGACGGTCGGCGGGAAGGCCGATCGACTGAACAGCTACTACTTCGAGGTGGGCGTGCCCGATGCCTTTCAGCGCGACCTGGACCGGTTGCGCGCCGTGACCGCGGCCGATGTGCAGCGCGTGGTCAAGCAGTATCTCACCGGGCCGCGCGCCGTCGTCTCGGTGGTCCCGATGGGGAAGCGTGAGCTCGCGGCCGAGCCGCGGGGGGTGACGCCGTGAAGATTGTCATCCTGAGCGAAGCCGCCCGCAGGGCGGCGCAGTCGAAGGATCTGCTGGCCCTCGCGACCATGCTCTGCATTGCCTCGCCGCTGCATGCGCAGGTCACCACCGCGCCGGCGCTCGGCCCCGCGCCGAAGCTGTCGGTGCCGGTGGTGCAGACCGCCTCGCTGCCGAACGGCCTCAAGATCCAGGTCGCCCGCAACGCCGAAGTCCCGCTGGTCGAGGCGCGGCTGATCATCAACGGCGGCGCCAGGCTCCGTGGCACCACGCCGGGCCTCGCCACCTTCACCGCCGGCTTGCTGGGTGAAGGGGCCGGTGGGATGACGGCGTTGAAACTGGCCGAGGAGACCGACTTCATCGGCGCCTCGCTGCGCGCCGGTGCGGGGTACGAGAATGTCACGCTCTCGTTGTCGGTGCCGAAGCGGTCGGTGGATCGTGGCTTCCAGTTGATGGCGTTGATGCTCCTCAAGCCGACCTTCTCGAGCGTCGACATCAACCGGCAGCGGTCGCTGCGCCTGGCGGGCTTCACCAGCGAACGAGATTCGCCCAATGCCGTGGCGGGCAAGGTCTTCTACCGCAACATTTTTCCAGCGTCCCATCCGTACCACGGCGACATCGATGGCGACTCCGCGTCGGTGGTGAACTTCGACTCCGTGGCGGTGCGGAATTGGTGGGCCACGGCCGCCGATCCGCGGCGCACCACGCTGGTGCTCAGTGGCGACGTGACGTTGCAGGAAGCGGTGAGCTGGGCGGCGAAGCACTTCAGTGGCTGGAAGGCGCCGTCGGTGATTCTTTCCTCGGTGCCAGCGCGTGACGTCTCGGGGCCGACGCAGTGGAAGTCGCGGGTGATCCTGGTGGACAAGCCCGACGCTGCGCAGTCGGTGATCATGATCGGCGGGCCAGGCATGTCGCGCAGCGACCCCGACTATCCCGCCGTGATGGTCATGAACACCATCCTCGGCGGTTCCTTCTCGGCACGGCTCAACGACCTGCTGCGCGAGCAGCTGGGCTACACCTATGGCGCCGGCTCGGACTTCTCCTTCGCCCCGGTGGCCGGGCCGTTCGTGATTGGCACGGATGTCCGCACCGACGTCACCGATTCATCGCTCGTGGTCATCTTCCGCGAAATCGCCGCCATGCGGGAGAAGGCCGTCACCGACGTCGAGCTCGCTCGCGCACGGAACTACCTCGTGCTCGGGTCGCTCTCGGACTACGAGACAGCCAGCCAGGTGGCGGGGGCGATGAGCACGGCGCTCCTCTTCCGGTTGCCGCTCGCCACGATTCCGGCGGAGCTGGCGCGGATCAACGCCGTCACCGCCGCTGACGTGCAGCGGATGGCGAAGTTCCGCCTGAACCCCGCCGAGATGACCGTGGTGATCGTCGGCGACCTGGCGAAGATCCGCGCCGGGATCGAGAAGCTGGGGTTGGGGCCGGTGGAGGTGCAGACGTACGAGAAGTAGTCGTAGGTCGTAAGTCGTAGGTCGTAAGTCCTGAGAGGTGAGATGTGGCCCGCATGGGTTCACGTCTCACCTCTTACCTTTCACCCTCCGACTCACGACCTACGACTTACGACCTACGACCTACGACCCCTCATGACACTCCTCTCAAGTCGCCGTGTCTACTCCGGCCGCATCGTCTCCCTCGACATCGACACGGTGCGCTTCCCCAACGGCAACGTCGGCGAGCTCGAGATGCTCAGGCATCCGGGCGCGTCGGCGGTACTGCCGTTTCTCGATCCGGTGGAGGACGCCGACCCGCGCGTGCTGCTGATCAAGCAGTTTCGCCACGCGACTGGCGACTACCTCTGGGAGATCCCGGCGGGTCGGCGGGATGGCGAGGAGTCGCCGGAAACGACGGCGCACCGCGAGCTGCAGGAGGAGACCGGCTACCGGGCCAGTCAGGTGGAGCGGCTCACCTCGATCTGGACCACCCCGGGCTTCACCGACGAGGTGATCCATCTCTTCCTGGCCAGCGGGCTGACGCCGGGGGAGAGCGCATTGGAGGCGGATGAGGTGCTCGCCGTGCACCCGCTGCCATGGTCGGAGGTGCTGGATATGGTGCACAATGGAACCATAACGGACACGAAATCGATCAACGCGATCCTTTTTGTACAGGCTTTCAAGAGATAACCTTTGACAAACTAAAAAAGTGCGGTAGCTTCTCGTGGTGACCCTTCAACGAAGGATGTCCCCATGACCGCGATCGCATTCCCCAGCCTCACCCTGCCCGTCGCCGACGCCACCACGCGTGAGCGTCCGACGATGGTCGCCTCGCCGGCCTCCGACGCCGCCAACCTGGAAAACTCCCGACTGGTCGCGGCGCACCTCGCCGGCGACGAGCGGGCCTTCGGCGAGCTGGTCCGCCGCTACCAGGTGCGGTTGCTCAACTTCATTTTCCGGATGATCGGCGATCGCGAGCGGGCGGAGGATCTGGTGCAGGAGGCGTTCGTGCGGGTGCATCGGCACCTGCACCGCTTCGACCAGAGCCGGAAGTTTTCCACCTGGCTGTACACCATCGGGTCGAACCTCGCCAAGAACGAGCTGCGCAATCGCGCCCGGTCGCCGCTGGTCTTCCACGAGTCGTCGCGCGCGCCGGGGGAGCACGAGGGGCGCACGCTCGAATTCGAGGATTCCCGCTCGCGTCCGGACGACCTCTTCGCCAACCGTCACCTGCGCGAGCTGGTCGAGGCCACGGTCGCTCGGCTCTCGCCGCACCACCGGATTGTCTTCGTGCTGCGGGAGCTGGAGGGGAAGAGCTATGAGGATATCGCCGAGGTCACCAACACCAACCTGGGCACGGTGAAGAGCCGACTGAATCGGGCCCGGACCTCCTTCCAGCAGATGATCGCACCCTTCCTGGACTGACGGGAACGACGCGACGGAACCATTTCAAATTCCCGGTGTCACAGTTCGTTGACATCGGGGATTTTGGCGGTCGGCATTACCTGACGTCCCCCCTTTCGCACTTCCCAATCTCGACGTACACTCCCCTACCTCCTCCCCCGCGCAGGAGTCCCTCCAGCGATGAACTGCCGCGAGTTCGGCCGATACTATTCCGATTTTCGGGACGGCAACGATCCCGAGTTGGCGCATCGCATGCGCGAGCACTCGGGCACGTGCGGCCATTGTCGCGCGCACAATCGTGCGTTGCAGATCGGCGTGGAGCTGTTGCGCGTGAGCGAGATCGAACCGTCGGACGGGATGGTGCATGCGTTGAGTGCGCGGTTCAATGTGAGGCCGATTCGCTAACAGGTGAACGGTGAACGGTGAACAGTGAACGGGGGCCCAGACCGGCCCCCGTTTGTCATACCAACCCTCTCCCGTTCACCGTTTACCGTTCACCGTTCACCCGTTCGGCGCTTATCATTCCCCCATGCCCGTCCTCTCCCTTCCCCAGCTGCAGCGCGCCCTCGGCAAGACTCCGCCCCGGGGGGCGTTCTACCTGGCCGGCAGCGAGGCGATCCTCAAGGATGAGGCGTTGGCGGCGCTGCTCGATCGGGCGCTCGACCCGGGCCTCCGCGACTTCAACCTCGACTACCTCTCCGCGTCCAACCTGGAGCCCGACGAGCTCGCCGCGGCGTGCAGCACGCTGCCGATGATGGCCGACGTGCGGGTGGTGGTGGTGCGCGACATCGAGTCGTGGAAGCGGAAGAGCAAGGGGAAGCAGCCCGCCGTGCGCTACCTCGAGAAGCCGGCGCCGGAGACGGTGCTGATCTTCGTGCAGGGGAACGACGACGACCCCGATGCCGACCTCGCCGCCCACTGCACGGTGATCGATTGCAAGGCGCTGCTGGGCGACGCGCTCGATGCGTGGCTGGAGGACCGCCTCCAGGGTGCCGGGATCACGCTCGCTCCCGAAGCGCTGGAGCACCTGCTCCGGGCCACCGGTGGCGATCTGGGGACGTTGACGGCCGAGGTGGCGAAGCTCTCCTCGCTCCAGGTGACCGGGCCGATCGACCGCGAGACGGTCGGCTCGCTGGTCGGGATCCGCTTCGGGGAGACGGTCGAGGACTGGCGCGACGCGGTGCTCCGCGACGACACCGCCCGCGCCATCTCGCTCGTCCCCCAGGTGCTTGCCTTGAGTGGCGTCTCGGGGGTCCGCCTGGTCACCCTGCTCGGCACCTCGCTTCTGGTGCTCCGCTGGGGCCGCTGCACCGCCGAGGCGAAGAAGATCCGCGACCGCGCGCTGGCGGAGCAGGTCAAGAGCTTCGCCTTCCGGATACGGCCGCCGGTGGGGAGTTATCCTCCATTCGCCGCCTTGGTGGGCGAGGTGGTCGGGCGCTGGTCATTGCCCCGCCTCCGCACCGCGATCGCCGCGACCCTCGCGGCCGATGCGGCCCTCAAGAACACCACGATTTCTGATGAAGGAGGGATCGTGACCGATCTCGTCTTGATGCTGGCCACGTCGCGCGCGCGGAAGGCGGCGTGATGCGCGCATTGCGGGCATTTTCGCGGGGCGAACACGGGCGCAGCAGGCTGCGCCCCTACATCGTCGCCCTGGCGTACGTGGTGGGCACATCGCCGGCCGCCGCCCAGGCGCCGCTGCCGCCGACCACGCCGCGCTTCGTCGAAGTCACCCGGCTCGCGCAGGAGGGCTATGGCGATTCCGCCCGCGCCGTGATCGCCCGGATTCTCTCGCAGACCCGTGCGACCGACGCCGCCTTCCCCGAGGCGCTCTACACCTCGGCGGCTGTGGCGAAGACGCTCGGTGAGGCACGGCTCCAGTACGCGCGCATCTCGGTCGAGCACGCCCAATCGCCGTGGGCCGACAAGGCGACGCTGCGCCTGGCGCAGCTCGACTATGGCAGCGGCAACACCGAGAGCGCGGTGCTGCGCGTGAAGCGCATCTTCACCGACTTCCCCGAATCGGCGGTGATTCCGGTGGCCGCGCTCTTCGGCGCGCGCGCCGCCTTCGAGCGTCGCGAGGGGCCGCTGGCCTGCGACTGGCTCACGCGCGGACTGCAACAGGTCGGCAGCGACCTCGAACTGAAGAACCAGCTCGAATACGCCAAGCAGCGCTGCACCCCGGAAGAATTGGCCCGGCTCGCCGCGATCCCCAAGAGCGACAGTCTCAAGCGCCCCGAGGTGATGCCGCCGAAGACGCCGGTCACGACGCCGCCCGCCACCACGACGGCCCCGCCATCGGCTCCGACCACCTCGGGGAAGGCCACCACCTCGCCATGGCGCGTGCAGGTGGCCGCGATCAGCGACCCGACGTCGATCCGCCGCGCGACACAACAGATCGAGGCGGCCGGGTACATGGTCTATCGCGTCGCCGGACCGAATGGCCTGACGAAGCTGCAGGCCGGACCATTCTCGACGCGCGAGGCGGCGGTGGCTGCCGTGGGGAAGCTCAAGGCGGCGGTGGGTGGAGCGCCGTTTGTTGTGAAAGCGCCGTGAATGAGTGACCTGTGACCCGTGACCTGTGACCAGCAGCGGATCACGGGTCACTGGTTACTGGTTACTGGTTACTGGTTACACCCTCAAATTTCCACATCGTTGAGATCTCATTGGCCGACTCCCCCCTCCTCATCCAGTACCGCGAGATCAAGGCGCGTCATCCCGACGCGATCCTCTTCTTCCGGATGGGCGACTTCTACGAGATGTTCTTCGAGGATGCGCAGGTCGCGGCGCGGGTCCTCAACATCACGCTGACGTCGCGGGGCGATGGGGTGCCACTCGCGGGTGTGCCGGTGAAGGCGGCCGCGGGCTATCTGCGCCAGTTCATCGCCGCCGGCTTCCGCGTGGCGGTGTGCGAGCAGGTCGAAGATCCGAAGTTCGCCAAGGGGATCGTCAAGCGCGCCGTCGTCGAGACGGTGACACCAGGCGCGTTCCTCGACGAAGAGTGGACGCCGGGGTCGCGCAACAACTGGCTCGTCGCCGTCGCGCCCCGTGGTGCCGGTGAAGCCGTGGGTGTCGCCGCACTCGACCTGACCACAGGCGAGTTCATCCTCGAGACGGTCGCCGCCGATGGTCTCGCGGAAGCACTGGGGCGTCTCTCGCCCGCCGAAGTGGTGGTGCCGCGCGAGAGTGAGATCGCCCTCGAGCCGGAAATGCTCCGCACCGAGCGCGAGCGCTGGGAGTTCGACCCGGCCCTCGCCGCCGAGGAGTTGAGCCGTCGCCTGGCGATCGCTTCGCTCGATGCCCTCGGCATCGCGGCCGACGATGCCGCCGCGGTCGGTGCCGGTGGGGCGCTGCTCCGCTACGCGCTGGAGTTGCAACCGCAGGGACTGCCGCAGCTCGCGCGTCCCGATGTGCGCCGGCCCGACGAACTCTGCTGGCTCGACGAGATGACGCGCCGCAATCTCGAGTTGGTGGAGCCGCTGCGCGCCGGCGCCAAGGGCGTCACGCTGGTCGAGACGCTCGACCGCACCCAGACGCCGATGGGCGCGCGGCTGTTGCGGCAGTGGGTACTCTCGCCGCTCCGCGATCCGGTGCGTATCGAGGCCCGGCTCGACGCCGTCGCCGCGCTGGTCGAGGCGGGGAGCGCGCGCGCCACGCTCCGCGCCGCCCTCGATGGCGTGCGTGATGTCGAACGGCTCGCCGCACGCGCCGCTGCGGGCCGCGTGACGCCGCGCGAGCTCGGCGCGCTGCGCGATTCCTTCCTCGCGTTGCCGCACGTCGGCGAATCGGTGGCGATGCTCGCGATGCGCACCGTCCCGGGCACCGATCGCGTCGCTGCGCTGCTGGAGTACACCGCCGCACACTTCGATCGGCTCGAGGATCTCGCCACCGCATTGGCGCGCGGCCTGGTCGAACGGCCACCGGTGACGCTGGCCGATGGTGGCGTGATCGCCCAGGGGTACGACGCCGAGCTCGACGAGCTGCGCGACCTGCGCGACAACGGCAAGCAGGCGCTCGCCTCGATTCAGCAGCGCGAACGCGACCGCACCGGGATCTCCTCGCTCAAGGTCGGCTTCAACAAGGTCTTCGGCTACTTCCTCGAGGTGACCCACGCCAATACCGGCGCGGTGCCCGAGGATTACGAGCGGCGGCAAACGCTGTCCAACGCCGAGCGCTACGTCACCCCCGAGTTGAAGGACTACGAGGCGAAGGTGCTCGGCGCGGAGGAGCGGATCGGTGAGCGCGAAGCGGCGCTCTTCGGGGCGCTGCGCGACCTGGTCGGCCGGGCGATCACCCGCGTGCAGGGGACGGCGCGCCTGCTGGCGCGGCTCGACGTGCTCGCCTCGCTCGCCGACACCGCGGTCAACGAGCGCTACGTTCGGCCGGTGGTGCACGACGGCTACGGGCTGACCCTGAGAGGGTCGCGCCATCCGGTGATCGAGCGGATGATGCCGAGGGAGCGCTTCGTCCCGAACGACGTGCACTTTGACGAGGTGGAGCGGGTCCACCTGGTCACCGGTCCGAACATGGCCGGCAAGAGCACCATCCTGCGCCAGATCGGCTTGAACGTCGTCCTGGCCCAGATGGGGAGCTTTGTGCCCTGCCGCGAGGCATGGATCGGGGTCGTCGACCGCCTCTTTACCCGCGTCGGCGCCTCCGACAACCTCGCCCGCGGCCAGTCGACCTTCATGGTCGAGATGTCCGAGACCTCGGCGATCCTCCACAACGCCACCGCCCGCTCGCTGGTCCTCCTCGACGAGATCGGCCGGGGCACCTCGACCTACGACGGCGTGGCGATCGCCTGGGCGGTCACCGAGTACCTGCACGACCGGATCGGCTGCCGGACGATGTTCGCCACCCACTACCACGAACTGATGCAGCTCCCGGAGCAGCTCGCCCACGCCCGGAACTGCAACGTGGCGGTCCGGGAGTCGGGCGACGGGATCGTCTTCCTCCACCGCCTCGAGGCGGGGGGGACCGACCGCTCGTACGGGATCCACGTCGCCCAACTCGCCGGCCTCCCCAGCGGCGTGGTCGGCCGAGCGCGGGAGGTCCTGGGCATCCTCGAGGCCGACCACCGCGTCGTCGAAGGGCCACCCCCGGCCGACCCCGACCCAACCCAGCCTTCGCTCTTCGACCTCCTCCAGGCGGGGATTTCGTCGTCGGGCGAGCATCGGGCCCGAGGCCCCGTCGTAGGGGCGACGCATGCGTCGCCCGTACGCAGCCCCCCGAAAGCGCCAGCCCCAACCCCAGCCCAGCGCCGCGCCGCCGAACTGACCGAGCGCCTCCGCGCCCTCGACCCGAACCAGATGACGCCGATGGAGGCGTTGCAGGCGTTGGCCCGACTGAGAGACTCGATGGTCGATGATCGATGATCGTCCATCGATGATCGATCATCGATCATCGATCATCCTCTCGCCGTAACCACCATCCGATGTTATGTTGGTTACATGCTCCAATCCCAGCAAGACATCGGCGGTGTTCTATGCGTCGACTTTGCCAATGGCGCCGAGCTGCCGGAGCCGGTGGATAACCCTGCCGCGCTGCGTGAGGTCGCCCGTTTTCGGGTCCTCCTTCACCGGCTGCTTCGGGCGGAGGCGTTGGGTGAGGGAGCCGCCGAACGCGACCTTGGGCGACTCAACCGCATCCTCTCGCAGGGGCAGAATCACCGCGGCGTGTTGCCGGCGGTGCGTGGGTATGGCTGGGGGTGGATTGGTCCGGCGGAGGATGTGGCCCGGTCGCTCTGGCCGGTCGCCTGGTCGGCGGCGCTCCTGCTGACGGGGCCTGATCTGGCCAGGCTGAAATGTTGTGATGGCTGCGGTCGCCTCTTCGTGGACGCCTCGCGCAACCGGTCGCGCCGCTGGTGCGACATGCAGGGGTGTGGCAACCGGGCCAAGGTGGCTCGTCATCGTCAGCGGGTGGGGTGAATTGCCGCGCTGCATGATCGCTTACATTACTCGGATGTTGCCCATGCGCCGATCACTTGCCGCCCTCGCCGTGACCCTCCTTCTCGGGAGCGAGGGGTGTGGGGGCGAGCCTCCCGCGGCAGCGCTCCGGGCTGCCAGGCCGGTCGCTGGCGGCCCCGAGATCCCCTACCCCCCGGAGTTGTTCGCCAAGCGGGTCGAGGGAGAGGTCCTCCTCTATCTGGTGGTCGACTCCGCCGGCGCCGTGATCCGCGATTCGACCCGGATTGCCACCTCCAGTGGCCACCCCGAGTTCGACGCGGCGGCGATGGCTGCTGCTCCAGCGCTCAAGTTCCACCCCGCGACCCGCAACGACACCGCGGTGGTGGCGCCGATCCAGGTGCCGATTCGGTTCCGGTTGCCGGACTCGCTCCGGACGAATCGATGATCGATGGTCGATGATCGATGATCGATAGTGTCACCGGGGGGGGGGGGGGGGGGGGGGGGGGGGGGGGGGGGGGGGGGGGGGGGGGGGGGGGGGGGGGTCGGGATGGGCGCGCCGACCAAGGCTGATCCGATCCCATGCCCGTTCGCTTCGCTGTCGTTCGCCGTTCCCCCGCGTTACACTTCCCCCCATGCACACACCCCATCCCTTCCCCTACGACACTGTCCTCGACACCATCGGCCAGACCCCCCTGATTCGTCTGGGGCGGGTCGGTCGAGACGTCCGCACGCCGGTCTTCGGCAAGGCGGAGTACGTCAATCCGGGTGGCTCGGTGAAGGACCGGATCGGTCTGGCGATCATCGAGGCGGCGGAGCGTGATGGCTCGCTCAAGCCGGGCGGGGTGATTGTCGAGGGGACCAGCGGCAACACCGGGGTCGGTCTCGCGATCGCGGCCGCACTCAAGGGGTATCGCTGCATCTTCACGATGCCCGACAAGATGTCGCAGGAGAAGGTGCGGTTGCTCAAGGCGTATGGCGCCGAGGTAGTGATCACGCCGACGGCGGTGCCGCCCGATCATCCCGAGAACTATGTCATGAAGGCGAAGCAGATCACCCATGACACGCCGGGAGCGATCCTCGCCAATCAGTTCTACAACCAGGTCAATCCCGAGGCGCACTACGCCACCACTGGCCCCGAGATCTGGGCGCAGACCGGTGGCAAGGTCACCCATGTCGTGGCGGGCGCCGGCACGGGCGGCACCATCAGCGGCATCGGCAAGTACCTCAAGGAACAGAACCCCGCGATCCGCATCATCGCCGGCGACCCGGTCGGCTCGCTCTACAGCGGCTACCATCGCACGCGCACCATCGGCACCGACGGCGCGCCGTACAAGGTCGAGGGGATCGGGGGCGACAAGGCGCCGACGACGGTGTGGTGGGACCTGATCGACGAGTTCCGCCAGTGCAGTGACCGCGATGCGATGGCGATGGCGCGTCGCCTGGCGCGCGAGGAAGGGATCCTCGTCGGCGGTTCGGCGGGCGTGAACGTGCATCTCTCGCTGCAGTTGGCGCGCGAGCTCAACGACCCCGCCGCCTGCATCGTCACCATTCTCTGCGATACCGGCGAGCGCTACCTGAGCAAGGTGTTCAACGACGAATGGCTGCAGGAGAATCAGCTGCTCGAGACGGTGAAGCCGACCGTGGGCGACCTCCTCGCCAAGCGCGGCGGTTCGCATCCGACGCTGGTGCAGCTCGCGCCCTCCGCGCAGGTGCGCCAGGCGGTGAACCTGATGCACACCTGGGATGTGTCGCAGATCCCGGTGATCGAGGATGGTCGCTGCATCGGCGCCCTCAACGAGGGGACCCTCATGACGCAGGCACTCGAGCAGCCGACGCTGCTCGATCGTCCGGTGCGCGAGGTGATGGAAGAGCCCTACCCCGTGGTCGAGCTCTCGCTCCCGGTGGATCGGCTCGCGCCGATGCTCACGCGCGAATCACCGGCGGCGCTGGTCCGCGACGGCAACACGCTGGTGGGGATCGTGAGTCGGTATGATGTGTTGCAGTTGATGATTGGACGATGATCGATGATCGATGATCGATGATCGATCATCGGTCTCTTTTGGTCCGCCCTTCACCGCTCGCACTTCGTACGGCCATACGCCCCACAGCAAACCCCCGCATCCCATTCGGCCCGGGCCCCTGCACCAACGCGACCACCGAATCGGCCGTCACGCGACGGTAGCTGATCTTGGTCGGAAAGTCGTGCTGCGGATTCTCGACGACCAACAGCGTGTCACTGGCGATCGTGGAGCGGAATGCGGTCGGCGTCTGGCCCGAGGGAGCGGCGTGATACACCACCACCTCCCCGTCCTGTCGGAGCGAGAGTTGTTCCGACTCCCGCAGGGCCCCACCCGCCACCGTCCGTGACGCTCCCAGCATCAATCCACCCGCCGGGCCCATCCACATCTCCACGGTGCTCCGGGTCGCGCTCTTCTGTTCCCAGCACCCCGCCATCCATCCCAGCCGATCGATCGCCTGTTGGGCGCTGAGCGCGGGCACGGCGGTAAGGGTGAGCACGAGGGCAACCGACGACGCGCGGATCATGCGAGGCTCCATGGCAGAAGGGAGAGGAATCCTGCGCGTGGTGCCAGCCGGCTGACTAGGACGAATGCGACAGCAGCGCGGCCGTCATTCCCGGGGTGTCGCGGAAGTGGTGGATCGGTGCGGTCCCTGTGAAGGCCCGAAAGTCCCGCTCGGCGTGGGATTGATCGTAGTAACCCGCGAGGTGCGCCGCGCGTGACCCCGTGATCCCGCCGGATTGGCAGAGTCCGTAGAAGCGGCGGAATCGGATCATCCGTTGCAGCACCTTGGGCGGAAGTCCCGTGTCGTTGGCCACCCGTCGCTCCAGCGTGCGTACCGAGACCCCCACTGTCCCGGCCACGGCCGCGATTCGTGATCCCCCGGCCAGGAGGCGGACGGCATGTTCCGACCCGTTGCACGGTCGCCCCGTCGTCCGCGCACCGATCGCCTGGGCAAGCGCCTCGAAGGGGGTCGACGATCGCGCCGCCGCGAGCAGTGCCCGCGACAGTGGGCGGTCGACCGCATCCAGTGGAATCACGCTGTCACGCATGGCATCGAGCGGAATGCCCAGCAGCGCTCGTGCTCCGGCCGTGCGGAAACGGATCCCGATCACGTCGGCGCTGGCACCGGCCGCCAGGAGAAGTGGCGCGGTGAGTTGTCCCGCGAGCATCACCTCGTCCTGAGCGGAGCTGTTGCCGGACGCGTCGATCTGGTGGAAGCAGTCCGCGAGATGAATCACGATCTCCATCCGGCCATCCGGAACCACCGGCTGCTGTCCCAGCCCGTGGCCGCGAAGCCGCCAGAAGGTGCGGATCCAGCCGTCCAGCGGCGGAGGTGGTGGAGATTCCTGATAGTCCATGGGATTCGAGGAAGGTGACGATGATCGACGATCGATCATCGATGATCAATCATCGATCATCCGTCACTGGCGTTCGCTTTTCGCTGTTCGCTGCCTTGTAGATGGTGACAGTACAATCCCCAAACACCTTCCGCCGCGATCCGTTCGGGATCGCGTGACTCGTCGCGTGCTCCACCGCGAGCAGCCGTGCGAACGGCTTGGCGCGCCACATGTCGAGGATGCGGTCGAGCACCTTCGACTCGTACGGCGGGTCGACGAAGGCCAGGTCGTAACGATCGGCCTCGAGCATCGCCGTCCAGGGCACCGCATCCTTCTTGAAGATCCGCGTCCGATCGAGCAGGTGCAGCGCCGCCACGTTTGCCTTGAGCGCATGCAGCGACGCCGGGCGGAACTCAACGAAGTCGCAGCTTTTGGCGCCGCGCGAGATCGCTTCGAGCCCCAGCGCCCCGGTTCCGGCGAAGAGGTCGAGCACCCGGATCCCCTTCAAGTCGGGTTCCAGCATCGTGAGCAGGGCGTCGCGCACCACTTCCTTGGTGGGGCGGACTCGCTGGTCGGCCGGGGAGGTCAGGTGGCGACCGGCGAACTTGCCCTTCACGATGCGCACGGTGGCCTCGGTGGATGAGTGTCGGGAGGCAACATACTCAGGGCTTCCCCGGTGGCTTCCACTCGCCGAAGATTCCCACCGCCGGGGGGGGGGGGGGGGGGCCCGGGGGCCGCCCCGGGGGGGGGGCCCCCCCCGCCCCGGCCCCGGGGGGGGGGGGGGGGGGGGGGGGGGGGGGGGCCCGGCGGGGGGGCCCCCCCGGGGGGGGGGGGGGGGGGGGGGGGGGGGGGGGGGGGGGGGGGGGGGGGGGGGGGGGGGGGGGGGGGGGGGGGGGGGGGGGGGGGGGGGGGGGGGGGCCCGGGCGCCGGGGGGGGGGGGCGGCGGGGGGGGGGGGGCCCCGGGGGGGGGGGGGGGGGGGGGGGGGGGGGGGGGGGGGGGGGGGGGGGGGGGGGCGTCGAGGGGGTCCTCGCTGGTTGGTCAAATCTCCGTTGTCGGGGTACAATCCAGCGATGACCGCTTCCCCACTGCGCATTCTCGTCCTCACCGGCGGTTCCTCCGCCGAGCGCGACGTCGCCATTGCCTCGGCAGCCCAGGTGGTGACCGCGTTGCGCTCGCGTGGGCACATCGTCCATGTCGCCGACACGATCGAGGGCGTCCTCGATGCCACCGCCGAGGCGCGGGTGCTGGGGGGCCGGGTCGGCATCGAGCCACCGGACGTCGGGGCACTCGAGGCCAAGGAGCGCGGGGTGCTCTTCGCCGGACTGCTCGACGAACCGCTGGTTCGGCAGGCCGACGTCGTCTTCCTCGCCCTGCATGGCGGGCGCGGCGAGGACGGCACCGTCCAGCACCTCCTCGAGGTCGCCGGGATCCCCTATACCGGTTCCGGGCCGCTCGCTTCCGGGTTGGCGATGGACAAGGACATCGCCAAGCGGCTCTTCGAGACGGCCGGGGTCCCGACCGCCGCCTGGCGGATGGCCCCGACCGACCTGACCGAGGCCGTCGCCTCGCTGGGCCTCCCGCTGGTGGTGAAGCCGAGCAAGCAGGGGTCGACGGTCGGGTTGAGCGTGGTGCGGGAGGTGGCCGAACTCGTCCCCGCCATTGAGGAGGCCGCGCGCCATGACGACGAGGTCATGCTCGAGGCCTTCGTCCCGGGCCGGGAACTGACCGTCGGCATCCTGGGTGACGAGGCCCTCGCCGTCGGCGAGATCATCCCGAAGCACGAGCTGTTCGACTACGAGTGCAAGTACACGCCAGGGATGTCGGAGGAGATCTTTCCGGCCGATATTCCAGAGACGGTCACCCGCGAGGCCCAGCGCCTCGGCTTGCTGGCCCATCAGGCACTGAAACTGCGTGGCTACTCGCGGGTCGACTTCCGGCTCACGGCCGAGGGCCGCCTCTTCTGCCTCGAGGCCAACACCCTGCCGGGGATGACCGCCACCTCGCTGCTGCCGCAGTCGGCGAAGGCGGCGGGGATCGGGTTCGCGGAACTGTGTGAGCGGATTTGTCGTAAGTCGTAAGTCGTAAGTCGTTGGTCATGGGCCGCGGGTCGTAGGACTTACGACCTATGACTTACGACCTACGACCCCAAACACCGGAAGCCACCGAATGAGCGGAGCCCTGCAAGACCGCATCACCCCCTGGGTTGGTCGCCTGATCGCGATCAACGCCGTGGTGTTGCTGTTGCAGCAGACGCTCTTTCCGTCGGAGGTCCTGCTCGACCTGGTGACCTTCGACCCGGCCCGGGCCTTGGCGCGGCCGTGGACGTTCGTCACCTACATGTTCGTGCACGGCGGGCTCTTCCACCTGGTCGGCAACTCGATTGCCCTCTTCGTCTTCGGCCCACCGGTCGAGCGTCGCCTCGGCAGCACCGCGTTCCTCTTCTTCTATCTCTACTGCGGCCTCGGCGCGGCGATCACCTCGCTGCTGCTCTGGACCGTCGCGCCGTCATTCATCTACCCCTTCATCGGCGCTTCCGGCGCGGTGCTCGGCGTGGCGTTCGCGTTCGCGAAGTTCCATCCCGATGCCAAGCTGTATGTCTTCCCGCTGCCGATGCCGATCAAGGCGCGGACGCTGGTGGCGATCATGGCGGGGCTCGATGTCTTCGGCGCGCTGATGGGGAGCGACGGCGTGGCGCATGTGGCCCACCTGGGTGGGCTGCTCTGCGGCTGGCTCTTCTTCGTGATTCAGGGCGGCGGGAAGTCCTTCGAGCCACCGCACATCGCGCCGCCGCGAGCGCGCATTCCGGTCGCCGCGCCGGCCGCCGAACTCGGCACCGGCGGCACCGCGCCGCGACGCGAGCGCTTGACGGAACGCGCGCCGAGTGCGCCGGTGCGCGATCCGGTGATGGATGAACGGCTGGAGATGGACCGGCTGCTCGACAAGATCAGCGCGGCCGGCATCGATGCGCTCAGTGCCGACGAACGGCGCTTCCTCGACGAGGCGGCGAAGCGGCGCCGCGGCGAACTGCACTAGCGCTCAACGCGCGCCGAGCATCGCCATCACCTTCGCCAGCAACTCCTGCCTCGAGAACGGCTTCTCCAGAAAATCGATCTCCCCGCCGAGGATGCCATCATGCACGATGGCATCCTCCGTATATCCGGACATGAAGAGCACCAGCGTCTCCGGGCGGAGCGCGTGCACCCCTTCCGCCACCAGCCGCCCGTTGATGCCGGGCAGCACCACGTCGGTCAACAGCAAGTCGAGTGGCCCGGTATGCTGCGCCGCCATCTCGAGCGCCACTTCACCGTCGGGTGCCGACAGCACGGTGAAGCCGGCCCGCGTGAAGATCCGCGTCACCAACGAGCGGAGCAGTTCCTCGTCTTCCACCAGGAGGATGGTGCCGGAGCCGGTTTCCGCGGTGACCTCTGCGACGGGCTCCGGCGGCGTGGGTGGCGCGCTCACCAGCGGGAAATAGACGGTCATCGTCGTCCCCGAGCCCACCTCGCTCTCCACGACCACATGCCCACCACTCTGGGTCACGATGCCGATCACGGTCGAGAGGCCGAGACCGGTGCCACCCTGCCCCGCCTTGGTGGTGAAGAACGGCTCGAAGATCCGCGCCCGCACCGCCGGATCAATGCCGACGCCGGTGTCGGTCACGGCCAGCATCCCGTATGTCCCCGGCGGGATGCCGACATGGCTCGCCGCGAAGTCATCCGAGAGCTCCACCTCGGCGGTCTCGATCTGGAGCGAGCCACCCGTCGGCATCGCATCCTTGGCGTTGACCACCAGATTCAGCAGCACCTGTTCGAGTTGACCCGGGTCGACGGTGACACAGACCTGCTCCTCGGCCAACCGCAGTCGCTGGTGGATCGACTCGCCGACGACGCGCCCGAGCAGGGTGCTGAGTTCGCGCACTGTGTCGGAGAGGTCGATCGTGCGCGGTTGCAGCAGCTGCTTGCGCGAGAACGCGAGCAACTTGCGCGTCAACTCGGCAGAGCGCGTGGCGGCGCGGACGATTTCCTTCAGGTGTGACTTGGCTTCCGTCGACGCGTCCTGCAGGTCGAGCGACAGCAACTCCGCGAAGCCGGAGATCGCCGTGAGCATGTTGTTGAAATCGTGGGCGATGCCGCCGGCGAGCCGACCGACCGCCTCCATCTTCTGCGATTCGCGCAGCTGCTCCTCGAGATTCCGTCGCTCGGTGATGTCACGATCGACCGCCACCCAGTGGGTGAACTGGCCGGTCGCGTCCGCCACCGGGGCGATGTCCATCTCGACCCAGAACGGCGTGCCGTCGCGACGAACGTTCTGCAGCTCCTCGCGCACCGGGTGCCACTGGGCCAGCGCCGTGCGTACTCGTTCCAGGGTGGCGGGATCGGTGACGTCGCCCTGCAGGAAGCGCGGCGAGCGGCCGATGACGTCGCTCCGGTGCCACCCCGTCACGCGCTCGAAGGCCCGATTGACGAATCGGATCCGCGGACCAGGCTCGTCGATCGGCCCGGCCTCGGTGATCATCACCATGTCGTTGAGGTTCTCGATCGCCGCCTGCAGCAGCCGCAGCTCCTCGTCGACGCGACGGTGCTCCACCGCCACCGACGCGAGTCGCGCGATCGTCTCCATCGTGGTGAGTTGTGCCGAGGTCGGTGCGCGGGTCGAGTCGGGATAGATCGCCACCGTGCCGGCCACGGCCCCGTCGGCGGTATGGAACGGCATCGACCAGCAGGCCACCAGTCCGTGCTCGGCCGCCAGTTCGCGCCAATTGCTCCAGAGCGGATCGTGCTGAATGTCGGTGGTGAGGACCACGGCGTCCCGCCAGGCGGCCGAGCCACAGGTGCCGGCGGTTGGGCCGATCGGCTGCCCCTCCAGCGCTTTCATGTATGGTGCCGGGAGGTTGGGCGCCGCACCACCGTGCAAGTGGCCGTCGCGCACCAGCAGGATCGAGCCGACGGCGTCGGGGACGAGGATCTCGGCGGATCGGACCAGGTCGGTCAGGATCTCGGTGAGCGGCGCGCGCCGGGCCAGATGCTCCAGGGCGTCCCGGTGCAACGACTCGATCTCGGTGGTCCGGCGCCGCTCGGTCACATCGCGGACGGTGCCATAGATGAGGTCGTGCGCGGCGTCGGGAAAGACCGCCCACTCAAGCCAGCGCCAGCCACCATCGGCGTGGCGATAACGATTCGTGAAGGAGTTGACGGTCCGAAGGCCGCGCGTCAACCGCTCGTTCTGTGCCTCGGTGGCGGCGAGGTCCTCGGGGTGGATCCAGTGATCCCAGGGCAGATCCAGCAGCTCGCGGTCGGTCCGACCCAGCATTTCGCAGAACGCGGGGTTCACCCGTCGGAAGTATCTGTCGGTGCCCGCCACGACGAGTCCGTCGAGCGAGAGTTCGAAGAGGTGGTCGGCCATCTCGAGCTCGCGGGCATGCCCGATCAGCTCCGCGAGCCGCGGCAGAAAGGCCTCGACCAGTCCGCGCGATGGATCATTGCCGAACGACTCGCCATGCAGGAAGACGAGGATGGCGACGGCGTTGCCGTTGCTCAACAGCGGAACCGCCAACCCCGCACGAAGCCCGGCCGCCGTCGCGAGGTTGCCGGGGACGAAGCCATGCTCCGGCGTGAGTTCCTCGAGATAGACCGGATGCAGCGTCCGTGCGGCCAGGCCGGGCAAGCCGAAGTGCAGTTCGAACCGCTGCTCGTCCATCGCCGCCTGGAATTCGTCCAACCCCGGACGGCCACTCGTCACCGACGCGATGAGTTTCCATTCGCGCCCCCCCATGAGCATCCACGACTCGGCGACGTCCCACCCGGCCATCGTTCGGAACTCGGCCGCCGCGCGCGCGAGGAGCTCCTCGGCGGTGACACTCCGATCATCGACTCGCGTCAGACGTGACTCGAATTCGGTGAGCTGGTCGCGAATCACCCGAGCATTGGCTTCGCGGCCGATCATCACCACTCGCTCGCCGCGCGCCTGAAAGCGGAGGTCGAACCAGTCGTTCCGGACGCCGACGCGCTCGGTGAATTCGATGCTCGATTGTTCGGCGATCGTCCGTCGGATCACATCGCGCACCCGATCCGCCATCGGCGCGGGCACGGCCTCCCACAGCGTCGTGGTGCCCGGAACGACTCGCAGCAGTTCGATCGCCTGCTGATTGGCGTACACGACCATGCCCGTCGCATCCGCGACAGCGACGATGTCGTCGATGTCGTGAATCGCGTCGATGAGGGCGGCCTGCCCTTGGCTGGTCATGGCACCATCCGTCGGTGAGAGAGCGCCAACTCCGTGCAAGATACGGCGTCTGACCGGTTCGCGGGGGGGGAAATCCGCCACCTGTCCCCACGGCGCTCCCGTCGGTAGCTTCGACCACTCATGCCATTGCTTGATCTGGTCACGCCCTGGGCGGCGGCGCGTGGAGCATCCGACGCCACGCGCGCCATGCACCAATTGCTCGAGCGCCACGCGGCGGTGCTCGAGCGTATCCGGCGCCAGCGGGCACCCCACCTCGAGGCGCTGCCGCTGACGACCGATCCGGCGGTGCTGGCGCGGGCAGCGGCCCGAGCTGCCGACGCCTCCTTCTCGCAGCAACTGCGCGACGCCGAGCAGGCCGCCGCGCGCCTCGGCGCCGACCTTCCCCACTCCACCGTGCTCGTGGCGGGCAGCGACGAGGGCGAGGCCGTCCTCCCCCTCCCCGGTGCGCCACCGCTCGTGGTGCTCTTCCTGGATCGTGAGCCGGACAACACTGCCCTGCTGCTGGCCCAGGTGCGCGGCCAGGCCGCCATCACCCGGTGGGGCGCGTCCGATTCCGCCGCGATCCTCCGCGACACCTCCCAGACGACCTGGGACAGCTGGGAATTGACGCGCACCGTGCCGCTGCGTGAGTGGATCTACGCCGTCGGGGTGGCGATCCATCTCTCGCACGCAGTCTTTCCAGCGACGCCGACGCACCGACTCATCGGCCTGCGGCGCGGCGAAGTCGGTCGGCTGCGCGAGCGGGAGCGGACGTTGAACGCGCTGCTCACCCCCGATCTCGACGAGTCGGGGCTGGGATTGGTGTTGCGCTGGTTGGTCTCGGAGACGCCCGCCGCGATGCGGACCTATCAGGGCACGGTGATCCCGCCGGGTGCCGGGCGCTACCTCGCCTGGCGACTCACCGCGGACCGGGTGGCGCGGGTCGGCGTGCGCGAGGCACTCCGACTCCCGGCCTGAGACACCTCAGGGCGTCGGGGCGATCGGGATCATGCCCTTGTGGGTGCCGTCACAGACCGGCCACTTGGCGCTCTGGCCACAGGAACAGAGCGAGAGCCGCTGCTGATTCACGCGCGGCGGCAACTCGATGGGGTTGCCGTCGCCATCGACGACTTCGAAATCGCCGTTGAGGACGTAGGGCGCGCAGGGTGTGGCACTGCGGATGGTGACGCGAAGGGGCGTGGGGGTGTCTGACATGCGCGGAAGATAGGGGGGTTCGGCCCCGACGGCGCGCTCAGATGTCGATCTGTGTAAGGGCGACGCATGCGTCGCCCCTACGGCCGCGCTCCCACCATCCGCCGCGACGCCACCCAGCCGACCAACAGATAGATCGCGAGAAAGAGCGCCGACCCGCCGCTCACCGCGAGGCGTGCGTCAGCGTCGCGGTGCTCGCCGAGATCAGTCCTTCGATCAGCCCGGCGACGATCAACAGCACCACCGCGGCGGCGACCATCGGCAAGGCGCGCCGCGAGGCCAGCACCAGCGCGTCACGCCGGCTGTAGTCGCCCGGGACGATGACCGCCCGACCGAGCAGGAAGCCGGCCGCACCCGCCACCCAGATCGCAAACAGCTCCAGCACGCCGTGCCCCATCACGAAACTCCAGAGATAGCCCAGCACACCAAGGTTCGCGAAGTGGCCGCTGACCGCGCCGAGTTGCAGGCCATTGAAGGCCAGCAGCAGCAACGAGCCGACGCCAAACACCACACCGGAGGCAAAGCACGCGACCGCGACCCGCACATTGTTGGCGATGATCGACGTGGCCATCACCGGCCGCTTCTCGGCCGACACCTCGACGTACCCACTCCCCGCGGGTCCTCGGCTTTGCCCAGCCTCGGCGCGCTCGAGCATCACGTCGGGGATGAGCGACGGGGCGAGCCCGGGCTGTTCGCGCAGCAAGGCGTAACCGCCGATCCCCGGCACGATGAAGAGCGCCGCGGCGAGCAGCACCGTCCGCCACGAAGCCACCACCGCGGCCGGCGCCTCGACGACCAGGAATCGTGAGAGTCGGCGCCAGCTCCGCCGCTCCGCACGATAGAGCGCGTTGTGTCCGGCGGCGACGAGGCGCTCGAGCCGCGCCGACACGACGGGGTCGGCGCCATAGGTGCGGACCCGGGCCAGGTCGGCCGCCACCTCGCGGTAGCGGGCGGCGAAGTCCGGCAACTCCTCGGCGCTCAACACGTCGAGTCCGCCGCGCGCGACGCGCCCGGCCAAAAGGTCAAAGGCATCCCAGCGGGCGCCCTTCCGCGCCAACAGCCGTTCGGACACCGCGCGTCGCCCGCCGCCACTCCGTGCGCCGAACTTGCCGCGCCGGCGGCCACGCTCGCGGTTGTACAACTCCTGCAGGAATTGGAAGTCGTCGCCCGGACGATCCGGAAAGCGGCCGGCAAAGCGCGCCGCGAACTGCGTGGCGAACCGATTGCGCACCGGACGCGGCAGGGATGGCGCCCGCCCGATGAATTCGCGCACCAGGGCAAACTCGTCGTCCGCCAACTCCGGCGAGCCATCCGCCTCCGCATCGACGGCGTCGTCGACCGGCTCGGCCGGTCGGGCCACCTCGACGGGTTGATCACGCACCACCACCGTCCCGGCGACCAGATCGCCGAGCCGTTTCGCTCGCGGGTGAACGGCGATCAGGACCAACCCGATCATGCCGACCATGTCGATCGGTGTCAGCAGGTGGCGGGTCGCGGCATCCGCAAAGGTCAATCCATGCCCGCTGTCGCGGATGGTGCGGATCCCCACCATCCGCTTCCCGGGCGTCTGGCCGCGGCGCAACCCCTCGAAGAGCGCGAAGTAGAGCCAGATCAGCGAGTAGAGCAACAGGATTTGCAACGCACTGATCCAGCCGGAGAAGTTCCCCCAGAAGAGCAGCGAGACCGTCACCACCAGGGAAAGGATGAAGACCAGCAGCATATCGACGAGGGCCGCGAGCGCACGGCTGCCGACGCCGGCGAGCTCGTAGTCGAGGACGACGTGCTCCGGTGTTTCGAGCTCGAAATGCTGCCGATAGGTCGGTGCCGGAGTGTCGGCCATGAATCCGATTGGCGGTGGGGGGTGCCGGAACGGCGAATTCCCGGTAATGTACGGCGTCGGATCTTTCCCGCCCAACTCCCCTCCCCCAGGAGTGTTCCACGATGAGCGCACCCGTGTTGCGTCCGCTCTCCGCTGGTGAAGTGCTCGACGTCTCCTTCGGGGTGTACCGAGCGCACTTCGTCCCGCTGGTCACCATCGCGGCCATGACCCGCGTGGTACCGGACTCGCTGGGGATCTACGTCGAGCGCTCGGGTGGCCTGCTGGAGAACATCCCGTTGGGCGCGACCCACCTCTTGCTCTCGTTCGTGCTTTCGACCATCGGCATCGCCGCCACCACGTCGGTGGTCTCCGAGGCCTACCTCGGCGGCACGGTCCGCGCGGTCGACGCCATCCGCGACGCCTTCGGCTTCATCGGTCGACTGCTGGTGTCGTCCATCGGCAGTGCGATGCTGATCGTGACCGGCTTCATCCTGCTGATCATCCCCGGGTTCATCGCGATGTCCGGACTCATGCTGAGCTCGGTGGTCGTGGTCCTCGAGGACAAGCCGGGGATCGACGCCTTGCAACGCTCCTGGGATCTCAGCAAGGGTTTCCGCCGGAAGATCCTCTCGGTCATCGGCATCACCATGCTCCTGCTGGTCGTTCCGACCATGCTGGTCGGTGCCATGCTGGCGATTCGCGCGGGGAGCACGGAGCCTGGGATTCCGATGATGGTCGCCACCTCGATCCTCAGCATCTTCGTCTATCCCTTCGTCTATGTCGCGACGGTCGTGCTCTACTACGACATCCGGGTGCGCAAGGAAGGCTTCGACCTCGAACTCATGGCCGCGGACGTCCCGGCGACGTGATCACGGCCCAAGGGGATTCGCTCCGCACCCTCCTCGACTCGGTCTTCGCCGCACCAACGTATCGGTGGAGCGAGCCGACGGATCCCCTCGCCGCGGTGCGACTGCGCTTCGCCGAATTGATGGACTGGATCAGGCACCTCGAATCGAACAGCCCCGCACTCTATCTGGTGGTGGTCGGGATCCTGGTGGCGCTCCTGGTGGCGGTGCTGGTGCACGTCGGCTGGCTGGTGTGGCAGACACTGCGTGCGCCGCCGACTGTCGCCGCGATCATGCCGAGTGCGGCGGAACGGCGTGACGCCGCCTGGTTCCGCGCCGAGGCCGATCGTCTCGCGAGCGCGGGGCGCTATCGCGAGGCGGTCCAGGCCGATTTTCTCGCGCTGGTCCTGACGCTCGACGGCTGGGGTGCGATGCACTTCCATCCCAGCAAGACGCCGGCAGAATATCTCGGCGAACCCGCGCTTCGTGGCGAAGCGCGCGAGGAATTCCGCGACCTGGTCCGCCAGCTCTACCGCATTGTCTTCGGCGGCGCGGCCTGCGACGCGGCCGACTACGCAGAATGGCGCCGTCGCGCCGCGCCGGAGCGCTATGCGCCCGCGCACTGAACTCCTCCTGGTCGTCACCACCGTCGCGGTGTTGCTTGCCATCGCAGGGCTGCTCGCCGGCAGCGACAAGCGGATCACCGAAGATGAGCGCGCCTCGACCCTGGTTACCGGGCCGGGGGGGACGTCGGGCATCCTCGAGGCCACTCGGGGCCTGGGGATCTCGGTCCGTCGGCAGCGCGATCGGACCACGCGCCTGGCCGTGCCCGACAGCAACCAGCGCACCCTGCTCGCACTGCTGAATCCGTCGGCACCCCTCAGCGGTCCGGATCGGGCTGCCATCGAACGCTTCCGTCGCACCGGCGATCTGCTGCTCGCCGGCACGGCGGCCAGTTCCTTGATGCGCTGCTACGGCTATCGGGTCGAGCCGCACCCCTTCGATTCGCTCGCGGTCCGCGAAGCGCCGATGACCGTCCACGCGCTGCTGCAGCCCACCGGTGAGGGGGTCGCCGCCGATTCGAGTCGCGTCTTCGACACCGGGGCCACGCGCTGCGCCGTCCCGCGCTACGCACGCGTCACGCCGCTGCTCACGACGCCCAAGGGCTTGGTCGCGGTTCGCCTCGAGCCCGCGGATTCCTCGGGGAATGTCCTCCTCGTGGCCGATGTCGCGCTCTTCCGCAATCGCGTCGTGCGTCGGCATGACAACGGCGCCGGCCCCTTCGTGCTCGGCCTGATGGCCGGACGGTACGATCAGGTGGTCTTCGAGGAGTACCACCACGGATTCGGCGCGAGCGGATCGCTCGGCGAGGCCGTGGTCGACTGGAGTGGCCGCTCCCCCTGGGGATGGGCCGCCTGGCAACTCGCGGGCGTCGGCGTCCTCGTCTTGCTGTTCGGCGCCTTCCGCTTCGGACAGATCGGCGCGCGCATCGACCGGCGACGCCGCAATCCGATCGAGCATCTCCGCGCCCTGGCCACCGCCCTCTCGGCGGCCAAGGGCCACGACGAGGCCATTGGCGCCATCGTGCGCGGCCTGCGTCGTCGATTGACGCCGACGGCGCTGCGGTCGCGCGGCGACTGGCGTCGGTGGCTGGTCGAGCAGGATGGCAACACCACGTCGGCCGAGGGACGTCGCGCGCTCGATACCCTGATTCACCTGACGACACCCGGGCAACCGGCGTCGAGCGTCTTGCAAGCGGCGAACGCCGCGGAGGAGTTGTGGCAGAGCATTCGCACCTGACAGCCGAGGAGGCTGTCGCACACGCCGAGACCGCGAGCCGCGTGCTCACCGAGATTCAACGCGTCGTGCTGGGCCAGGAGGTGGTCGTTCGCGAGTCGCTCCATGCGCTCCTCGCCGCCGGGCACGTCCTCCTCGAAGGGCCACCGGGCACCGCCAAGACGCTCCTCGTCCGCGCATTCAACGAGGCGCTCGGCCTGGCGTTCCGTCGGATCCAGTTCACCGCCGACCTGATGCCCTCGGACATCACCGGCGTGAGCATCCTGAACGCCAGCGGCGACTTCACCTTCCGCGCGGGCCCGCTCTTCGCCGACCTGGTGCTCGCCGACGAGATCAACCGCGCGCCGGCCAAGACGCAGGCGGCCTTGCTCGAGGCAATGGGCGAACGCAGTGTGACCGTGGATGGCACCAGTCACCCGATGAGCGCCTCGTTCACGGTCTTCGCCACCCAGAACCCGATCGAGTTCGAGGGCACCTATCCGCTCCCCGAAGCGGAACTCGATCGCTTCCTGATCAAGAGCACGCTCGGCTATCCCGAGGCGGATGTCGAAAGCGGTGTCCTGCATCGGGTGCTCGGGGGCTTCGACTCCTCCTCGGTGGCCACCTTCGGCATTCAGCAGGTGCTCGACGCGACGGGATTGGCGACGCTGCGGTCAGCGGTGCGGCGCGTGCGGGTCGAGCTGCCACTCGTCGAATACATCACGGCGTTGGTGCGGGCCACGCGCAACGCACCGGCCCTCACGCTCGGCGCCTCGCCTCGGGCCAGTGTCGCATTGCTCAAGGTGGCGCAGGCCGCCGCGCTCGTCGATGGCCGCGAGTACGTCACACCCGACGACGTGAAGCGACTCGCGCCGGCCGTGTTGCGGCATCGGGTCGTCGTCGCGCCAGAACTCGAACTCGAAGGCGTCTCGGCCGACGACGCGTTGTCGACGCTGATCCAGCGGATCGAGGCGCCGCGCGGGTGATCCTTCCCTCGCGTCGCTGGTTCCTGGTCGCCGCGGCACTTGCCGCAGTCGCCCCGCTCGCCATCTGGTGGCCGGCGGCCGGCGTGGTGTGGCTGACACTCGACTTGCTCTGGGTGCTGGCCTTCCTCCTCGACGCCCGCGACGCCGCCGCGCTGCCGCTCGAAGAATGGCCGGTCACCCGCGAGGCGCCGCCGGCGTTTTCTGTCGGCCGGACACTGCCGGTGAGCTACACCTGGCGCAACACGCTCACCCGTCCGGTGCAGCTGGTGGTCCGCGAGGAGCTCCCTGCCCCGCTCGATTGGCCTGGCGACCGGACCCGCATGTTGCTCCTGCCGGCCGCCGGCACCGTCCTCGAGGAACTGGCGTTCACTCCCGCCCGGCGCGGCAAGGCCACCGCGGGTCTGCTGCATCTGCGCGGCCTCGGCCGCTGGGGGCTTGCCTGGCGGCAAGCGGTGCGACCGCTGCCGTGGAGTGTCACCGTCTATCCCAACCTGCGCCACGCGGCGATCCGCGCGCTGCCGACGCAATCGCAGCGCCGGCGCGAAGCGGGGCAACGCACCGTGCGCCGGTTGGGTGAGGGTCGCGTCTTCGAGAGTCTGCACGAGTGGGTGCCCGGCGAAGAGACGCGCTCGATCGACTGGAAGGCGACCGCGCGGCGCGGCAAGCTGATGGTGCGGCGCTACGAAGACGAGCGGCGCCAGCAGGTGTTGATGATGATCGATGCCGGTCGACTGCTGACCGCTGAGAGCGAGGGACGTCCTCGGCTCGAGGCGGCGATCGACGCTGCGCTGGAGCTGGCGCACAGCGCGGTCCTGCACGACGACAACATCGGGCTCTTCGTCTTTGCCGATCAGGTGATGCGCTTCATTCCGCCGGCGCGCGGCCGACGTGCCCTGCGGCAGGTGCTCGACGCGCTCGCCACCATTGAAGGGCGGATGGTCGAGCCCGACTACCCGGCGGCGTTCGCGTACCTCGCGGCGCGGCACCGCAAGCGCGGGCTCACGGTGCTCTTCACCGACGTGGTCGACCGTACCGCCAGCGATGCCGTCGTGGCGCAGGCAGGCTCACTCCGCCCGCGCCACCTGCCGCTGGCCGTCACGCTGCGCGACACGGCGCTCGAGCGAATCGCGACTCGGCGCCCGCTGCATGTGGAGGAGGCCTACGAACGCGCCGCTGCCGAGGAGTTGCTGGAGGCGCGCGAGGGGGCGTTGGCCGAGATGCGCCCCTACTTGCCGATACAAAACCCCGCGAACACCCGGTCGAACACCTCCTCCCGATCCACCACCCCAATCAGCCCATCGAGCGCGGCGACCGCCTCCTGCAGCTGGTGCGCTCCCAGCACGACCTCCCCTGCCCCCAGCTCCTCGTCGGCGAGGCGCAGCGCCGCGAGCGCGGCGTCGATGGCGGCGCGATGCCGAGCCCTGGTCAGAAGGCCGCCATCGCCGGCCGAACGCGCCACGCCGCCGAAGAGTCGAGCGGCGAGGAGCCGCCGGAGGTCGGCGATCCCTTCGCCGGTGTGGGCGGAGACAAAGGAGTAGCCTGTAGTACCCCGTTCTTTCACACCCAGGACATCTGATTTGGTCGCGATCTGCGCTGTTTCGCGAGAATGTGTAAATGAATATTCATTTCTTTCTCGGTTTTCCGCCAAGTCGTTGCAGTAGAGGATGATATCCGCTGCCTCAAGGTACCGCCGCGAGACTTCGACCCCCATCGCCTCAAGCCGGTCGCCTGAGTTGCGGAGTCCCGCGGTATCTACGAGGCGCACTGGCCACCCCTCCACCGTGGTGTCCGCTTCGATCGCGTCGCGGGTGGTGCCGGGGATCTCGGTGACCAGAGCACGCTCACTGCCGAGGAGCGCGTTGAAGAGCGTCGACTTGCCCGCATTGGGTGGCCCGGCCAGGACCACCAAGGCGCCCTGCCGCACCCGCTCACCATCAGCGGCGGTCGCCAGCAACCCCTCGAGTTGGGCCATGAGCCCGCGCACGGCCGCCACCGGCCGCTCCGGGGCGACCGGCCCGTCGTCCTCTTCGGGAAAGTCGACCGCGTAGGCCAGCAGGGCCTGCGCCTGGAGCGTCTCCTCACGCAGCGCGGCGATTCGCCGGGAGAGGGCGCCATCGAGCTGCCGCAGCGCCACCCTGGCCTGCCCCGGCGCGGTCGCCGAGATCAGGTCGCCGACCGCCTCGGCCTGCAACAGGTCGAGTTTGCCGTTGAGGACGGCCCGACGGGTGAACTCGCCCGGCTCCGCCATTCGCGCCCCGGCGGCCACGATCGCCGCCACGACCAGCCCCGGCACCAGGGCGCCCCCATGCACCGAGAACTCCACCGTGTCGTCGCCGGTGAAGGAGTGCGGTGCCGGAAAGCAGGTCACCAGCGCCTGGTCGATCGCCTCGCCGTCCGGCCCGACCAGCGCCACCAGCTGCGCCTCGCGGGCGCGAGCAACCTCCACCGAGGGCGCCAAACGCGCGGCCATCGCGAACGCCTCCGGCCCGCTCAGCCGCACGATGGCGATGGCGCCGAGTCCGGGGGCGGTGGCGATGGCGACGATGGTGCTGTCGGTCGTTAGTCGTTGGTCGTTGGTCGTTAGGTCGGGCATGGGTGAAAGGTAAGAGGTGAGACGGATGCCCACGCGGGCCCCGTCTCACCTCTCAGGACCTCCAACAACTAACGACCAACGACTAACGACTTCCCTTCGTCTTCACCTCAACCGCCGGCGCCGCCTTCGGCACCAGCTTCTTCCGCTCCTTCATGATCAGCCACTGCTGCGGCAGCGAGACGATGTTCTGGATGGTGTAGTACAGGTTCAACCCGGCCGCGAAGCGCGAGAAGAGCACCAGCATCATCACCGGCATCATGTACATCATCATCTTCGCCTGCGGATTCGGCGGCATCCCCATCTGGCCGATCTTCGAGACGGCGAACATCGACACGGCCATGATCACCGGGATGATGTAGAGCGGATCGAAGCGCGACAGGTCCGTCATCCAGAGGAAGGGAACCCCGCGCAACTCGATCGTGTTCGCCAGCACGAAGAAGACGGCCAGCAGCAGCGGGTAGGGCAACAACATCGGCCAGCAGCCGCCGAAGGGGTTGACCTTGTTCTCCTTGTACAGCTTGAACATCTCCGCCTGCTGCCGCTGCGGATCTTCCTTGTAGCGGGTCTGCAGCGCGGTGAGCTGCGGCTGGATCGCCTGCATGGCGACCATCGAGCGCATCGCCTTCTGGTTGAGCGGCCAGAGCAGCAGGCGCACCAGGATGCCGAAGATGACGATCACCCAGCCGTAGCTCAGGCCGGTCGACGTGTGCAGCCAGACGAAGAAGCTCCGGATGCCGACGGCGAACGGGCGGATCACGGTGCGGAAACCCGGCCAGCCGTAGGGATTCACGTCGTCGAAGTCGTGCCCGACGCGGGTGAGGTGGTCGTACTCCATCGGGCCGAGGAAGAGCGACCACGCAAAGAGCCCGCTCGGCGGGACGACGACCGAGGCCACCACGTCGGCGCGGGTCGGCTCCTTGACGTTGGTCTGGCGGGCGTGGGCGCGCACCGCGCCGATCAGGCCACGCGCGCCGCCGACGGCGGTGCTGTCGTAGGCAAAGAGGCCGGCGACGAAGTACTTCGACTTGACGGCGACCCACTCGAACGGGCCGGTGAGGACACGCGACTCGCCCACCTCCAGGTCGGAGAAGCGGGTCAGCGTGGTCTTGTCGAGCTTGGTGACGACGCCGCCCTCGCGATGATTCGCGACGGTGTCGTCTTCGGTCTCGCGGAAGCCGTCGGCCAACCCGAGCAGGAGAGTGGCGCCGGTGCCGGTGAGGCCGGTGACCGAGCCGGTCACGTGGACGCGGTAGTCATCGGGGGCGAACTGATAGCGCAGCGCGATCGTGTAGCGCCCCGACTGTCCGGTCAGCTCGAGCGTGGCCGGCGCATCGATCGCCACCAGCGAATCGGCGCTCGCGGTGAAGTCGATCCGGTCGAGGTGCAGCGTGTCGCCGGAGACGACCAGCTTCCCGGTGAGCAGCGGGGCATCGCGGCGCAACAACTCGAGCGTGTCGCGCTTGCCGGTGGCGAGCGTGTCGCCCGGGTACATCGTGGTGTACGACTGGAAGCGCGACGAGACGAACTGGCCGCCGCGCGTCGAGATGCCATAGCGGTAGAGCGGCGAGCGCACGGAGATCACCCGTTCCGGCGCGCGCACCACCGGTGCGATCGTGTCGCCGCTCGGTGCCGCCTGCATCGTCGCCGGCGCATCGATCGCGCCAGCGAGCGGGGCAGGACCACCCGCCTTGCTCACGACCGACGAATCGGCGCCCACCGGCAGCGGGGCAGGGCGGTTCCAGAACATCGGCGCAACGGAGATCACCAGAATCAACGCGATCGCGATCAACGGCCTACGATCGTTCACGAGCAGCTCACAGGTCAGGGAACCGGGTCATAACCACCCGGATGCCAGGGATGGCAGCGGGCGACCCGTTTGATGGCCAGCCACCCCCCAGCCAGGGCCCCGTGGCGGCGCACCGCCTCCAGGGCGTACTGGGAACAACTCGGCGAGAATCGACACGCCGGGGGGAGAGCCGGAGAAATGAAGCGCTGATAGCCGCGAATAAGGAGGGCAAGGGCACGGGCTGGTCCTGACGGGACCGGTGCCTCGGGCGTTTCAGATGCCAACTGGGAGGTGGTCATGGGGTCCGCTCGGCGCACCAGGCGAGCAGCTCCAGCCGGAGCGAGGCATAACTGGCGGCATACGCCTCCGGACGCGCCCGGATCACGACGTCCAGGGCGGGGAGGGAGGACTGAAGCTCGCGTCGCCACAGCTCCTTCAGCCACCGCCGGATGCGATTGCGGGCCACCGCGGTCTGTCGGAACTTCGGGGTAACGAGTCCGAGACGCGGATGGCCCGATTCGCCGGCCTTCCAATGAATGTCCACCGAGAGGTGGCGGCTCCGCTGTCCACTCCGGAAGACCCGGCGGACCTCGTCACTGCGGACCAGCCGACGCGAGCGCGGAAAGCGCTCGTCGTCGGTCAGACGCGGGCGTGCTTCGAGCCGATGGAAACCGTCAAGGCCTTCCGACCCTTCTTGCGGCGGCGGGACAGGACGGCGCGACCCCAGCGGTCTTCCATCCGGTTCCGGAACCCGTGCTTGGCCACGCGACGCTTGTTGCGGGGCTTGTACGTTGGCATCATGGCAGAACTCTCCTTCCAAAGTAGCCGAGCAACCTAGCCCCAGAACCAGAGGAATTCAAGGGGTTTGACTTTTCCACATTCGGGACCTAGAATCGGCCTCCCTAGCAACGCCGCCTGACCCTGTTTCCCGTCATAAGAGCCTGATGCCGCTGTCCGCCAAAGACCTCTGGAAGCGAGTCCTCGACGGCGCCAAGCCCGTCATTCCGGAGGGCATGATCCAGACCTGGTTGGCCTCGAACGAGGCAATTTCGTTCGAAGGCGGCACGTTGCTGGTCAGCACCCCCGACGATCTCGCCAAGCGCTGGAACGAGGAGAAGTACGCGCCCACGCTGGTGCAGGTGGCGAGCGCCGCCGCCGGCGAGCCGGTCGCCGTGGTGTTCCAGGTGGCCGCCGAGCGCCAGAAGCGGCCGCAGATGGACCTCTTCGTCCCGACCGCGGCGCCCGAGGCGCCCGCGACCCCGGTCACGCCGGTGAATCCGAGCGCCCAGCCGCTGAACGACCGCTACACCTTCGGTCACTTCGTCATCGGCAAGTCGAACGAACTGGCCGCCGCCGCCGCGCATGCCGTCGCCGAAGCCCCGGGGAAGCAATACAACCCCTTCTTCATCTACGGCTCGACCGGCCTCGGCAAGACCCACCTCATGCAGGCCATTGCCCATGAAGTGTTGTCGCGCGCGCCGGCGACGCGGGTGCTCTACATCAGCGCCGAGCAGTTCATCAACGAAGTGATCGAGGGGATCCACGGTCGGTCGATGGCCGACCTGCGCCGCCGCTATCGCAGCGACGTCGATCTCTTCATCGTCGACGACGTGCACTTCCTCGAAGGGAAGGAAGCGACCCAGGAAGAGTTCTTCCACACCTTCAATGCGCTCTACGAGGCCGGCAAGCAGATCGTGCTGACCTCGGACCGGTTGCCGAAGGAGATCCCCGGGCTCGAGGCGCGTCTCGTCTCGCGCTTCGAGTGGGGCATGGTCGCCGACGTCAAGCAGCCCGACCTCGAGCACCGCATCGCGATCCTGCGCAAGAAGCAGGAGCAGGACCACCTCGAGACGACGATCCCCGACGACGTCCTCCGCTTCATCGCCGAGAATGTCCGGTCGAACGTGCGCGAGCTGGAGGGGTGCATCATCAAGCTCCTCCTCTACGCCTCGCTGCGGCACAAGGAGATCTCGATCGAGCTGGCCCGCGAGGCGCTCAGCGACAAGATGCGGCCCGGCGACGACGCCGAAGCACGCCAGAAGACGCTGCCGACGATCGAGAAGGTCCAGGAGGTCGTGGCGCGGCGTTGGGGCGTGACGCCCGAGGGGCTGCGCTCCAAGGCGCGCATCAAGACGCTGACCGTGCCGCGGCAGATCGCGATGTTCCTGGCCCGCGAGCTGTTGCAGATGCAGCTGGTCGAGATCGGCCAGGCGTTCGGCGGCCGCGACCACTCCACGGTGATCCATTCGGTGGACAAGGTGCAGACGCAACTCGGCCGCGATCGCGACTTCCGCGCCCGCGTCGACTCGGCCCGGCAGGAGTTGTTGACAGTCTGACCACAATGTTTGCGGCTTCCCCGACAGAACGTGGGGAAGTGTGGGCTTCCGTGGGGAACTCGCTCGACTATCCCCGCTCGTCCACGCGGCGTAAACAGGGACAAACCGTGCAGTGCCGTGTACCGGAAGCAGTTAGGGGTTTGATGCACATTTCAGCCCCCTCTACTACTACTACTATCATATATATCTTGAAAACAGCAGTAGTTCTTGGCAACCCTGGGGATCGCCGATGAAGTTCACCATCACGCGGGAACAGCTCTCCGAAGGCGTCAGCGCCGTCAGCGCTGCCGTGCCGTCCAAGACGACGCTCCCCGTGCTCGCCAACATCCTGCTCGAAGCCACGAAGGACGGGCTTCGGCTCTCCGGCACCGACCTCGACATCGCCGTGAGCACCACCGTGCCGGCGTCGGTCGACCAGGAAGGGGCGATCACGCTCCCGGCGCGGAAGCTCCAGGAGTTGGTGCGCGAACTGCCGAGTGCCGGCATCCGCTTCACGACCCAGGGCGAACAGCGGGTCACGATCGAATGCGGCCGGTCGAAGTTCAAGCTGCTCGGATTGCCGCGTGAAGAGTTCCCGGCCTTCCCGCAGGTGACCTTCGATGGCGCCTCGCGGACCACCGCCCGCGACCTCCAGAAGCTCGTGGCACACGTCGCGTTCGCCGCCTCGACCGAAGAGAGCCGCCCGATCCTCAACGGCGTCCTGTGGCAGCTCACGGCCGACCGGATGCGGATGGTCGCCACGAATGGCCATCGGCTCGCGAAGATGGAAGTGCCGCTCCAGGGTGGCACCGCGCAGCCGGCCGAGTTGATCGTGCCGCCCAAGGCGCTCGAGCAGTTCCGGAAGCTCTTCGGCGCCGACGACGAGATCGAGATCGGCCGCTCCGACAACCACCTCGGTTTCAAGTCGGCGACGACCCAGGTCTTCACCCGACTGATCGAGGGGCCGTACCCGAACTACGAGCAGGTCATCCCGCGCGAGAACGACAAGTTCGCGACCGTGGAGAAGGCCACCCTGATCGCCGCGCTCCGCCGCATGAGCATCGTCGCCTCGGACCAGACCCACCGGATCCGGATGTCGTTCGGCGACGGCTCCTGCCGGCTCTCGGTGACCACGCCGGACCTCGGCGAGGCGCAGGAGGAGATCACCGTCTCCTACGAGGGTGAACCGCTCGATATCGGCTTCAACGCCAACTATCTCCTCGAAGTGCTGAAGTACATGCCGACCGAGGAAGTCCGCCTCACCTTCAAGGCGCCGGAACGGGCCGCGACGGTCGAGCCGGTGGGTTGGGACGATCCGGCCGCCTATCTGACCCTGGTGATGCCGCTGCGACTGATCGACTGATTGGACCCGCACGACCTAAACGAGAAACGGGAATCGAGAACTCCGGGAAGGCTCCGCTCGTACGGATGAGCGAACCACCCTCGAGACCTCGGTTCCCGTTTCGCCTTGCCGCCACCGCATTGGAGTTCTGCATGAAGCGAATTCTCCCCGTTGCCCTCCTGGCCGTCCTCGCCCTGCCGCTGACCGCGCAGGTCAAGAACCCCGGAACGACTGCTCCCAAGGCCAAGGCCGGCGCGGCCAAGACGGTCTGGCCGGACGAAGGCCCCCGCACCTGGGCCCCGCGCCCGACCAAGCCGGGGATCGACGCCAACGACCTCCGCACCCGCCTGTACCAGATCGCCGATGACTCGATGATGGGGCGCGAGGCGGGCACCCTCGGCAGCTACAAGACCACTGCCTACATCGCCCGGGAACTCACCCGCCTCGGCCTCAAGCCGGCGGGCGAGAATGGCACCTTCTTCCAGGACGTGCCGTTCGGGCCGACCGGCGTCGACGTCAAGATCAGCGAGCTGATCGCCGACGGTCGCAAGCTGACGCCGATCGTCGAGTGGGTGCCGATGGCGCCGTCGGCGGTGAATGGCATCAGCAACCGGATGAACGCCGCGGCCACCGCGACCGTCTTCGGCGGCCGCTGGGGCGACACCACCGCACTCGACGCTGCGGCGGTCACTGGCAAGATTGTCGTCTTCCTCCCGGCCGCTCCCGTTGCTCCGGCCGCGGCGCCTGCCCCCGGCGGCGGGCGCGGCGGGGTCGCCACCGTCCGTGATCAGCGCGCCCAGAAGGCCGGCGCCATCGGCGTCCTCGTGGCCGGACTCGACGCCATGAGCGAGGCACAGCGGATCACCGCCTTCACGCTGCGGATCGCGCTCAAGCCCAGCAACCCCGGCGACATCGCCGGTGTCCCGGCGGCCAACATCTCGATGGCGGCCGCCGAGGGGCTGCTGGGCGGGCCGCTGGCGCAGTTGAAGGTCGGCGCGGCGGGGAAGAGCGTCAGCGGGAAGTGGGTCAATGAGTGGACGATGTCGAAGACGCCGGGTCGCAACGTCATCGCGATGCTGCCGGGCTCGGACCCGAAGCTCAAGGATGAGTACGTCCTGATCGGTGCGCACACGGACCACGTCGGCATGGTGGCCGGCAATCCGCCGGAGCACGATTCCCTCCGCGCCTTCAATCGGATCATGCGGCCGCAGGGCGCCAATGATCGTGTCGCGACGGTGACCCCCGAGCAGTGGGCCCAGATCAACGCGCTGATCGCCAAGGCGCGCGCCGTCCGCCCCGCCCGTCCCGACACCGTGAACAACGGCGCCGATGACGACGGCTCCGGCACGGTGGTGCTGCTGGAGATCGCCGAGCGCTTCGCGACCGAACCGGCGCCGGCCCGCTCGATGATCTTCAACTTCCACATCGGCGAGGAGAAGGGGCTGGTCGGCTCGAAGTGGTTCGTCGACCATCCGACGATCCCGCTCGACAAGATCGTCGCCGCGCACAACATGGACATGCTCGGCAAGGGCCGCGTCACCGACGTCCGCTACGGCGGCCCCGCGTCGGTGCAGATGCTCGGCTCGCGCCGCCTCTCCGACGACTTCGGCCACGTGATCGACTCGCTCAACGCCGTGCGCAGCGAGCCGATGGTGATCGACTACTCGTGGGATCGGACCAACTTGCTCAACCGGTTCTGCCGCTCCGACCAGGTCAGCTATTTCAACAAGCAGATCCCGGTCACCTACTTCTCGCTCGGCTACGCGGTGGACTACCACATGCCGACCGACGAGCCGCAGTACATCGATTACGAGCACGGTGCGCGCGTCGGCCGCTTCGTCGCCGAGATCGCGCGGACCGTCGCCAACCGCCCGGAGCGGCTGCAGTTGCTGCCGGCGGACAAGCAGGACAAGAGCGCGAGCTGCGGGAGATAGCCCCTCTAGGGTTGTCATCCTGAGCGAAGCGGCCTGCAAGGCCGCGAAGTCGAAGGACCTCTTCCCGATGCGCTCGGAGAGAGGTCCTTCGACTTCGCCCGCTTCGCGGGCTCCGCTCAGGATGACAACCCGGTGGGGTTACATATGCCCCAAAATCCAATCCCGCTTCCACAACATTCGTCCCGGCCGCTCTCTCGGATTCGACGTCGTCGGGGCGGGGAGGGTTCCGGCGAGTGTCGCGGCCTCGACGCGTGTCAGTCGAGACGCGGACTTCCCGAAGTACGCCCGGCTCGCCGCTTCGACGCCCCAGATCTCGTCACCGAGTTCGGCGGTGTTGAGGTAGAGCTCGAGGATGCGGTCCTTGCCGAGCCAGAGTTCGAGCCGCCATGCCGTGATCACTTCCTTGACCTTGCGCAGCGGATTGCGTGACGGCGAGAGGTAGAGGTTCTTCGCGAGCTGCTGCGTGAGGGTACTCGCGCCGCGCGCGTCGCCGAGGTCGCTCCGCGCGATGGCGCGCGCGAGGTCCTTGCGGTCCTTGGCGTTGGTGATGTTGAAGGAGTCACGGCGATAACCCAGCGCCTTGCGGAGCTCGACGTAGTCGACGCCGCCGTGCTCGTAGAAGCGGTGGTCCTCGGCCACCAGGACCGCGCGCGCCATCACCGGGGCGATCGCCGACATCCGCACCGGGGTGTACTGTCGCTTTTGGGCGGCCTCGGGGTTCTCGCGGCGGCGCATCGCCTGGAAGGCGGTCTGCCGGGGGAAGGTGACCCGGTACCAGAGCGGTGGCGGCCAGACCGCGAAGAGCCAGAAGATGAACAGCCCGACCGCGATGACGAGCCCCTGCCAGATCCGTCGCCACACTGACGGCTTCTTCACTTCACTCATTCGGCGACTTGGCGACGAGTGGTCGGAAACGGATCAGGGTGCGGCTGTATTGCATCGTGGGAATCGACTGCTGGCTGCCAGGGATGGTGATCAGCTTGGCGGCGGAGTCGATGACGGTGGCGACCTCGACTCGGCCATCCAATGTCATGTAGTACTGAGCACTACGACTACCCTGTGCCGTCATCGTCATGTTGCGGCCAGCCGAGGAGCCGCGCCCTATCTGCTCGAACGCCTCCCGGACCTGGACCGGGATGACGCGGATCCCTTCGCGGTCCATCGGGGCGGCGACCCGCCACTGCCCGGTGCGCTGGTCGTCGGTCCGGAAGATCTCGACGCGGATCGACTTTTTGCTGGTGTCGGCCCAACGGTCGCCGGGGCGGGCGCCGCCGCGGGGGAGCCGGGGCAGGAGGTTGGCGACGGTCTGGGTCAGCTCCTCGACGAGGACGCCTCCCCGTGACGCGGTGAAGTTCTCCAGCTTGCCGTAGGCGCCAAGCCACCCCGTCCAGGTGGTGCCGACCGCTTCCTTGGAGGCCTCGGCCGACGCCGGGATCAGCTGCAGCGAATCGAGGGTGACCTTGAGGTTCTTGCCGTCGATCGTCAGCGTGAAGAGGGCGTTCCGCCCCAGTCGCTGCAACTGCTTGCTGCCATTCGGGAGGGTGAGGATCAGGGAGTCACGGCGCTCGAGGAGCACCCGACTCTGCCAGAGCGTCGATAGGGAGATGGCGCCCGCGGCTGGCGTCGCGGAGGCGACGTTGATGTTCGGCGTGGGGCGTGTCACCGGTGTCGGCGACTTCCCGCACCCCGCGAGGGCGAGGAGCGCGGCGATCGTGAGCCCGCGTTGGGAGGTCGTCAGCATGAAGGGATCCGGTGAGTGTCGCAGGGAAGGTTGGCACGGGGGGATGGAAATGCAAAGTCGCCGCCGCCCGCGAGGGGCGACGGCGACTCAGCGCATCCCGAGATCAGGGGATGATCGTGAACGTCACTTCGGTGGTGGCGCTGACCGGAATCGAATCCGCCATCCCTTCGATGGAGACGAGCAGGTCCTGCATCGCCTTGATGGTGCCCTTCGTCATCGGACCGATGGCCGGGCCGGTGAGCGACCGCGTGCCGCTGATCTTGGCATTGATGGTCTGCTTGCCGTTCGGGCTCGGCCCTTCGCTCATCATCGTGCCGGTGGTGGTGGCATCGAAGGTCATCGAGGCCATCGTCCCGGTCGAGACCTTCCAGTTGAGCAGCGTGGTGGAATTCTGCTTGACGCCCTCGGTGTTCTTGTCCGTCTTCACCGTGTCCGACCAGGTGTCGCCGATCTTCGCGGTGGGGCGGAGGCCCGGGAAGAGATTCTCGACGCCGCCGGCAAGCAGCGCCACGAGCGGGTTCTGCGCCGACGGCTTGAGGCCGTCCTTCGCCTTGCCGTTGATGATGAGGCCGTGGAAGAAGACGCCCTTGGCGCCACCGGCCGCATCGCCCAACTGCGGCGGGAGCTCGATGCCGGCGGGGATGGCGACGGAGTCGACCACGATGTGCGCGAGCTGGCCACCGGTGGTGTCGCTCATCGTCACGGTGACGAAGCCGATCACGGCGAGGTCGGAGGTCTGCTTGCCGCCACCCATCGCCGACATGTCCACTTCCTGCTGCGCCTTCACTTCGATCCGGTAGCGCTGCGGCGCCGTCGGGCCCGTGACGGTCCCGGTGAGCGTTGCGAGAGCCAGGAGACCAACCAGCATGCCGAACCTCTTGTGTAGGGATCCCGTGCGGGATCCAGTGGGGACCCGCGCCACCATGTGGCGGCGCGGGGCGGGTAAGACCGTAAGCCGAGTTCTGTTCGTGCCGGTGTGACCCGGCCCGGATGATCATCTGTCTGGGACGTTCGTCACCGAACGCCTCGAGCAGCCTACCCGCGGCTATAGCGGTGCGGGCCGCACCTCGCCGCCTATTTGGCCTTGCTCCGACCGGGGGTTACCGTGCCTCCGACACTTACGTGCGGAGCGGTGGGCTCTTACCCCACCGTTTCACCCTTGCCTGTGCCCTCTGAGCAAGCTCTCGGGGTCATCGGCGGTTTGCTTTCTGTTGCCCTGTCCGTCGCCTCACGGCGCCCAGGCGTTACCTGGCGATCTGCCCTCTGGAGCTCGGACTTTCCTCGGTGTCGAGTTGCCTCGACCCCGCGATCATCACGTCCTACCCGAACCGGAAAACTAGTCGGCGGATCCCATACGCGTCATTGGGACCCTCTGTGTCACCCGACAGTTCCACTCCCCATTGAGCCGAGGTTGAGCGGGGGGGAGCACTCTGGGGGGTCACTTACCCAGGAGCTCCGATGCCACCGACCCCTACGATCGCTGCCGTGCTCGAACCCCAGGAACGTTCCCGGGTGGATGCCGCCGGCAACGGCTACTTCTCGCTGGTCCACCGTGAATCGGTGCGCGACGCCATCCGGGTGGTCCGCGAGCGCCCGGTTGATGCGATCCTGGTCTCGGTAGGCCGCTGTGCCGGCGAGGCGCCGGCGTTGCTCGAGCAATTTGCGCGGGCCTTCCCGGCGATCCCGACCGTGGCCCTCCTCTCGACCCACCACGCCGGTTCGAGTGAGGCGCTTCTCCGTCTCGGCGCCACCGGCGTGCGCCGCGTCGTCGACACCACCGACCCGGCCGGCTGGCGACGGTTGCGCGAGGTCCTCGGCGCCCCGCCCACCGAACGGGCGCAGACGATCCTCACGCCGGTGCTCGCCACTCTCGCCCCGCTCCCTGGTGGTTCCCAGCGCTTCTGGGAGGAACTCTGCCGAAGTGCGCCGGAGACGACGACGGTCCGCCAACTCGCACGTCGGCTGGTGGTCACGCCGTCGACCTTCGTGTCGCGCTTCGCGCGCGCCGGCTTGCCGTCGCCGAAGGACCACCTGGTGGCGGTGCGCCTCTGCCACGCGGCGAAGTTGTTCGATGAGGGGGAGCTGACCGTGGCGGACGTGGCGTATCGACTCGACTACGCCTCACCACAATCCTTCGGGCGGCACCTGCGGGTGGTGCTGGGGATCACGCCGAGCGAATTCCGCGCACGCTTCCCGTTCTGCAGTGTGCTGGACCGATTTCTTGATCGATTGGTGAAGCCGCATGTCGAGACGTGGCGGCGGTTTCATCCGTTGGCGCCGGGGAGGGGATGATCCACGATCGCGCCGACGCCCGCCACGCGACGGATTTTCCGGCGGCGAGAAGGGCGACGCATGCGTCGCCCCTCCCCACATCGACATCCGACCCCGCGGGCCGATTTCCGAACGCATCCGGCGGCCCCACATCGAGATCACCCTTCGCGGGCAACGCTCCGATTGCGTACGGGCGACGCATGCGTCGCCCTCACAATCCCAACTCCCTCGCGGAGACCAACGCAATCACCGGCACCCCCGTCGCCTCGATCTTCTCGCGCCCCCCCGCTTCGCGGTCGACGACGGCGAGAACGCCGATCACGGTGCCACCGGCCTCGCGCACCGACTCGATCGCGGTGAGGGCGGAGCCGCCCGAGGTGATCACGTCCTCGATCACGACGACGGCATCGCCGGCGGAGAAGTTGCCTTCGACCTTGCGCGCGGTGCCGTGTTCCTTGGCGGCCTTGCGCACCGAGAAGGCGTCGACGATCGGCGCATGGTCGATCGAGGCGCGCGCGATCGCGTAGCTGACCGGGTCCGCGCCCATCGTCAGCCCGCCGACGCTGGCCGGCGCCCAGCCTGCGGCGCGAATGGCGCCGAGTGCGATCGGCCCGATCAGTGCCTGCCCCTGCGCACTCATCGTGGTGAGGCGGCAATCGATGTAATAGGTGGAACGCGCGCCGGAGGCGAGAATGAAGTCGCCGAAACGCACCGAGCGCTCGCGCAACAAGGCGACGAGCGCATCATGGGCTGCTGCAGTCATGGGGAGGGTCCTGGTTACTTCTTGAAGAGCGACGAGAAGAAGCCGCCCTTCTTCTCCGGTTGGGCCGTCACCGCCTCCTGGAAGGCATTGGTGAAGTCGGTCACCGTCTTCCAGCGCTTGCCGAGGTCGCGGGCGAGTCCCTTCATCACCACTTCCTCGAGCCGCGACGAGAACTTGAGCCCCTTCACCGCCTCGTTGAGCGAGATCGGGTCCTGGGTCAGCAGCTGCTGGAAGAGTTCGCGCGGGTTCTTGCCCGGAAATGGCGTCAATTCGGTCAGAAGCTGGTAAGCAATCACGGCCAGCGAATAGACGTCGGCCTGCTCCCCGACCAGCTCGCCGCTGAGGGCTTCGGGGGCCACATACTGCAGCGTGCCGACGAAGAATCCGGCGCGCGTGAGCCGCTCTTCGGCCGGCAGTTCGGCGTCGCGTGCGATGCCGAAATCGAGCAACCGCGCCTTCTGCGTCGCCGGGTCGTACATGATGTTCGCCGGCTTGAGATCGCGGTGGATGATCCCGACCCGATGCGCTTCCTGCAGTGCGGCGCCGAGCTGCACCACGATGTTCGCGGCGACCGGTGCCGCCAGCGGCCCCGAACGCGCGATGAACGTCTCCAAAGGCTCGCCAGCGGCCCATTCCAGCGCGAGGTACTGCACCCCGTCGGCTTCACCGAAGTCGAAGGTGCGCACCACATTGGGATGGACGACGCGCGCGCCGAATTCGGCCTCGCGCAGGAAGCGCTTGACCGCCACCGGGTCGGCGGCAAGTCGGGGACGCAGCAACTTCAGCGCGACGGGACCCCGCTCGGGGTGTTCGGCGAAGTAGACTTCTGCGGTCCCGCCCTCACCGACGGCCTTTTGCAGCGTGTAGCCGGCGATCGTGCGCCCGATAAAAGGATCTTGTGCCATGGGATGCCGTAAAGGTACAGTGCGCCCCGCCGCCCCGGCAAGCGCAAGCAGAGGCCGTTCAGACGTCCTATACTACACTATGCCCTACATCCTCCGTCGTCGCGTCGGCGCCCTGGGCGCCCCAGCCCTCCTCCTTGCCCTCATCGCCGGCTGCACCAGCTGGCAGCGTGTCGGCTCCAGCAAGGGCTCCTCACCGGATCAGCAACTCCTCCAGCTCTTCGACCCGATGGCGATGTACAGCCGCCTCGGTCGGATCGTCTCGGCGGACCAGATCCCCTTCATCGGCACGGTGGCGCTCGTCCCCGGCCACGGCGATTCGACGCAGGCGATCGTCGGCCTCTCGCTGGGGAACCGCGCCTTCGCCTTCGAACGGAGCGGCAGTGCCTGGCTGGCGCGCTACCGGGTCGAGTACACCTTCGAGCGGCAGGGCGCAGCCCCGATCTCGGTCGGTCGCGACGAGAACCTCCGGGTCGACACCTTCCAGGAAACCGCCCGGATCGACGAGTCGGTCCTGCTCCAGCAGGTCGTCCAGCTGGCACCGGGCGAGTACACCGTCACCGTGCGGGTACGCGACCGTGGCAGCGACCGGGTCGGCACCGGCAAGCAGGCGCTGAGCGTCACCGCCTTCACCCCCGGCACCGTCTCCGCCCCCCTGCTGGCCTATGAGGTGGCCGGCCGCGGCAAGCGCGACGACTCGCTCCGGGTGGTCCTCAACCCGCGCGGGACGATCGCCTTCGGCGAGGACACCCTCCTCGTCTACTTCGAAGGGACCGGCTTCAAGCAGCCGACCACCGTCCCGATCGAGATCCGCGACGAGCGCGACTCGGTCGTCTTCCGCTCGTCGGCGCGCTTCACCGGCGTCCGCGAGGTCGAGAGCCAGTTTGTCCGCATCGCCCCCGATTCCGCCCCCCTCGGCCAGCTCACCGTGGTCGTCGGGACGCCGCCCAACGCGCGCTTGATCAACGGGATCGTCTCGTTCTCGTCGAACTGGGTGGTCACCAACTTCGATGACCTGCTCGACCTCCTCCGCTATTTCGGCAACGACGCCAAGATCGCCCAGATGCGGAAGGCGAGTCGCGAGGACCGCGGACAACTGTGGCGCGACTTCGTGCACGAGACGGACCCGAACACCGGGACCCCCGAGAACGAGTTGCTCGCCAACTACTTCTCGCGGCTCGCCTATGCCAACACCCGTTTCCGTGACGAAGGGATCGCCGGCTGGCGCACCGATCGCGGCGAGGTGTTCATCGCCCTGGGCGAACCCGACGAGATCTACGACCAGTCGCTGCAGACCGGTCCGGTGCGCTACATGCGTTGGATGTACAACGAGGCGCGCGTCACCCTCTACTTCGAAGACGTCAGCGGTTTCGGACGCTTCCGGCTGGCACCCCAGAGCCGGGGCGACTTCGAGAGCGCCAAGGCCCGGATGAAGCGGCGGTAGGGCGATCCCGCGGGTTATTCTTCCCGCATGCCCAACCATACCCCGCAGCAACTCTTCCTCGTTGACGGATTTGCGCTGATCTTCCGGGCGTTCTTCGCCCTCATCTCCAGGCCGCTTCGCACCGCCAAGGGCGAGAACACCTCGGCGGCCTGGGGGATCACCAACTTCCTCCTCCGACTCCGCGAGAAGTACCGCCCCGACTACCTGGTCTGGGTCAACGACGCCGGCGATTCCTTCCGCACGCTCGAATACCCCGAGTACAAGTCGACCCGCGAGAAGCTCGACGACGAACTGCAGGCCGACTTCGACACTGCGGTCGCCCGGGTCAAGCAGCTGCTGGTCGCCTTCGGCATCCCGCTGGTGCAGGTGCAGGGGTACGAGGCCGACGACGTCATCGGTACCCTCGCCCTCCGCGGCGCCGCCAAGGGACTGCAGACGGTGATCGTCTCCGGCGACAAGGACTTCTACCAGCTGATCCGCCCCGGCGTCTCGCTCCTGAACCCTGGCCGCGGCGGCCCCGGCGGCGTCGACGAAGTCTGGGTCGATACCACCAACGGCGCCGATCGACTCGGCATTCCACCGCACCAGGTCACCGATTATCTCGCGCTGCTCGGCGACGCCTCCGACAACGTCCCCGGCGTGAAAGGCATCGGCGAGAAAGGCGCCGTCGAGCTGCTGCAGCAGTTCGGCGACCTCGAGACCATCCTCGCCAACGCCGCCAACGTCACCAAGAAACGCTCGCGCGAGGCGCTGCTCGAACAGGCCGAGCAGGCACGGCTGTCGAAGCGGCTGGTGACCATCATGACCGACGTGCCAGTCGAACTCGACCTCGATGCGCTCGTCGTGCACGCCCCCGACAAGGCCGCCCTGATGCGCTTCTGTCAGGAGCTGGAGTTTTCCTCGCTGGTGCCGCGCCTCGGCAACCTCGGCACCGACCAGGACCCGGCGCTCTTCCCGGTGGGTGCTAGCGCGACCGTTCCCTCACCCGGCGGCGCTGCGCCCGCCGAGGCGGCTGCTGCGTCGCCCCCTGTCGTTGACCGCTCCGCGCCCGACATCAACGTCACCATCGTCACCGACGCCGCGGAGTTGCCGGCGCTGGTGGCGCAGTGGCGTGCGGCGCCGATGATCGCCTTCGACACCGAGACGTCGTCGCTGGAGCCGCACGACGCCGAGCTGATCGGGTTGTCGATCGCGATCAACGCGAAGGATGTCTGGTACATGCCGTTCGGGCACCGGTCGCCGGCGTCGGACCTCTTTTCGGGCACCTCGACCGATGCGGGGGTGACACCTCCTCGCGACGACGCGCCGAAGAATCTTCCGGCGATCACCAGTGCGGCCTGCGCGCCGCTCGCCGAGCTGCTGCGCGACGCCACGGTCAAGAAGGCCGGGCACAACCTGAAGTACGACGTGCAGGTGATGCGGCGCGCCGGGATCGAGGTGGGTGGCCTGGCCTACGACTCGATGCTCGCCTCGTTCGTCGCCGACCCGTCGCGCCGGTCGCACGGGATCGATGCGCTGGTGCTCGAGGCGTTCGGCACCCTGATGACGCAGTACACCGACCTGACGGGGAAGGGAAAGTTGCAGATCCCCTTCGCCGAGGTGTCGGTGGCTGCCGCCGCCTCGTACTGCGGCGCGGACAGCGCGATGGTGCTGGCACTGCACGACTGGTTCGCGCCGACCCTCGATCAGGCGGCGCTGCGCCCGCTGCTCGAGACCCTCGAGATGCCGCTGATCCCGGTGCTGGTCGACATGGAGTGGACCGGCATCCTGATCGACCTGCCCCGCTTCGCGGAACTCGGGCGGATCCTCGGCCACGACCTCGAGGTGCTGGAGACGCAGATTCAGGCCGCTGCGGGTGGCAAGAGCCTCAACATCAATTCGCCGAAGCAGCTCGCCGTGATCCTCTTCGAGGAACAGGGCTTGCCCATCCTCAAGAAGACCAAGACCGGCCCGTCGACCGACGCCGAAGTACTCGAGCAGCTGGCCGACATGGGACACGAACTGCCGAAGCTGATTCTCGGCTACCGCGAGTTGCAAAAGCTCAAGAGCACCTACGTCGACGTGCTGCCGACCAAGGTGAACCGCACCACGGGGCGCATCCACACCTCGTTCAACCAGGTGGGGGCGCAGACGGGGCGGCTCTCGTCGAACGATCCGAACCTGCAGAACATCCCGATCCGGACGCCGCGTGGCGAACTGATCCGCCGCGGCTTCATTCCGCAGCCGGGGTGGAAGTTCGTCGTCGCCGACTATTCGCAGATCGAACTGCGGCTGATGGCGCACCTCTCCGAAGATCCGGCGTTCGTCGAGGCGTTCCGCTCCGGTGGCGACATCCACAGGCAGACCGCGGCGATCATCTTCGGCGTGCCGCTCGCCGAGGTGACCAGCGAGATGCGCGCGCGCGCCAAGACGATCAACTTCGGCACGATCTACGGGCAGGGGCCGTTCGCCCTCTCCAAGATGCTCGGCATCACGCAGGAAGAGGCGAAGAACTTCATCGGCGACTACTTCTCGCGCTTCAGTGGCGTGCGCGCCTTCCTCGACAAGCAGGTCGAGCTCGCGCGCGAGCAGGGATATGTCGAGACACTCTTCGGGCGTCGGCGCTACATCCCCGAGATTCGCGACAAGAACTTCAACTTGCGCGCCTTCGCCGAGCGCACCGCGCAGAACACGCCGCTGCAGGGCTCGGCGGCCGACCTGATCAAGCGGGCGATGGTCGAGATCCACGCCGCCTTGCCCGCCGCGGGACTCAAGTCCCGCCTGTTGCTGCAGGTGCACGACGAACTCGTCGTCGAGTCACCCGCCGAGGAGGCGGAGGCGACGGCGGCGCTGGTGAAGGAGCACATGGAGGGGGCGGCGGTGCTGAAGGTGCCGCTGCAGGTGGGGATCGGGATCGGCGAGAACTGGGTCGACGCCAAGAGCTGAGCGGTCTCTCCCAGAGGTGTCATCCTGAGCGAAGCCCGCAAAGCGGGCGAAGTCGAAGGACCTCTTTCCTAGTGCATCGGAGAGAGGTCCTTCGACTTCGCACCTCTACGAGGTGCTTCGCTCAGGATGACACCCCTGACTTCGGCGGCTTATACCCCGGCCACCAATTCCATGCCCCCGCGATCTGCATGAGGCTCGGCACCAGCACCATGCGGATGATGGTGGCATCGAGCAGCACGGCCACGGCCAGGCCGAAGCCGACGAACTGCATCAGCAGGATGCGGGCAAAGGCGAAGGCACCGAAGACGGCGATCATGATCAGCGCGGCCGAGGTGATCACCGACGCGGTCGCGGAGAGACCCTCGCGCGTGGCCAGCGTGTTCTGGCCGGTGCGGTCGAAGGCTTCCTTGATGCGCGCCAGCAGGAAGACCTCGTAGTCCATCGACAAGCCGAAGACCACCGCGAAGACGATCACCGGCACCAGCACGTAGATCGCCGAGGTCGGGCCGGTGATGCCGAAGAGCGACCCGCCGATCCCCTCCTGGAAGACCAACACGATCAGCCCGAAGGTCGCCGCGACCGAGAGTGAGTTCATCACCACGGCCTTGATCGGCACCAGCACGGACTTGAAGACGATCGCGAGCATCAGCGCGGTGACGCCGAGAATCAGCGCCACGATCAATGGGAAGCGCTTGAGCAGCAGCGACTGGAAGTCGAGCGCGGAGGCGACGTAGCCGCCGACCCGCACCTGCGCGTTCTTCAGCTGCTTGATCTGACCCGAGGCCACGCGCTCACGAATCTCCGTCACCACGTCCATTGCCGTGGTGAGGGTCGTCGTGTCGGCGAGGATCACGTCCATCAGCGTGGTGCGTCCGTCCCGGCCGAGATAGGCGTCGAGGAAGTCGGGGTAGCGGGCGCGCACCGTGTCGGGCTCGCTGTAGAGCAGCGAGTACTCGAGGATCGAGGTGCCGGGGGCGATGTCGACGAGGGACTTCACGTCGCGCACGCGCGGGTCGGCGCGCAGCGAATCGGAGAGTCCCTTGAGGCCGCGGAGGGCGGTGGCGCCGGTGCCATCGCTCCCTTCGGGGAACTCGATCAGCACGCGCACCGGCTGGATGTATCCCGACATCCCCATCCGCTCGAGCGTGGCCACGCCGGCCCCGGCCTCGGTCTCCTCCGGCCACCAGTGCCGCGAGGGGAGGCCGATCCGCAGCTTGAGCGCCGGCAGCGTCAGCAGGGCGATGATGGTGCCGCCGATGACCAGCGCACGGTACGGATGGCGCGAGAGCGAGCGGGCCCAGCGCTCCCAGATCTGCGGACGGTGGTACCAGGCCAGGCGGCGCGCCAGCCAGCGCGGCCGATCAATGTTGCGGCCCAGGAGCGAGAGCATCGCGGGGAGCAGGGTGGTGGCGAGCAGCACCGCGACGGCCACCACCAGCAGTCCGGCGATGCCCACGGAGCGCGTCTCGGTGAGCGGCGTCAGGAGCAGCGCGCCGAAGCCGACCACCACCGTCATCCCCGATACCATCACCGCGTGGCCGGCGGTGCTGAAGGTGCGGGCCGCCGCCTCGCGCGGCCGGAGCCCGGCGTTGAGCTCCTCGCGGAAGCGGGTGATCACCAGCAGCGAGTAGTCGATCCCGACACCCAGGCCGATCATCGAGATCATGTTGAGCACGAAGATCGACATCGGGAAGAAGGTCGCCACCCACCCGACCAGTGTGAGCGTGATCGCGATTGCCATCACGCCGACAATGATCGGGAGGAACGCGGCCACCAGGGCGCCGAAGGCGAGGATGAGAATCGCCAGCGTGATCGGGACGAGCTTCTTCTCGTTGCGACTCGCGTCCTCGGCCGAGACGGCGCGGATGTCGAGATCGAGCGGGGCGCGGCCCGTCACCAACACACTGTAGGCGTCGCGATCGGGGAAGCGACGCAGCACGGAATCGAGCGCCTGCCGGAGCGGCATGACGGCCGCCGCCACGGAATCTCCGTCGCGCCGATTCAGCGCCACCAGGAAGAAGGTGGTGCGGCCGTCACGGGCGACGAAGGACGAGTCCTTGGTGGTGCGCACCGAGACGACGCCGCTCGCGAACGGTTGGGCTCGGGCGGCGGCGAGGAGGGAGTCGAGCAACTGTCCGGGCAGCCCCTCCGTCATCCGGGCGGGGCCCTGCACCGTCACCGCAAAGAATTCGCTGATTGGACGCGAGAAGCGGGTCGAGAGGAGCGAATCGGCGACGCGCGCCTCGGTCGTGGCGTTGGCACCGCCCCGAAGCTTGAGCATGCCGACGGTGTCCCCGGCGCGGACCGCCGCGAGGACACCGATGACGGCCCAGATCGCAATGACGGCCCAGCGCCAGCGCACCAGGGCCCGTCCCAGAGAGTCGAACACGGCACAATGGTAGGAGCGCCCATCCCTCTGCGCCAGCCAACACCCCTCGCCCCGTGGGACGGCACTGCCGATATTCCCAAGATGGACCAGCGTCTGACCGTCGCCAGCTTCGCCCTCCTCGTCACGCTCGTCGTGGCGGGTGGCGCGTCGCGTCGGGCCAGCGAGCGCCCCGTGCCGCCGCCGCCAGCAGGCGATTCAACGGCGCCGGCGCCTCCCGCGGCCCGGCAGATCGGCCCACTCCCCGAGGCGATCAACGCACCGCCGCTCGGCACGCCGGCGATCGAGCTCCAGGCGCGCTTGGCCACCCGCCGCCGGATCGAGCGGGAGGGGCGGCGCGTCTATCTCGACTCGATGTTTGCCGCCAGCGACTCCACCGTGATCCGCTGGGAGGACCGCCAGCGTCGAGTCCTTACGGTGCGCTTTGCCACCGACAGCATGCTGCCCGACTGGGAGGGGGCGCTGGCCGATGCGCGGGCCGGGATGGCGGCGTGGAGCAGCAACGAGGCCGGGTATGAGCTGCAGGAGACCACGGACTCGACGGCCGACATCACCGTCTCCTGGAGCCCGATGCTCGGCGTGCCGTCGCAATTGGGCATCACCGGGGTTCGTTGGGGCAGCGATGGCGTGGTGCAGAGCGTGACGATGTCCCTCGCGCTCCGCCAGAATCCCGACTCCCTGGTGGTCCCCGCGGCAATTCGCCGCCGCGTCGCCGCCCACGAGTTCGGTCACGCCCTCGGCCTCCCCCACTCGGATCGGGAGGACGACCTGATGTATCACACCTCGCCGGTGGGGTCACCGTCCCGTCGCGACCGCGCCACGCTGCAGCTCCTCTACGCCGTCACCCCCGGTCCGATCCGCACGCCGTGACACGGATCACCCTCGTCGTGCGTCTCTAAGCGGTATGCAACGCCTCTTCCTCCTGTTCGCACTCATCGCCCTGCCTACATCGATGGCCGCGCAGCGCGCGATTGCACTCAAGGCGATCGACGCCGCGATCGAGGAGGGGATTCGCCGCGGCATCTACCCCGCCGCCGTGGTGATGGTCGGTCGCCGCGACAGTGTGCTCTACCAGAAGGGCTACGGCCACTTCACCTGGAGCAACCGGACCACGCGCCCCGATCCCGCCTCCACGCTCTGGGACATCGCCTCGCTCAGCAAGGTGGTCGCCACCGCGAGCACGGTCGCGAAGCTGGTCGAGCGCGGCCAACTGGATCTCGAGGCACCGGTCGAGCGCTATCTCCCCGAGTTCATGGGCGTCTCCAAGGATCAGGTCACGGTCCGGATGCTGCTCGATCACACCTCAGGGCTGCCGCCGTACACGGCGCTCTACCGCGGCCATCCCACGATCTCCGCCGCGCGCGAGAAGTTGCTGACCGTGCCGTTGGCGAGAATGCCGGGTGCGTCCGCCCTCTACAGCGACCTCAATGCGATGGTGGCGGCGATGGTGGTGGAGCGTGTGGCCGGTGAGCCATTTGACAGCGTCTCGCGGCAGGAAGTGTTCGAACCGATGGGGATGCGCACCACGTTCTGGACGCCCCCCGCCGCCGACCAGACGCGCGCGGTGCCGACCGCGAAGCTGCGCGGCCGTGCCATCAGCGGCGTGGTCAACGACGAGAATGCCCGGATCCTGGGCGGCGTCGCCGGTCACGCCGGCGTCTTCTCCACCGGCGCGGACCTCGCCCGCTTCGCGCGGTCGTGGCTTCGGGCGCTCGGCGACGTGGCCGCGCCCTCGCCCTGGCTGAACACCGCGACCGCCCTCCGCTTCACCGAGCGCAGTCTCGAATCCGGGACGCGCGCGCTTGGCTGGGACACACCGATCCTCAACCCGGGCGACGGCAAGCCACCGCTCTACGGCCGATGCGCCACCGCGACCACCTTCGGGCACACCGGGTGGACGGGCACGCTGATCTGGATCGACCCGGCGGCCGACCTCTTCGTGGTGCTGCTCACGAACCGCAGCTATGACCCGCGCAACGCGACCAGGTCGTTCGAACAGATTCGGGAGATTCGCGCGAAGGTGAGCGACGCGGCGAGACGGGCAGTCGGAAAGAGCTGCTGAGAGCGAACGGCGATCTGCGAACCGAAATGTCATCCTGAGCGTAGCCCGCAACGCGGGCGAAGTCGAAGGACCTCTTCCCGGTGTGCTCGGAGAGAGGTCCTTCGACTGTACTCCGGCTTCGCCGTCGTTCCGCTCAGGATGACATGTCCTTCACGCCGTTCGCTGTCCGCAGATCGCTGTTCGCGTCAATGCCCCAGAAACGCCCTCACTCTCGGATCCATCCGTTCCGGCGTCCAGTACGGCTCCCACACCAACTCGACTTCCACGTTGCTGATCCCCTCAAGGTCGGCGAGGGTGCGGCGGACGTCTTCCATGATCTCGGCGCCCGAGGGGCAGCCTGGGGAGGTCAGGGTCATCGTCACCTTGGCGGCGCCATCGTCTGCGACGGCGACGTCGTAGATCAGCCCGATGTCGATCACGTTCAGCCCCAGCTCCGGGTCCTTCACGGCACGGAGCGCCTTCTTGGCGAGTTCGGGGGTCACGGGGGGGCGGGCGTCGGCGGTCATCAGCTAATCCTAACGTGCAAGTCGGAATTGAGTGAGCGCGGCCGTCATCCGCTGGCGGCCACCGCCTCGAGCAGCGACGGCCCGAGAACCTTCACCTGCCAGCGGCGCAACTCGGGAATGTTGGCGAGCGCGTCGAGGGAAGTGGGCTCTGCCCTGGCAATCGCCTCGAGCGTGCCGTTGGGGCACAATACCCCGGGGGCGAGCTGAAGCTCCTCGGCCAACCGGTTGCGGCGGTGCTTGAGCGCCTCGACGCGCGCCTCGAAGGCTGGATCGGGGATGCGCCGGGCCGGCCGCTCGACTCGCGGGAGGTCGCGCTCGGGGATCGCTTCGCCCTTGGCGATCGCGGCCAGGATCTCGTTGCCGCGGCGCTGGGCGCCCTCCTGACCGACGCCCTTCACCCGCCCCAACTCTTCGAGGCTGTGCACCGGCTGCTGGGCCAGGGCGAAGAGGACCTCGTTGCCGAGGACTCGGAAGGAGGCGCGGTCCAGTCGGGCGGAGGTCTCTTCGCGCCAGTTGTAGAGTTCCCGGAGGATCGCCAACTCGCGTCGCTGCAGTGCCTTGGAGCCTTTCAGGCGGAGGAAGGCCGTTTCCGGCCCCTCGCCGCCACCGGTCCAGCGGATCTTCTCGAGGTTCTCGAACTCCTCGGCGACCCACTCGGTGCGCCCCATGGCGTCGAGTTGTTCGAGGAGTATGTCGCGCAACTCACACAAGTGCACGGTATCGCCCGCCGCATAGTCGAGCATCGGCGGTGACAGCGGCCGGGCCGACCAGTCCGCGCGCTGGAAGCGCTTGTCGGCGGTGACATTGAAGTACTTGGCGAGGAGGGCGCCGAGGCCGATCCCGGGTTCGTTGAGGAACTGGGCGGCAATCCGGGTATCGAAGAGATGGCTGGCGCGGAAGCCGAACTGCTTGTCGAAGAGCCGGAGGTCGTAATCGGCGTCGTGGAAGATCACTTCGATGGCGGGATCGACCAGCAGGTCGCCGATCGGCGTGAGATCGCCGACGCCGAGGGGATCGATGACCGCGGTCAGCGTTCGGGTGGAGAGCTGGACCAGGTAGATCCGGTCGTGGAAGCGGTGGAAGGACGCCGCCTCGGTGTCGAGCGCAACCAGCGGGGCGCCGCGCACCTCGTCGAGGAGGGCGTGGAACGTCTCGGGGCGATCGACCAAGCGCACATCGGCCATCTAGTCCTTCCGCTTCGAGGCCTGCTCCAGGCCGTCTGCCACCTGCTCAAGGGCCTTGGCGAGGGTCTTGAGATACTCGGGGGTCAACTCCGGCGGCGTGCCCATCGAGGCGTCCATCGCCAGTTGCCGCGTCAACTTCGCGGCGTGCCGGATGTAGTCGGTTGAGGGCGCCATGCGTCACCAGAGCGTTGAGTTGAAGGAAAGGTAGTCGGGAGAGGAGCGCGGCCGGTTCTTGGGGTGACCAGTGGTGACCGGTGACCAGTCACCAGTGACCAGTGACCGGTAACTTGCCGTCTCCCTGGTCACAGGTCACAGGTCACTGGTTACAGGTCGCAGGTCCCTCGCTCCGAAGGATGACTCCATGTCCACCATCACCCTCCCCAACGGTCACCCCCTCGAGTACGTCGAAGTCGGGGAGGGCGGTATCCCCTTGTTGCTGGTCCACGGCTATCCACTCGACCAGAGCATGTGGAAGCCGCAAATGGAGGGGCTCCATGGCGTCCGATGCATCGCGCCCGACCTGCGCGGCTTCGGTGCCTCGTGCTTCTCACCGGCGCCGAATACGCTCAGCGAGCATGCCGACGATCTGGCGGCGTTGCTCGACGCGCTCAAGATCGAACGTGCCGTGATCGCGGGGTTGTCGATGGGCGGCTACATCGCGTTCGAGTTTGTCCGACGACACCGCGAGCGACTGCTCGGCTTGATCCTGCTCGACACGTCGCCGCGTCCCGACGACGAGGCGACACGCGCGGCGCGCAACACCACCATCGAGCGCGCCGCGAGTGAGGGCGTCGGGCCGATCGCGCTCGCGCTCGGCGCGAAGCTCTTTGCCGATGGGGTGACGCGGAAGATGCGCGACACGGTGATCTCGTTGATGGCACTGACGCCACGGGAGAGCATCATCGCGGCATCGACGGCGATTCGCGACCGCGCCGATTCGCGCGACCTCCTGCCGACGCTCGCCAACACGCCGACGCTGGTGGTCGTGGGCAGCGAGGATCGGCTGACGCCACCCGACGTGGCGCGGGCGATGGCCGCGGCGATCCCCGGCGCGACGCTGGTTGAAATCGACGGCGCCGGTCACCTGCCGACACTTGAACGGCCGGCGGAAACGACGGCGGCGATGCAGCAGTTCCTCGATCGCCTCCCCGCCGGACGCTAGCCTGAAACCAATCAACGGGGCTGGGCGTATTTCTCTGTGGCGGCCCCGACGATCCTTCCCCCTTCGTCACCGCCAGACAGCAGGTATCCTGCCAATAAGGACGCCCCCGGAGCTTTGGCTCCGGGGGCGTCTCGTTGGTGCGCTCACGCGGTTACTTGCGCGGACGTCCCGGCGGCGTGTCCGAGTCGAAGATGTCCTTGTTCTTCGCGATGAAGACCTGGAGGTTCGCCGGCACATCTTCCTCCGGATAGATCGCGCTGACCGGGCACTCCGGCTCGCAGGCGCCGCAGTCAATGCACTCGTCGGGGTGGATGAACAGCTGCTCCTCCCCTTCGTAAATGCAGTCGACGGGGCAGACATCCACGCAGGCGCGGTCCTTCACGCCGATACAGGCCTCGGTAATGATGTACGGCATCGAACGAGCACTCCTCCGGACTGCGCCGGCTGGGTTACACGGGTAGGGGGTCCCGCGGTCAGGGGAGAGTGTAGGAACGCGCCCGCCCCCTGCGCAAGGGGGAGGCAATTTCGGACCACGCCGCCGACGGCGCCAGTCTCCCCTCGCGTTACGTTTCGCGGCATGATCATACTGGCGCGCCGGACCCTCGCTCTCCTCCTCGCCAGCACCGTCGCGGCCACCGCCGCGCCCGCCCAGGCGCCCGCGTGCCGCCCTGGCGTCACCGCCCTCGTCTTGAGTGGTGGCGGTGCCAAGGGGCTGGCGCACGTCGGGGTGATTGCCGCGCTCGAGGCCGCCGGCGTCCGCCCCGATCTGATCGTCGGCACCTCGATGGGTGCCATGATCGGCGCACTCTACGCCGCCGGCTATCCGGCGCGCGAGATCGATTCCCTCGCCCGGGCACTCGCCGCCCGCGACATCTTCCGCGCCAAGGAACTCCGCGGCCCCGTCGTCTGGGGATCGCTCCTCCCCCTGCTGCTCTGGGAAGAGGGCGAGGCTGGCTTCTCCATCCAGAGTCCCGCGGTCCGACAGTATCAGGTGACCGCCGCGCTCAATGGCGCGATGCTCCGCGGCAACCTCCTCGCGCGCGGCGACTTCGATCACCTCCCGATTCCGCTGCGCGTGGTGGCCACCAACCTGCGCGATCGCAGCGTGGTGGTGTTGCGCGGCGGCGACCTTGCGCAGGCGGTGCGCGCATCGATCGCGATCCCGTTGGTCTTCTCTCCCGAGAAGATTGGTGCGGTGACGCTCACCGACGGCGGCCTCGCGGCGAACATCCCGGTCGGCGTGGCGCGCAACGAAGGCGCCATGCGCGTCCTGGTCAGCGACGTCACTGAACGTCCGGCCGACACCCTCGATCTCGACTCACCGCTGGTGATCGCCGATCGCCTCCTCAACTGGCTCTTCCGGCAACCGGCCGATTCGCTCGGTGCCGACGACCTGATGATCCGGCCGTCGGTCGAAGGGTTCGGCGCACTCGACTTCTCGCCGGCCGCTGTCGATTCCCTCATTCGACTCGGCCGCGCGGCCGGTGATTCGATGGTGGCGCGATGGAGTTGCCGGGGTCTCGCCATCACGCCGCGTCCCCCCATCGCGATGCCGCGTCAGTTGCTGGGGCTCCGTGGTGATGCGTCCGATCCATCCGGTATACGCTTGTTGCGACGCACCCTCGCGCTTGACGCGCCCCGCGCGGTGAACGAGGCCGAGTTGCAGGCGCAGCTCTTCTCGCTCGGCGAGCGGGAGATCTTCCGCGAGATCTGGCTCGGCCCAGTCGGCACCGGCGACACGGTTCGACTGCAGCCGACGCTGCGACGGCTGCCGCGCCGCGTCGCTGGCATCGGGATCGCATATGACACTGAGTTCGGTGGCCGAGTGTGGGGTGGCTTCGCCGACAGAAATCTTCCGGTGCTGCACGCCGAGGCCTCAGGGGTGCTGGCGCTCGGTCGCTTCCGTCGTGACCTCGACCTGAGTGGTCGACGCCAGACACTGCTCGGCCGTGCCGTCTTTTCGCCCGTGGCGACACTCGGGTTGCATGGCGAGGATGTGCGTCGCTTCGATCGTGGTGGCATCGAGCTGCCGTCTGACAACATGAAGCATCTCGTCGCCACTGCCGGCGCCGAACGGTTCCTCGGCCGCGACCTGCGGCTCGCCGTGATGGCAGAGGCGCGCAGCTGGGACGCGTACGATCTGCAGACGCGCGTGCGCGCCAGCGCTTCGGCACTCGGTGGCCGCCTCGTGATCGAGCGTCGCAGTGATGATCGCGACCAGGTCGCGCGCGTCGAGGCGGCCTACACCTCGCGCTACCGACTCGCCACCACCGAGCTGCGCAGCCGCGCCGAAGTGGGGAGCGTTCGTTTTGAGCCGCACGTGCGACTCAGCGTCGGCGACGACCTTCCTGTGCCGTTGACCTTTTCCCTTGGCGGAACGGACGGCTTCCCCGGCCTCCACCTCGGTGAACGACGGGGTGACCGCGAAGCGTTCGGCGCGCTCGGCCTGTCGCGCGCCGTCATCGGGCCGCTCCGCCTTCGGGTGCAGGGGGCGGTTGGCCGTACCGCGGTGGGCCGCATCCCCACCACCCTGATCGGTCCCCGGAGCGCGGACGAGGACGGTATGGTCACCAACGACGACCTCGCGCGCCGGTCCAGCGGGGTGTTTGCGAGTGGCGGCTGGGTCACAGGCCTCCGCATCGGCCTCGGCTCGGACACCCCGCTGGGGCCGGTCCGGGTGGAGTACGGGTGGAACGATGCGGGGCGGGAGGCGCTGTTTTTGAGGGTGGGGCGGTGGTTCTAATCCCAACGCGGCGTTGGGATGCGGGCGCGGCCTGCCGCGCCCGTCTCACATATTGCGATGTTGTGGGCGCGCGCGCGCCATCATCGCGATGTTGATGCGGGCGCGGCAGGCCGCGCCCCTACCAACGTGGTGACCAACCGCACGGGTAATATGGGTAATCGCACCAATATCCTCGCACGAATTGACAAATCCCCAGATTCCGCGTAGTCTTGCCCGCTTATGGCATCCCCCGCGCTTTCCTTCGCTGAAACGGCCGGTCCGGTCGGGCACCGCGGTCCCCGCGGGCTGGTGCTGCTGCACCTGAAGCGCGAGGGCGGGGCGACGGCCGGGGATCTTGCGGCCGCGCTGGGGTATTCGCTGAACGCGGTGCGGCACCATCTGAAGGAGTTGGAGGCGGAGGGGGTCGTCGGTTTCGACCGCACCACGAAGGGTGTTGGTGCCCCGGCGCACACCTATCGCCTTACCGCCAAAGGACATAGCCTCTTTCCGGACCGCTACGAGCGGACCCTGACCGACCTGCTCGACCACCTGGTCGCGACGTCGGGGCGGGATGCGGCGGTGGCGTTGCTGGAGCAGCAGTACCGGTCGCTCGCCGAGCGGCTGGAGGTCGAGACGCGCGGGGTCACCCCGGAGCAGCGGGGTGAGGTGGTCGCGCGGGTCCTCGACGCCGAGGGGTACATGGCGACCTGGGTGCATGCGGCGACCGGGGGGCTCCTCACCGAGCACCACTGTCCGCATCGCCTGGTCGCGGAACGTTTTCCTGAAGTCTGCGCCGCCGAGGAACGCTTCCTCGCGCAGGTCTTCGGGGCACCAATCGAGCGCCGCTCGCGGATCGCGGGCGGTTGCGGCACATGCAGCTATCGAGTCGCCCTCGTGGGCGATGACGCTGGTCTGGAGGCTTCGTGAGCACCGAAATGGACGCGCTGGTCAATCGCGAGTACAAGCACGGCTGGGTCACCGACATCGAGCAGGACACGATGCCACCGGGGCTCTCCGAGGAGACGGTCCGCTTCATCTCCGCCAAGAAGGAGGAGCCCGAGTGGCTGCTCGATTGGCGCTTGAAGGCGTTCCGCCGTTGGCAGGAGATGACCGAGCCGACCTGGCCGAACGTGCACTACACGCCGATCGACTACCAGGCGATCGCCTACTTCTCGGCGCCGAAGACCACGACACCGCTCGGCTCGCTCGACGACGTCGATCCGAAGCTGCTGGCCACGTACGAGAAGCTCGGCATCCCGCTCAGCGAGCAGAAGCTGCTGGCCGGCGTCGCCGTCGACGCGATCTTCGACTCCGTCTCGGTCGGCACGACGTTCAAGGCCGCGCTCGCCAAGGAAGGGGTGATCTTCTGCTCCTTCGGCGAGGCGGTGAAGGAGCATCCCGAGCTGGTGCAGAAGTACCTGGGCTCGGTCGTGCCGGCCTCCGACAACTACTTCGCCGCGCTCAACTCGGCGGTCTTCTCCGACGGCTCGTTCGTCTTCATCCCGAAGGGCGTGCGCTGCCCGATGGAGTTGTCGACGTACTTCCGCATCAACGCCGCCAACACCGGGCAGTTCGAGCGGACGTTGATCGTGGCCGAGGAAGGGGCGTACGTCTCGTACCTCGAGGGATGCACGGCGCCGAAGCGCGACGAGAATCAGCTGCACGCCGCGGTGGTGGAGCTGGTTGCCCTCGACGACGCGACCATCAAGTACAGCACGGTGCAGAACTGGTATGCCGGTGACGAGAATGGCGTCGGCGGCATCTACAACTTCGTCACCAAGCGCGGCAAGGCGGGCGCGCGCGCCAAGATCTCGTGGACGCAGGTCGAGACCGGCTCGGCGATCACCTGGAAGTATCCCTCGGTGATCCTGCAGGGCGACGACAGCATCGGCGAGTTCTACTCGGTGGCGGTGGTCAACGGCATGCAGCAGGCCGACACCGGCACCAAGATGATCCACATCGGCCGCAACACGAAGAGCACCATCGTCTCGAAGGGCATCAGCGCCGGCCGGGGGCAGAACTCCTACCGCGGCCAGGTGAAGATCCTCCCGAAGGCGCACGGGGCGCGCAACTACACCCAGTGCGACTCGATGCTCATCGGCAACGCCTGCGGGGCGCACACCTTCCCCTACATCGACGTGCAGAACAGCACCTCCGACGTGGAGCACGAGGCGAGCACCAGCAAGATCGGCGAGGACCAGATCTTCTACTGCAAGGCGCGCGGCCTGAACACCGAGCACGCGATCTCGCTGATCGTCAACGGCTTCTGCAAAGAGGTCTTCCGGGAGCTCCCGATGGAGTTCGCGCTGGAGGCGCAGAAGTTGTTGGGTGTCAGTCTTGAGGGAAGTGTTGGATAAGGCGTCGTAGTTCATAGGTCGTAGGTCGTAGGTCCTGACCTTCGACTGCCGACGTACGACTTACGACTTACGACTTACGACCTGTTCAAGGATCTCAACGAATGGCACTGCTCCAGATCTCGAACCTCCACGCCTCCGTCGACGAGAAGGAGATCCTCAAGGGGATCTCGCTCACCGTCAACGCCGGCGAAGTCCACGCCATCATGGGGCCGAACGGCTCCGGCAAGAGCACGCTCGCACAGGTGCTCTCGGGACATCCGGCCTACGACGTCACCAGCGGCACGGCGACGCTCGAGGGCGAGGACCTGCTCGACATGGAGGCGGAGGAGCGCGCCTGGGCCGGCGTCTTCCTGGCGTTCCAGTATCCGGTGGAGATCCCGGGCGTGACCAACGCCTACTTCCTCCGCATGGCGTACAACGAGGTCCGCAAGGCGCGCGGGCTCGACGAGCTCGACCCGATGGACTTCCTCGACCTGCTCGAGGAGAAGCTCAAGGTGGTCGAGTGGGGCCCGGAGATCATGGAGCGTGCGGTCAACTTCGGCTTCTCCGGTGGCGAGAAGAAGCGGAACGAGATCCTGCAGATGGCGGTGCTCGAGCCGAAGCTCGCGATCCTCGACGAGACCGACTCCGGCCTCGACATCGACGCGCTGCGCATCGTCGCCGACGGCGTCAACAAGCTTCGGTCGCCGGAGCGCGCCATCATCCTGGTGACCCACTACCAGCGGCTGCTCGACTACATCGTGCCCGACTTCGTCCACGTCCTCGCCGGCGGGAAGATCGTGAAGTCAGGCGGCAAGGAGCTGGCGCACGAGCTCGAGGCGAAGGGCTACGAGTGGCTGACGGGCGCGATGGAGGAAGTGTCGCTGTGATCGGAACTTCGACAGCGCCCGTCATCCCGAGCGGTGCGAGGGATCCCTCTGTGCAGGTCGGCGCTTCGGCGTTCGCCGCGCTGGCCGACGCGGCCACCAGCAGCGGGCCGGCATGGCTCGTGGCGCGCCGCCGCGAGGCCGCCGCCCGCTTTGCCGAGGTCGGCGTCCCGTCGACGCGCGACGAAGAGTGGCGCTTCACCCCGGTCGCCCCGATCGCGACCACCGCGTGGACGGCCGTTGGGGCCTCGACGCCGGTGAGCGCTGCCGATGTGGCCGCACTCCGCCTGGCCGATGGACCGCTCGCGGTCCTGGTTGATGGCGTCTTCGTCGCGGCACTCTCGAATCTTCCGGTGTCCATCCAGGCCTCGTCGCTGCAGGCGGCCATCGCCGCCGGTGACGCCGCCGTCGAGACACACCTCGGCACCATTGCGCTCCCGACCGCGACGCCATTCTCGGCGTTGTCGCTGGCGACCTTCACCGATGGCGTGGTGCTGCACCTCGCCGCCGGGACGGAACTGGCGGCGCCGCTCGAGATCCTGCACCTGACCACCGCTGCTGCCGATGGCGCCCTGGTCGCGCCGCGCGTGCTGATCACTGCGGCCAAGGCCGCACGTGGAGCCGTGGTCGAGCAGTTCGTCTCGCTGGCGGACACGGTCCACCTGAGCAATGCCGTCACCGAGGTGGTGCTCGGCGAAGCGTCGTGGGTCGAGCACATCCGGGTGCAGCGCGAAGGCGCGCGCGCCTGGCATGTCGGCTACACCCACGCCCATCAGGCACGGGCGTCGCACTATCGGTCGTTCGCATTGTCGATCGGCGGGAAGGTGTCGCGCCACAACCTGCACGCCCGCCTCGCCGGCGAGCAGGTCGAGACGCTGATGTACGGCCTCTATCTCACGCAGCACGAGCAGCTCGCCGACACCCACTCGGCGATCTTCCACGATCAGCCGAACTGCAATTCGTGGGAGGTCTACAAGGGCGTGCTGGCCGACAAGTCGCGCGCCGTCTTCAACGGCAAGGTGTTCGTCGAGCCGATTGCCCAGAAGACCGATGCCAAGCAGACCAACCGCAACCTGCTCCTCTCCGATCAGGCCAAGGTCGACACCAAGCCGCAGCTCGAGATCTTCGCCGACGACGTGAAGTGCACCCACGGCGCCACGGTCGGCCGGTTGAACGAGCAGCAGCGCTACTACCTGCAGACGCGCGGCATCGGTGGCCGCACGGCGCAGGAGCTCCTGATCTGGGCCTTCGCGGCCGAAGTGCTGACCGAGGTGACCATTCCCGCGGTGCGGAACGGGATCGAGCGGATCGTGCGCGATCGGCTCGAGGCGATGCTGGGATGAGTGAGGCCGTGCGGGCGCAGTTCCCGATCTTTGCCCGCACCTCGCGCGGGGAGCCGCTGGTGTACCTCGACAGCGGCGCCACCACGCAGAAGCCCCAGGTCGTGATCGACGCCGAGATGGCGTTCTACGAGGGGTGGAACGCCAACATCCATCGCGGCGTCTACGAGTTCTCCGAGCGTGCCACGATGGCCTACGACGGCACGCGTGCCACGGTCGCGCGCTTCCTCGGCGGCGTCCGCGAGGGCGAGATCGTCTTCACCACCGGCACCACCGGTGCGACCAACCTCGTGGCGCAGTCGTTCCTCCGCCCCAAGGTCGGCCCGGGGACGTGGGTGCTGGTGACCGAGATGGAGCACCACGCCAACATCGTTCCGTGGCAGCTCGCCGGCGCCGCGCTCCGAGCCATCCCGGTCACCGACGCCGGCGAACTCGATCTCGAGGCCGCTGGGAAGTTGCTGGCCGAGGGGCCGGCGTTGCTCGCGGTGGCACACGTCTCGAACACGCTCGGCACGATCAACCCGATTGCCCAGCTGACCAGCATGGCGCGGGTGCACGGCGTCCCGGTGCTGGTCGATGGCGCACAGGCGGTGGGGCACTTCCCCGTCGACCTGACCGCGCTCGGCGCCGACTTCTACTGCTTCTCGGCGCACAAGCTCTTCGGGCCGACCGGTGTCGGCGTCCTCTGGGCCCGGCGCGACCTGCTGGCCGCGATGCCGCCCTACCAGGGTGGCGGCGACATGATCGACCGCGTCTCCTTCGAGCGCACCACCTTTGCCTCGGGGCCGCAGCGCTTCGAGGCGGGGACGCCGAACATCGCGGGCGTCATCGGGATGGACGCCGCGATCCAGTGGGTGCTCACCGAGGACCGCGCCGCGTGGCAGGTCGAGGATGAGCGGTTGCTGGCGTTGGGGCGCGAGATGCTGGAGGCGATTCCGGGTGTGAAGCTGCTGGCCAAGCCGACGCACAGCGTCGGGGTGCTGACCTTCACGATGACCGGCGCGCATCCGCACGACATCGCCTCGATCCTCGACTCGCGCGGGATCTGCATTCGCGCCGGGCACCACTGCACCCAGCCGCTGCACGCTCGGTTCAGTGTGCCGGCGACGGCACGCGCCTCGTTCGGGCCCTACACCACCGAGGCCGACGTGCGCGCCCTGGGGAAGGGGCTCGAGAAGGTGCGGGAGCTGTTCCGCTGATGGCCGGCATGGACGAGATGTACCAGACGCTGATCATCGAGCATGATCGCTCGCCGCGGAACTTCAAGCGGCTGGACGCGCCGACGCATCACGCCGAGGGGCGCAACCCGCTCTGCGGCGACGAAGTGTCGCTCGACCTGGTGATCGACGCCGAGGGGCGGATCAGCGAGGTCGGCTTCCAGGGACAGGGGTGCGCGGTCAGTCGCGCCTCCTCCTCGATGATGACCACCGCCATCAAGGGGAAGACGATTCCCGAGGCGATGGCGCTCTTCGACGGCTTCCACGCGATGCTCACCGGCCAGCCCGGTGACCTCGAAGGCCTCGGCAAATTGGTGGCCTTCAAGGGATTGTCGGTCTATCCGATGCGCGTGAAGTGCGCGACGATGGTGTGGCATACGCTCAAGGAAGCGCTTACTGAAAAGTCGTAAGTCGTAAGTCGTAGGTCGTAGGTCCTATGGGGCCAACCTCCGACCCAGGACACCGCTTCACGACTTACGACTTACGACTTACGACCTACGACCCATAAAGGAGCTCCACCCCATGCCGTATCCAGAATTGATGATCGCCCCCATGCGTGCAGAAGTCACCCGCCTCGGCGTGCAGGAAATGAAGACCGTGGACGAGGTCGATGCCGCTCTCGGCAACGCCGAAGGCACCGCCTTTGTCTTCGTCAACTCGATGTGCGGTTGCGCGGCGGGTGGAGCGCGTCCGGCGCTGGCCAAGGCGCTGGCGACGGCGACCGCCAAGCCGGCGAAGCTGTTGACGGTGTTTGCCGGGCAGGACCTCGACGCCACGGCGCGGGTCCGCTCCTACTTCGGGCAGTATCAGCCGTCGTCGCCGTCGGCGGCGCTGCTCAAGGACGGTGAGGTGGTCGCGTTCATCCACCGGCACGAGATCGAGGGGCGGTCGCCCGAGATGATCGCCGCGGCGATCGTCACCGCGTTCGAGACCCACTGCGCGTGAGCGGCATGGTGCTTCACCCCGGGCACGACGAGCTGCACGGGATCACCGTGCTGATCGAGGGGGCCAGCGGCCGGACCTATGTCGGTCGCTGGCACGAGCGCCAGGAGCGCGGGGTCGTGATGCGCGACACCACGATCCTCGAGCCCGGCAACGATCGGGAGGGGTGGCTGGCCCAGCTTCGGAAGTTCGGGGTGCCGCCGGAGCATAAGACGCTGGTGATTCCGGCGGATGAATTTCTTTCCGTGGCGAAATTCTAGGGGGCGCGGGTAAGGGCGACGCATGCGTCGCCCGTACGAAGGGGGACGTCCGCCCTCGCTGGTGAGATCCTTGGGTCGCGTCGGGATGCTGATTTGCGTACGCGGGTAAGGGCGACGCATGCGTCGCCCGTACGAAGGGGGACGTCCGCCCTCGCTGGTGAGATCCTTGGGTCGCGTCGGGATGCTGATTTGCGTAAGGGCGACGCATGCGTCGCCCCCGGGATGCCCGCTCCACGATGAAACTCCCCGGCGTGTGAAGTAGTAAGTTCCCCCGTCACTCACATCCGGGGAACGCTGTGGCAGCTGCCGCTGTTCGCTTCGAGAAGGTTACCAAACGCTTTTCAGGCCATGTCGCCGTCAAGGATCTCTCTTTTGAGGTCCCGACCGGCGGCATTTTCGGTTTGTTGGGCCCCAATGGGGCCGGGAAGTCGACCTCGATCCGGATGATGATGGACATCATCGAGCCGGATGAGGGGTCGATCTCCCTCTTCGGGTCGGACCGGAAGGGGCGTGACCTCTCCCCCCGGATCGGCTTCCTCCCCGAGGAGCGCGGCCTCTACAAGAAGATGAAAGTGCTCGATCATCTGGTCTTCTTCGGCGAAGTGAAGGGGATCGCCCGGAGCGAGGCGAAGCGGCGGGCCGCCAAGTGGCTCGACCGGCTCGGGATCGCCGATTGGGCCCAGAAGAAGGTCGAGGACCTCTCCAAGGGGATGCAGCAGAAGGTCCAGTTCGCCGGATCGCTGCTCCACGACCCCGAGCTGGTGGTGCTGGACGAGCCCTTCTCGGGGCTCGACCCGGTCAACTCCCAGGTGATGAAGGACGTGGTGATCGAGCTCGCCAAGTCGGGGGTCACCGTTCTCTTCTCGACCCACATCATGGAGCAGGCGGAGCGGATGTGCGATCACATCGTGATCATCGCCCGCGGCGAGAAGGTGGTCGACGGCACCCTGCAGGAGATCAAGGCCGGCTTCGGTGGCCGGCACATCGCCCTGGGCTTTACCCACGATCGCGAGAAGGCGGAGCGGGTGCTGGCCGATCGGCGATTGATCGAGACGATTGACGACTACGGCGCCTCGGCCGACCTCCGCATGGCCGAAGGGGCCGATCCGGAGACGCTGCTCCACGCGCTCATTCGCGAGGGGGTCGGGCTCAGTCGCTTCGAGATCGTCGAGCCGTCGCTGCAGGCGATCTTCATCGCCAAGGTCGGCAATGCGGCCGTGGCCGCCCGGACCGGGGAGGCCGCGTGAACAAGATCTTTGCCGTGGTGCGCCGGGAGTTCATCGAGCGCGTCCGCACCCGTGCCTTCCTGCTGGCCACCCTGGGCCTGCCGTTGCTCATGGTGTTCGCGATGACCGTGCCGGCGCTGATGATGCGCGGCACCGACCGGACCACCCGGATTGCCGTGATCGACGGCACCGCCGACTCGACCGGCGTGCAGATCGTCGCCGCCCTCGGGAAGCCGACCTTCAAGGACGGCACCCGGGCGAAGTACGCCATCGAGCACGTCACCCTGGCCGGTGATGCCACCGCCAAACGCGACTCGCTGCTGCTGCGCACCTCGCGCGAGGTGGCTGAGCCGCTCGATGGCGTGATGATCCTGCCGGAGAACACGCTGGCGGCGGGGAAGGTCGAGTACTTCGGGACCAATGTTTCGTCATTCGAGACGATGGGCGAACTGCAGCGGTTGATCTCCTCCGTGGTCGTGGGGACACGGCTCGAGCGCGCCGGTGTCGATGCCGGCGTCGTGACCGCCGCGATGCGGCCGGCCGACATGAAGACCACCAAGGTGGCCGACGGCAAGCCGACCGGCGAGAGCGGCGCAGCGTCCTTCCTTCTGGCCTACATCATGGGCTTCCTGCTCTACATCTCGGTGGTGCTCTTCGGTCAGCAGACGATGATGTCGGTGATCGAGGAGAAGACCTCGCGCATCATGGAGATCCTCGCCTCGTCGCTGCGGCCGTTCCAGATGCTGCTCGGCAAGGTGATCGGCGTCGGCGCAGTGGGGTTGCTGCAGATGTCGATCTGGGTCGGCACCGTGTTCATGGTCGGGCAGAACCGGACCGTCCTTGCCGGACTGCTGAAGGTCCCGGTCGAGACGATGCAGACGCTGCCGATTCCCTCGATTCCGACCGACCTGCTGGTGGTCTTCCTGACCTACTTCGCCCTCGGCTTCCTGCTGTTCGGCGCGGTGTTCGCGGCGGTGGGCTCGATGGTGAACTCGACCCAGGAGGCGCAGCAGGCGATCTCCGGCGTCATCATGGTGATCATGGTCGGCTTCTTCGGCGTCTTCGCCGTGATCAAGGACCCCTCGGGCGGCCTCGGCACGGTGCTCTCGCTGATCCCCTTCACGGCGCCGTTCGTCATGCCGGTGCGCTGGTCGATGGCGGCGGTGCCTCTGCCCGAGCTGGCGCTCTCGCTGGTGATCATGGTCGCCGCGCTGCTCGGCGTGGTGTGGGTTGCGGGACGGATCTACCGCACCGGCATCCTGATGTACGGCAAGAAGCCGACGCTGCGCGAAGTGTTCCGGTGGGTGAGGGCGGGGTGACGTTGACGCTTTCCCACGCGGGCGGATGACCATCGCGTAGGGGCGCGGCCTGCCGCGCCCCTCCCACCCAGGCGGGACGATGGTAGGTGTGTAGGGGCGCAGCATGCTGCGCCCCTACGTCGTTTGGTGTGGTGTCGGCCGGGCGCGGCAGGCCGCGCCCCTACGTCATCCCTACCGCACGACCGGCAACGTCACGTGCGTCGGCCACCTCGCCGACCGCTGCACCGCATGCGTCGCCTTCCGGAAATCGGCGGCGCTGGCGTTGAAGATGTTGGGGACGAAGCGCTGCGGGTTGCGATCGATCAGCGGGAACCAGGTGCTCTGGATCTGCACCATGATCCGGTGGCCCGGCTTGAAGGTGTACTCCTGCGTGTGCAGGTCGACGGTCAACTTCTCGACCTTGTTCGGCACCAGCGGCCGGGGCTTCTCAAAGGAGTCGAGGTAGCGGCCGCGGAGGACGTCGTTGGCGACCATGAACTGGAAGCCACCCATCGGCGACGGCAGTGAGTCGGGGTAGACGTCGATCAGCTTGACGACCCAGTCGGCGTCGCTCTGGGAGGTCGAGGCATAGAGCGTGGCCATGATCTCGCCGCTGATGGTGACGGGCGCATCGAGCACGCCGGTCTGCCAGGTCAGCACATCGGGGCGATGGTCGACGTGGCGCTGGTCCTCGGTGAGCCACGCGCGCCACTGCGAGCCGGGTCCATACGTCGGCTGGATCGGCCGGCGACGATACGGCACCGGATTCGCCGGATCGGAGATGAAGGAGTCCGCGGCGGCGGCGGCCTTCGGCGCCGTGAACGAGAGTGCCCCTGACGCGGCGGTGTAGATCGGTGTCTGGGTGACGTTGTCGCGCCGAGGGAAGGTCGTGTTGCTGACCCAGCGATTCTCTCCCGCGCGGAAGAGCGTCGCTTCCGCCGGTGTGCAGCCATCGGTGGCGCCCCTGAGGTGGCAGGCGAAGAAGGGGCGCTGGATCGACTGGCGGTAGTAGTCTCCGGTGTTGCTGCCGAAGTCGATCGGTCCCAACGTCTTGCCGGTGCCGCCCCAGCCGCCGTGGTTCCAGGGGCCGACGACGAGGAAGTTCATGTTCTTCGCGTCGTGCTTCTCCATGGCGCGGTAGATGGTGACCGGCCCGTAGAAATCTTCCTGGTCCCACCACCCCGCCACATTGAGCGTCGGCACGGTGACCGGCTGCTGGAGGTAGGGCACGGCCGCCTGCTTCTTCCAGAAGGCGTCGTAGTTCGGGTGTGCGGCGAAGTCGTTCCAGGTGGGGATCGTCCCCTTGAAGACTTCCTGATTGACGCGCGCGAGCGAGCCGAGCGAGAGGTACCAGTCGTAAGTGTCGGCGCGGTCGAAGGCGAACTGCTTGGAGACCTTCCCCTGTTCCATGTCGTAGGCGTACTCGAAGCCATACGACAACCGGAACGCGCCTTGGTGGTGGAAGTCGTCGCCCATCCACATGTCGGCCGGCGAGGCCTGCGGCGACGCGGCCTTGAAGGCGGGGTGCGGATCCATGAGTGCCTGCACGACGACCCACCCATCGTACGAGACGCCGAGCATGCCGACGCGGCCGTTGTTGCCGGGGACGCGCTTGACGAGCCAGTCGATGGTGTCGTAGGCATCGCTCCCTTCGTCGATCGCCTTCGGATCGTTGCGATCGCGCGGGGCGCGTTGCATCACGAAGGTGCCTTCGCTGCCGTAGTGGCCGCGGATGTCCTGAAAGGCGAAGGCGTAGCCATCCTCGGCGAGTTCGCGATAGCTGCCGGTCATGCGGCCGGCCGAGCCGGTGATGCTGTACGGCGTGCGCGTGAAGACGATCGCCAGCGGCCCGCTGTAGTTCTGCGGCACATAGATGGAGGTGTGCAGCTTCACCCCATCGCGCATCGCCACCATGGTGTCGACGAGCTTGACATAGGTGTAGGCGGGCTTGGCCGGTGCGGCGGTCTGTGCGGGGAGCGTGGCAGAGAGGGCCGGCAACAGGAGCAGGGCGGCGAGGCGCATCGACGGTCCGGAATGGGGATTCCATAATGTACTGCCGACTCACGTCGTGGTGGCGCTTGCCTCAACCGCGGCCGTCAGGCCGCGGGCCCAGCCTGGGGCGGCCGGTCTCGCGTGTTCCAAGCGTCTTCGCCGCGGCGCCCCCTATGAAGCATGTCGGGGGCGCCGCAATCGGCACGTCCGGCGGAGGAGAGGGCTCGACGACACGGAACCCGCTCGCCCGGCCCCCCAGCGCCGGGCCCGCCGAAGATCTGTTGTGATGCCGGGGGGCGCGCGGGGTCGGGGTCGTTGACGCGAGGACCGTCCAGTCGCTCGCCGGGTGACCATCCGTCATTTGGACCCGCGCCCCGCCGGCGTGCGACGTCGGACCGCAGCGTCGGCGAGCCCCGACCCGCGCGCCCCTCACGCGAGACCGGAGCCCCCAGGCCGGGCCCGCAGAGCAGGGATCCCAACGTCGATGCACGCCGGCTGCGCCGGCGCCGCGCATTGCCATGGGCGGCTGGGGGGCATCTTCGCATGCCCCGCCCCCACGTAGATTGTCGCATGCATTGCGATGTCCTCGTCCTGGGTGGCGGTCACGCCGGCACCGAAGCGGCCGCGTTGGCGGCGCGTTCCGGCGCGCGGGTGATCCTGCTGACGCAGCGGCTCGACACCATCGGCCAGATGTCATGCAACCCCGCGATCGGCGGCATCGCGAAGGGGACCGTCGCTCGCGAGGTCGATGCCCTCGGCGGGATCATGGGCCGCGCGACCGACCGCGCGATGATCCAGTTCCGGATGCTGAATCAGAGCAAGGGCCCCGCAGTGGCGAGCCCACGCGCGCAGTGCGACCGCACGCTGTATCGCCGCGCCGTGCGTGACCTGCTCGAGTCGCTGCCGGTGACGCACCCGGTGCAACTCGTCGAAGGAACCGCCGCCCGCTTCCTGATCGAGGGCGGCGCCGTGGTCGGCGTGCTCACCGATGCTGGCGTGTCGGTGCGCGCGCGTGCGGTCGTGATCACCACGGGCACCTTCCTGCGCGGGCGCATTCATGTGGGGACGTCGCACACGATTCCTGCGGGCCGCGCCGGTGAGCCGCCGTCGGTCGAACTCTCGGAACACCTTGCGGCGCTTGGGTTAGCGGTCGAACGCTTCAAGACCGGCACGCCGCCGCGCATCGATGGCCGGACCATCGACACGTCGGTGATGGCGCGTCAGGATTCCGACGTTGCACCGTACTGGTTCTCGTCGCACGTGCGCGCGCCGCATCCGGAACAGCGCCCCTGTTGGCTGACGTGGGCGGGTGATCCAGTGAAGGAACTCATCACACGGCACCTCGCCGACTCGGCGCTGTATGGCGGCGCGATCTCCGGGCGTGGTCCGCGCTACTGTCCGAGTGTCGAGGACAAGGTGGTGAAGTTCCCCGACGCCGCGCGCCATCAGGTCTTCCTCGAACCGGAAGGACTCGACACCGACGAGCTCTACGTCGGTGGACTCTCGACGTCGCTGCCACCTGACGTGCAACTGCAGATGCTGCGACTGATTCCCGGCATGGCGCAGGTCGAGATGACGCGCGCCGGCTACGCGATCGAGTACGACTACCTGCCACCGACGCAGTTGGATCGCCATCTCGCCGTGAAGGCGATCCCCGGGCTCTACACCGCCGGCCAGATCAACGGGACGACCGGCTACGAGGAGGCGGCGGGGCAGGGCGCGGTCGCCGGCATGAATGCGGCGGCCTGGGCGCTTGATCTCGAGCCCGTCGCGATCGGCCGAAGTGAGGGGTACTGCGGCGTCCTGGTGGACGACCTGGTTTCCAGAGGCGTGGATGAACCGTATCGGCTATTCACTTCCCGTGCCGAACATCGTCTTATGTTAAGGCAGGACAACGCGTTACGCCGCATGTTGCCAATTGCTACGAGTCGAAATCTCTGGTCGGACGGGGAGCGGGCTGCCGCCGAGGAGCGATTGGAGCGGGAGGAGGCGGTGAGCAGGCGGGCGGTGGATACGGCGGTGTCGCCGGCGCAGGCGAATGGGATCCTCGCGGCGAGTGGAAGCAATGGGATCAGCGAGCCGGTGCGGATCGCGGAGCTGGTGAAGCGTCCGGGGGTGTCGCTGGTGGCGCTGTTCGAGGCGGCAGGGGTCGATGTGGGCGCCGACGATTGCGAGTGGTCGGCGATCGAGCTTCGCTATGGCGGTTACCTGGCCAGGGAGCGGGTGGTCGCCGAGAAGTTGGTGCGACTCGAGGCGACGCCGTTGCCGGCGGACCTGCCCTGGGGTCAGATGGAGCGGCTTTCCTGGGAGGCTCGCGAGAAGCTCGCCCGGGTGCAGCCGACGACGCTGGCCCAGGCTGGGCGGGTTCCGGGGGTTTCCCCGGCGGATCTGCAGCATCTGCTGGTTGAAGTGCTTCGCCGGGAGCGCGTGAAGTAGCTGTTTCACGTGAAACGGTTCTCTCCAGCCGCGCATGTCAATGCGCGGCGCCGGCGCCGCCGGCGTGAGTGGTCGTCGGGATCGCTGCCCCGCGGGCCCTTGCAGGGGGCTCCGGTCTCGCGTGAGGGGCGCACGGGTCGGGGCTCGCTGACGCTGCGGTCACACGTCGCACGCCGGCGGACGGACTCATACGCGTGGGAGAGACGGGCGAGGCATGCCTCGCCCCTACACGGTCCTCGCGTCAACGACCCCGACTCCGCGCGCCCCCCAGTATCACGAGAGATCCTCGGCGGGCCCGGCGCTGGGGGGCCGGGCGAGCGGGTTCCGTGTCGTCGAGCCCTCTCCTCCGCCGGACGTGCCGATTGCGGCGCCCCCGGCATGCTGTATAGGGGGCGCCGCGGCGAAGACGCTTGGAACACGCGAGACCGGAGCCCCCAGGCTGGGCCCGGTGCACACTGGGGGACAGACCACTGTTGCCGGGAGACGGGCGAGGCATGCCTCGCCCCTACGCGGTCCTCGCGTCAACGACCCCGACTCCGCGCGCCCCTGCACACCCTGCTGCATCAACCACACGCCGGCTGCGCCGGCGCCGCGCATTGACATGCGCGGCTGAATAAACACGTTTCACGTGAAACTCTGGCCTCCCGCTATCCGTCCCGACCAAACCCCCATATCTTTCGGAGTTAGCTTCTCCCACCGGACTCCCCATGGCCCGTACCATCGCGATTGCCAACCAAAAGGGTGGCGTCGGCAAGACCACGACTGCTGTCAACCTCGCCGCCTCCCTGGCCATCGCGGAGCGGAAGACCCTGCTCATCGACGCCGACCCCCAGGGGAACGCCACCTCCGGGGTAGGGATCGAGAAGGGGAGCGTGGAACGGTCGCTCTATGATATTCTGATTGATGGACTTAGCGTCAAAGATGTCGTGAGGCAGGACCCCCAGCTCCCCTTCCTGCATGTCCTTCCGGCCACTCAGGATCTCGTCGGCGCCGAACTCGAACTCATCGGCATGCCGAACCGGGAGACCATCCTGCGCGGCGTCATCGACGCCATCCAGGATGACTACGAGTACATCCTGATCGACTGCCCGCCCTCGCTGGGCCTGGTGACCCTCAACGTCCTCACCGCCGCGGACGCCGTCATCATTCCGATCCAGTGCGAGTACTACGCGTTGGAGGGTATCTCTCAGCTGCTCAACACGATACGCGTCGTCCAGCAGAACTTCAATCCGGACTTCCAGATCGAAGGCGTGCTCCTCACGATGTATGACAACCGTCTCAATCTGTCCAAGCAGGTCGTCACCGAGGCGAAGGACTATTTCGGCGCGAAGGTCTTCCGCACGGTGATCCCGCGGAACGTGCGCCTCGCCGAGGCGCCGTCGTTCGGCAAGCCGATCCTCTTGTATGACGTGCAGTCGATCGGCGCCAAGAGTTACCTGGCGGTCGCGCAGGAATTGATGAAGCGCACCGTGGGTCTCACCAAGGGCCGTAGCGGCGGAGGCGCGACATGAGCGACTCGAAGCGATTGGGCCGCGGACTCGAGTCGCTGCTCGGACCGATCTCGCGTGAGCAGGCGGAAGCGACTGGTGCGCTGCGCGAGATTGCCGTCGGCGCGATCTCCGCGAATCCGTATCAGCCGCGCCGGACCTTCGACGAGGACGCGCTCGCCGAACTCACGTCGTCGATCGAGGCGTCGGGCTTGTTGCAGCCGATCGTGGTGCGTCCGGTTGGGAATCGCTATGAGTTGATCGCCGGCGAACGCCGTTGGCGTGCAGTGCAGCGGCTCGGCTGGGCCAAAGTCTCGGCGGTCGTTCGCGACTTCGATGATCGCACCGCACTGACGCTTGCCCTGATCGAGAACCTGCAGCGCGACGATCTCTCGGCGCTCGACGAAGCTGCCGGCTATCAACGCCTGATGGCGGAGTTCTCGATTCCGCAGGCCGAAGTGGCTCGGCTCGTCGGCAAGGATCGCTCGACGATTGCCAACACGCTGCGCCTGCTGAAGTTGCCCGCCGATGTGCAGGAGCTGCTCGCGGGGAAGCATCTCGCCGAGGGGCATGCGCGCGCGTTGCTGGCGATCGAGGATCAGCGCGAGATCTCGCGTCTGGCGCAGGAAGCGGTCGAGAAGGGGTGGTCGGTTCGCGAGGTGGAAGCGGTGGTGCGTGGCGAGGCGCCCGAGAAGGCGCGCGGCAAGATGATGAAGAAGCCGGCGACGCCGAAGGCCTCCTCCGCCGATGCGCGCCGCGTCGAGGATGCGCTCCGCAAGCGCCTCGGCACCGACGTGCGCCTCACCGCCAAGCGGCGCGGGCGCGGCCTCCTCGCCATTTCGTACTACTCGAACGACGATCTCGCGCGCCTGCTCGAGATGCTGCTTGGGGCACCATTCGAAGGGTGACGCGAACCACCCGCCGGGTCGCGGGGTAGTACCCAGTTCCTGATTCGACTTCGACAGCCGACCCTCACCCAGGTCCTGGCATGCGCCGTCTCCTTCTGCTGTCCGCACTCCTGCTCGTTGGCGCGTGTGCGCCGAAGCCATCGGCCAACGACGGCGCGTTTCGCGTCGCGCTGATCACGCCGGGTTCCATCGCCGATGCGGCGTGGAATGCCGGGGCCTTCGCGGGACTCGGGCAGATCAAGGATTCACTCGGCGCCGCCATTTCACACATCGAGGCGCGCACCCCCGCCGATCAGGAAGAGGCGCTCCGTTCCTACGCCGCCGCCGGCTACACGATGGTGTATGGCCACGGCTACGAGTTCCAGGCCCCCGCGGAGCGGGTCGCGAAGGACTTCCCCAACACCGTCTTCGTGATCACCTCGGGGCAGCAGGTCGCCGGGAAGGTGGTGCCGCTGATCTTCCGCATTCACGAAGCGACCTACCTCGCCGGGATGGTGGCCGGCGCACTCACGAAGACAGGCAAGATCGGCTTCGTCGGCGGGATGGAGCTGCCGCCCATCAAGCTCGGCTACGATGGCTGGGTGCAGGGCGCGCAGGCGACGCGCCCCGACGTCGAGACGCGGCTCACCTACCTCGGCAACTTCGACGATGCCGCTGCTGGCAAGGAGGCGGCGCTCGCGATGATCCGCCTCGGCGTTGACCAGCTGCACCACAACGCCGATGCCGCCGCGATCGGACTGTTCGGCGCCGCGAAGGAATCGCCCAACGTCTATGTCTATGGGGCGAACGCCGACCAGAGCGCGCTGGCACCGGAGCGTGTCATCGGTTCGGCGGTGCTCGACCTGCCGCGTGCGCTGCTGCTCGTCGCCCGCGAGGTGAAGGAGAATCGGTTCACGCCGCGGGTCGAGTCGTTCGGGCTGGAGAGCGGCGTGATCTCCTTCGCGACGAACCCCGCGCTCACGACTATCTGGCCAGCCGGGCTCGCGGAGCGGGTGCAGGCCGCGCGCGATTCGATCATCGCGGGAACCCTCGTCGTTGCCGGAGTGAAGACGCCATGAGAACTGCCGCGCTGAGCGAGATGGTCGACTTCCTCGACGGCTACCTCCGCATCCGCGAGGTGCCTGACGAGTCAGGCGCGGTGAACGGATTGCAGGTCGCGAACGAAGGCGAGGTCACCGGGATCGTGGCCGCCGTCGACGCGACGCAGCGCACCATCGATCGCGTGGTCGCCGAGTGCCCGCGTGGCACGATGCTGCTGGTGCACCACGGCCTCTTCTGGGATGGCAATCGACCAGTGACCGGCCGGCGCTACCGACGGATCAAGGCGCTGCTCGATCACGACGTCGCGGTCTACAGCGCGCACATTCCGCTCGATGTGCACCCCGAGGTCGGCAACAACGCGGTGCTCGCCAAGATGCTCGGCATCCTCGATCCGGTGCCATTCGACAGCTACAAGGGGATGCCGTTCGGCGCGTCGGGCCACCTGATCTCACCGCGCGACACGTTGGTGACGAGGCTGACGGAGCTGCTGGGCGACCAGGTCCACCTGATCCCCGGCGGCCCGGAGACGACGACGCGGGTCGGGATCATTACCGGCGGCGCGGGCGGTCGGATCGAACAGGCGGCCGCCGCCGGCCTCGACACCTACATCACCGGCGAAGGCGCGCACCACACCACCTTCGACGCGCTCGAATACGGCGTCAACGTCCTCTACGCGGGCCACTATGCCACCGAGACGGTCGGCGTGAAGGCGCTCGGGCAGCTGGTGGCCGAGCGGTTCGGCGTGGCGTGGGCGTTTCATGATCATCCGACGGGGCTCTGACCGATGATCGATGATCGATCATCGATGATCGATCATCCCGCCGGGGGCCAACGTTGCTGAGGCTCTCCGGCATCTCAAAATCGTTTGGCTTGCTGCTCGCCCTCGACGACGTCTCGTTCGACGTTGCCGCCGGTGAGGTGCATGCGCTGCTCGGCGAGAACGGGGCGGGGAAGAGCACGCTGATCCGGATTGCAGCGGGGCCCTCCGCCAGGATATGGCACCCGATCGCGGTCTTTCCGTAGTCCGGGCCCGCAGCACGGGCGCAGCATGCTGCGCCCGTACGGCGTGGTCGCTCAGCACTTCTCCTCGATCCCCGCATTCACCGTCGCGGAGAACATTGCGCTGGCGGCAGGGTGGCGGGAGACGGGGCGGGCGGCGGAACGGCGTGCCGCCGAGGTGATTGCGCGGCTCGGGTTGCCACTCGATGCGACGGCCGTGGTCGAGACGCTCTCGGTGCAGTTGCGGCAGCGCCTGGAAATTGTGAAGGCGCTGGCCGGCGATGCGCGCGTGTTGCTGCTCGACGAGCCGAGTGCCGTGTTGGCACCGCGCGAGGTGACGGAACTGTTGCAGCTGGTGCGCGACTTCGCTGCGAAGGGCGGGGCAGTGGTCTTGATCACCCACAAACTCGACGAGGTGTTTGCGGCGGCCGATCGCGTCACGGTACTGCGTCGGGGCAAGGTGACCTTCACCGGCCAGGTGGCGGGGGAGACACCGGCGAGTCTGTCGCGCGCGATGATCGGCGGCGACCTGCCGCGCGTCGAGCGCAGGGCGCCGGTGCTGGGTGAGGTGGTGGTGCGCGCTGAGCGGTTGGTGGTGGAGCAGGTGCCACTCGACTTCGTGATCCGAGCCGGTGAGGTGGTCGGCGTCGCGGCGATCGAGGGGAACGGCCAGCGGGCCCTGCTCCGCGCAGTGGCGGGGCTCGACGAGGCCGCGCCGCGGAGTGGGTCACTCACCGTGAGCGGGCCCGTCGCGTTCGTGCCGGAGGATCGCACCACCGAGGGGATCATCCCCGCACTCACCCTGACCGAGAACATCCTGCTCGGCGACCACACCGCGCCCTGGTGGCTCGACTGGCCGGCGCTCAGGGTGCGGACGGCCGAACTGCTTGAGGCGTTTGACGTGCGTGGCGGCGATGCCGATACCCCGGCCGCATCGCTCAGCGGCGGCAACCAGCAGAAGCTGATCTTTGCGCGCGTACTCGAGCGATCGCCGAAGGTGCTGGTGGTGGAAGATCCGACGCGCGGCCTCGACGTGCAGGCGACGGCAGCGATCCACGAACGCTTGCGTGCTGCGGCGGCGAGCGGCGCGGCGGTGATCGTGCATTCCTCCGACCTCGACGAAGTGGTGGAGATCGCCGATCGACTCTTCGTGATGGCCAACGGCACGCTGACCGAACTGCCGATCGATACCCCGCGCGACGTGGTGGGCGATGCGATGCTCGCTGTGGGGAGCAGCGAGTGACGACCTCCTCGCGGGCGGGCCTTCGTGATGTGATGGTCACCGGCGGAGCGTTCGCCCTCGGGCTCGTATTGCTCGCGCTCTTCCTCCTGGTCGCCGGCTTCGATGTGCCGCTCGCGCTCGGTGCGCTCTGGCGCGGCGCCTTCGGCTCGTGGTACGCCATCACCTCGGCGACGCTCGTCCGCGCCACCCCGCTCATCCTGCTCGGGCTCGCGTTCACCCTCGGGAGCCGAGGCGGTGCCCTCAACATCGGGATGGAGGGGCAGTTCGCCCTCGGTGCGATGGCCGCGGCGTGGGCGGGGACGCATGTCGGTGGACTGCCGATGGTGGTGGCGCTGCCGATCGTGCTCGCGGCCGGGATGATTGGCGGCATCGCCTGGATGGCCGTGCCGGTCCTCCTCAAGCTGCGCTTCGGGGTGACCGAGGTGATCTCGACGCTACTGCTGAACTTCGTGGCCGAGGCAGCGGTGAGCTGGGCGGTAAGCGGTCCGATGCAGGAGCCGACCCATGTCTATCCGCAGAGCGCGGCGATCGCGGCCTCGGCGCAGCTGCCGAAGCTGCTCCCCGGGGCGCGGCTGCACCTGGGGTTGGTGCTGGCGGTGCTGGTGGCGGTCGGATTGATGGTGTTGCTGCGCAAGACGCGCTGGGGCTTCGAGTTGCGCGCCGTTGGCGCGGGGCCACGCGCCGCCGAGGTGAGCGGCGGGATCCGGAGCGGCCGGCTGCTGGCGGTGGCGCTGCTGGCGAGTGGTGCGCTGGCCGGGCTCGGTGGTGCGGTCGAGGTCAGCGGCGTATCGTATGCACTCTACCTCAATCTCTCTCCGGGCTACGGCTTCACCGCGATTGCGGTGGCGCTGCTCGGTCGGCTCCAGCCGCTCGGCGTGGTGATCGCCGGAGTGCTCTTTGGTGCCCTCGAAGCAGGCGCCGGGGCGATGCAGCGCGACGCCGGGATCCCGGCGGTGGCGGTGCAGGTGGTGCAGGCGGTGGTGATCGTGACGATGGTGGTGGGGGGGCGGCGAGGATCGATGGTCGATGATCGATGATCGATGGCATCCGATGATCGATGATCGATCCGCATCCCAACGACTTACGACCTATGACCTACGACCTATGACCTGGGCGCAGCAGACTGCGACTCATCCCGACGTTGCTCCTTGCCGCCTGCGCGGACGCGCGGACGATGCCGCGGGCGGCCTGGCTACCGGCAACACGGCGCCGCTTGCCCCGGCCGTGCGTGACTCGGCCGGCGTGGCGATCTTCGAGCATGCGGCGGATGCATTCGAGCGGGCCCCGCGTTTCGTGATGAGCGAGAAGCCGGTGACGACGGTGAAAGGGACGCGAGTTCGAGGTTGAGCTGACGCGAGGGCCTTCCGCGTGTTGCTGCTGCACGATGGCCGCCTGGTCTTCTTTCTTGATGGCTCGCTGTTCGTCCTCGGCCCGGATGGGAAGGAAGTGGAGCGGATCGGCCGATCCGGTGCGGGGCCCGCAGAGTTCATGGACGGGGAAATCACCAGGGGCTGGGCGACACCGTCATCGTCCATGATCGGGCGAACGGTCGAGTCTCGGTGGTCGTGCCCGGCAGGAGGGGTCGTGCGCAGCAGGGCCTTTCGAGCGACATCGCTGCGGCGGTTCACGGTCGTCGGGCAATTGTCTGGCGATCGATGCCATGCTGTGGCACCGAGGGAATCAGGATCTCGGCCGAGCCCGCGCGGATCCCAATCCCAAGGTGCAGTGGCGATCGGCTCGCCTGGAACCAATGGCTCCGACAGGCTGGTGATCCTTGGTTGATTCGGTGGCCGGGCCGGACCATCGTCGCGGCAATCGGGGAATGCCACCTACTCCAATATGGCGTATCCGGTCATCGCCGTGGCGTGGGGAGCGGAGTTCCTGATCTCGCCGTGGACGACGCTGGTAGCTGCGGCGGATGGCGGCCGACGGCGCGCTGCAGGCCCGAGATCGTCGCGGTTCCGCGCCGAGGACCGACGAGGAGGGATCAAAGCGGAGGCGGATGAGCAGTTGCCCGGATCGCGGAGAGGCGCGCGAGCGCCCGGATGGAAGGTCCCGGCACAGATACCACGACGAGCGTCTTCCGGCGTGCGAGATGCCCCCGGGCGGGGATTCGCTACCGTGATCGGCAAGGCACTGATCGGTGCCGACGGCGTCGCGTGGATCAAGGATGGTGGCTACCGGCAAGCGGACGCGCGATGGGGGTGGACGGCGCTCCGTCGCGACGGCACCATCCTCGGCCGCCTCGTCGGCACCGGGAAGGATCCGGTCGTCGCGTTCGGTGCCAACCGCGTGATGCTCAAGAGCGAGGACGAGGATGGCTTCGTGACGCTTCGGGTGCATACGCTGACAGTGCTCGATGATCGATGATCGATGATCGATGATCGATGATCGATCCGCATCCCAACGACTTACGACCTATGACCTACGACCTATGACCTTCGCCACCAGACTCCGAATCGTCCCGATGCTCTTCCTCGCCGGCTGCGCGGGGACTGGCTCCCGCAGCGGCGCCGGCGTGGAGCCGCCCAACATCGTGGTCATCCTCGCGGACGACCTCGGCATCGGCGAGCTCGGCGCGTGGGGGCAGCAGGAGATCGCGACGCCGAACATCGACCGGCTGGCGCGCGAGGGGATACGCTTCACCGAGTTCCGCTCGAGTGCCGGCGTCTGCGGCCCGGCGCGCTGTTCGTTGATGACGGGGCATCACAACGGCACCTGCCGTCTCGATGACAACGACAACGACTATCTCCGTCCCGAGGATGTGACGCTCGCCGAGCGGCTGCGGAGCGCCGGGTACGCGACAGGGCTGTTCGGGAAGTGGGGGCTCTCGTGGGATGCGCGCCCCGAGTCGTGGCCGCAGGCGCAGGGCTTCGACGTCTTCTTCGGCTATCGCGACCAGGTGCACGCGCACAACTTCTATCCCGAGTACTTGATTGACGGGACCGATTCGCTGCGCACCGGCAACGTGGTGCCGAAGCCGACCAAGATGGGAGCGGGTCAGGCGACGGTGAAGCGCGCCTACGCGCCGGACCTGATGCGCGACCGCGCCTTTGCGTTCGTGCGCGCCAACGCCGGCCGCCGCTTCTTCTTGTATTGGGCCACCAACCTCCCGCACATCCACAACGAGATCGCGCGGAGCTCCCCCGATGGCGGCTACGAAACGCCGACGCTCGGCGCCTATGCCGACAAGCCGTGGCCGCTCCCCAAGAAGAGCTACGCGGCGCAGGTGAGCCGGCTCGATCAGGACGTCGGGGCAATCCGCGCGCTGCTCGACTCGCTCGGCCTCACCCGGAAGACGCTGATCGTCTTCCTCTCCGACAACGGTGCGACGTTCCTGAAGATCGCCAACGACGGCCAGAGCGACATCCCCGGTCGCTGGTTCAACGGCACCATGGGGTACCGCGGCTTCAAGGGCGACCTCTACGACGGCGGGCTGCGCGTCCCCGGGATCTTTACCTGGCCCGGCGTCGTGAAGCCGAGGGGCAACTACGCCGGCCGAGTCGACTTCACCGACCTGCACGCCACGCTGACGCAGGTCGCGGGGATGTCGGCGCCGAGCGACATCGACGGCCGCTCCTTCGCACCGATCCTCACCGGACGCGGCGGCTTCTCGTTGCGGCCGTATCAGGTGTGGTACTCGCCGGACCGCAACCAGAGCGCGGTGCTTCGCGGTGACTGGAAGGCGGTCTGGATGCGGGACACGATGCGCGTCTTCAACCTCGCGCAGGATCCCGGCGAGCAGCGCGACCTGCGCGCCGCGCAGCCGGCGATCAGTGCGGATCTCGACTCGATCCGCCGCGTCGAGGATCGGCGCCTGAAGCATCCGGTGAAGCCGAAGTGATCGAACTCGCGCTGGTCAGTGGCTTCGCGGCGGCGACGGTGCGCGTCGCCACGCCGCTGGCGCTGGCCGCGCTCGGCGAGACGGTGAGCGAACGCGGCGGCGTGCTCAACCTCGGCATCGAGGGTGCGATGCTCGCGGGGGCACTCGGCGCGGCGGTGGGCGCGGTCTCGTTCGGTGCGGCGGGTGGCGTCGCGGCGGGTGTGCTCGCCGGTGTCGCGACGTCGGCGATTGTCGCCGCGGTGGCGATTGGCGCGCGCGCCGACCAGATCATCACCGGCACCGCGGTGACGCTCGGCATGACGGGACTCACCGGGTTGATCGCGCGGATCGCCTTCGGCAATGCAGGGGCCGGACTCACGGTGCCGACGATGGCGGCAATGCCGATCCCCGGCCTCAGCGACATTCCATTGATCGGTCCCGCGTTCTTCAGTCAGTCGCTGCTCAGCTACGCCGTCTATCTGTTGGTGCCTGCAGTTGCGTGGCTGCTCTTCCGCACGCGCTTCGGGCTGGAGTTGCGTGCGGCGGGGGAATCGCCGAGTGCGGCGCAGGCGATGGGGGTACGGGTGGGGCGGGTGCGGACCATCGGCACGTTGATCGGTGGTGCCTTCGCCGGGCTGGCGGGCGCCTCGCTTGTGCTGGCCCAGGTCGGCACCTTCGCCGAGAAGATGACGGCGGGGCGCGGCTTCATCGCGATCGCCATCGTGGTGCTCGGCCGCTGGCATCCGCTGGGTGCGGCGTTGGCCGCATTGCTCTTTGGCGCGGCGACCGCGCTGCAGTTCACCTTCCAGGCGAGCGGGAGTGCGGTGCCGTATCAACTCTTCCTGGCGCTGCCCTATCTGTTGGCGTTGGCGGTGCTGGCGGTGGCGGTGGGGCGGAGGAAGGGGCCGGCGGGGTTGGGGCGGTAGGGCGAGAAGCGAGAAGCGAGAAGCGTGACGAGATGATGGATGATCGATGATGGATGATCGATGTAAGCGGGCCCGGCGCTGGGGGGCCGGACGAGCGGGTTCCGTGTCGTCGAGCCCTCACCTCCGCCGGACGTGCCGATTGCGGCGCCCCCGACATGCGGTATAGGGGGCGCCGCGGCGAAGACGCTTGGAACATAGCGAGACCGGAGCCCCAGGTCGGGCCCGCCGCGCATCGGGGCCACCGCACGCCGGCTGCGCCGGCGCCGGCTATGCCGTCGCTTCGCTCAGGATGACACCATCGGGGTGTGGCCGCCTGAGTTACGTTTCGAGCTGTCTCTGAACGGATCGTTTCCCGTCTGCAGTCGAGGTTGTCATGCGCAGGTCCCTGCTCCTCCCGCTCATCCTCCTCGCCGCGTGCGGCGGTGACAAGGCCGCCTCCGGATCCGGTGGTGGCGTCGTCGAGGCGAAGGTCCGCGATTCGTCCGGCATCAGCATCCGGGAGTATCCCAAGTCGTCCTGGGATGCCGCCAAGCAGTTCGCGCTCTCGGCCAAGCCGCTGATGGCGGTTGGTGGCGAGGAGGGTGACACCACCATCGATCTCTCCGCCGGGATCATGGGCGCGTCGTCCGCGTCGGTCGGGCGGCTGCTGCCCGACGGCCGCATCGTGGTGGTGGCTGGTCAGCCGCCGCAGATGATGGTCATCGACACCAACGGCAAGAAGAGCGGCATCATCGGGCGCGCCGGCGAAGGGCCGGGCGAATACCGCCTGGTCACCCAGATGCTGCAGCTCGGGAGCGACACGCTGCTCGCGTTCGACATGATGCGGCGCAAGGGCATCCTCTTCGGACTCGACGGCTCGTCGCGCGGCGAGCGCGACTTCCCGACCGTCGGCTCGCTACCGATCGCGCCGACGATCCTTGGTGTGCTCAACGACGGCACCACCATCCATCGCGGCGATGGCCTCAGTCCGAAGCCCGAGGCCGGCGGCGATCCGAACAGCTATCAGCTGCCGCTGCCGATCGTCGCCCTCATTCCGGGTGGGGCGCGGTACGATACCCTCTTCATGGTGAAGGGGATCGAGATGTACTCCTCGACGATCAGCGCCGGGGGCCAGACAGCCGCGATCCCGCGCCAGATCGGCTTCGGCAAGGTGCCGCAGCTCGCGGTGGGCCCCGAGGCGATCTGGTTCACGCCGTCGGACAAGTTCGAGATTCATCGTCGCAGCACCGGCGGCGCGCTGCTGGATGTGATTCGCCTCGACCTGCCGACGCGTGAGGTCACCGACGCCGACAAGGCCGAGTTCAAGCGGGTGCTGACGGAAGCCCTCGGGCGCGTGCGCTCGATGGCGCCGGCCGAGATCATCGACGGCGAGATCAAGAAGCTGGACGAGACGAAGTTCGCGAAGCACTTTCCAGCGGTGGGCCAGATGCAGGTCGATCCGACGGGCGCACTCTGGGCGAACATCGGGAGTTCACCCCTCGACAGCACCACCACCTGGGCCATCTTCGATCCGACGGGCGCACTCCAGGGCCGCGTCACGCTGCCGAAGGGCGGCCTCTTCGCCGTGGGCACGGATCGCCTGGTGATCCGCCGCGAGGACCCGGCAACCGGCCTGGTGCGTCTCGAGGTCTGGGGCTTCACGCGGTAAGAGGGGCAAGTCCGACAACCCGCACGACAGGAGCAATCCGCGATGGCCAGCAGCAGCGAAGGGATTTCGTGGGGTGGCATTGGTGTTCGCTTCGTGATGGCGTTGGTGCTGGTCTATGCGACGTGGAACCCGACGGGAACGTCGTTCACCCACTGGGTTTTCCTGCCGATCTTCGGCGACGCGGCGGCCGGCGCCGCCAGTGACCAGGCTCCACTGAAGTTCCTCGTCGGGATGGTGCTCGTCGCCGGCTGGGTCCTCTACCTGCAGGCGACGCGGCGCTCCCTCGGCGCCGCCGGCGCCCTCCTCGTCGCGGCGATCGGCGGCGGGGTGGTGTGGCTCCTGGCGTCGTGGAAGGTCCTGTCGATGCAGGGGCAGGCCGTTGCCCACGTCGTGCTGGTCGTGCTGTCGATGATCCTCGCCATGGGGATGAGCTGGTCGCACCTCTCGCGCCGGATGACCGGCCAACTGGACACCGACGCGGTCGAATAGCGTTTCGCCGGAGCAACATCCCCGGGGTGACTGGTTCAGGCTGAAACCGCCCCACCCCGATTTCCGTCTGGAACCGCGTTCCCCTCAATCCGCCGGCTTGTTCGGCAAGGAGTTTCCCCCATGCTGTACACCATCATCATCGGCTTCCTCGCAGGCCTCGTCGCCAAGATGCTCTACCCGGGCAAGCAGGGCGGCGGGATCATCGTCACCATCCTGCTCGGTATCGCTGGTTCGTGGGTCGGCTCCTTCCTCTCCGGCATGCTCGGGATGGGACGCAGTGTCGGCTTCGTCGGCTCGGTGATCGGCGCGATGATCGTCCTCTGGTTGTACAACAAGCTCAACAAGTCCGCCTGACCTGAACCTTCGGAGCTTTTCGACGATGCTTGTCACCACGACTGATGCAGTTGCTGGCCATTCGACCGTGCGCGTGCTGGGGCTCGTCTCGGGTGAGGCGATCCTCGGCGCCAACATCTTCAAGGACTTCTTCGCCGGCTTCCGCGACATCGTCGGCGGCCGAGCCGCCGGCTACGAAGAGGAACTGCGCAAGGCGAAGGAGATCGCCATCCACGAGATGTGCGAGTTCGCCGCAGAACTCGGCGGCAACGCCGTGGTCGGCGCCGACCTCGACTTCGAGAGCATCCAGATGGGCACTGGCGGTGGGATGCTGATGGTCTCGGCGTCGGGGACGGCGGTGGTGATCGAAGAGTGAGTCGTTAGTCGTTAGTCATTAGTCGTTAGAGGTGTGGGGTATCGTGAAGTGATGTCATCCCGAGCGCAGCGAGGGACCTGCCGGTCGTGAATGAGCAGAACGTTGTGCATTCGCCACCACGCTTCACGGCGGGGAATCAGGCTGCACCCTAACGACTAACGACTAATGACTCAGTCCCTCCTCCCCATCCTCCTCGGCCTCGCGCTCGCCGCCGCCTGCGGCTTTCGCGTCTTCGCCCCGCTGTTGATCGCCGGTGCCGCCGCCCACACCGGTCACCTCACCCTCGCCTCCGACTTTGCCTGGCTCGGCACCACGCCGGCGTTGATCGCGCTCGGTACCGCCGCCGTGCTCGAGATCGCCGCCTACTTCGTCCCGTGGCTCGATCATGCGCTCGATCTGCTGGCGACGCCGACCGCCGTCGTCGCCGGGATCCTCGCCGCCGTCGCGGTGATGGTCGACCTCCCTCCCCCGCTGCGCTGGGGAATCGGCGTGCTCGGTGGCGGCGCCGTGGCCGGCGTGGTGCAGGGTTCCACGGTGCTGCTCCGGGCCAAGTCGACCGCACTCACCGGTGGGCTCGGAAACCCGGTCGTTGCCGCCGGCGAAACCGGAGGAGCCGTCGGCATCGCGCTGCTGGCGATCCTTGTGCCGGCCGTCGTGGTGGCTGCCGTGGTCGGGGTCGTGGGGTGGAGGATGTTCAGGCGCGCCTGACGATCCGGGCGACGCATGCGTGCTCCTGGCGCGCAGGGTCGTGATGGGTGCGGGATCAGGGCGACACATGCGTGCTCCTGGCGCGCAGGGTCGTGATGGGTGCAGGATCGGGGCGACGCATGCGTCGCCCTTACTCACGGGGAGATCGGCCCAAGGGTAGATTTTGGGCATCCCCTCTTCCGGAGTTTCGTCGGTGGCCCGATTCGGCATGATTGGCGGTGGCGTGTTGGCGGTGCTCGTGGCACTGCTGGTCGTCTTCACCGGTTGCACCAAGGTCGACCAGACGGACTATTGCATCGAGACCCGCTTCGGCAAGGTGGTCACCGACCACATGAACACCGGGATGGCGATGACCGTCTTCAGCGAGGCCACCTGCTTCCCGCTGACCGACGTCAACTTTCCGTCTCAGGGGAGCACCGAGGAGATCGAGGCACAGACCGCGGACCCGGTCACCGTGACGGGCGACGTCGGCGTGGTGTATGCCTACGACCCCGCCTCCGTGAATGGCGTCTTCATCGCGAAGCGGACACCGGCCGCCGCCGAGATCGAGATCCTCAACGCCATCCGCGAAGGCTATCGGACCGCACTGGCGGGCTGGACGGTCGCCGACATCTTCTCGAATCGCCGCTCCGAACTCTCCGATTCCGTGCGGGCCCACATCCAGCGCAAGCTCGGCACCCTGGCGATGATCAAGCGCGCCTACGTGCGCGACATCAAGATCCCGAAGACGATCGAGGACGCGCGGATCGGTGCCGTTGCGCAGGCCCAGGTGCTCGACTCCACCCTGAAGCGCTTCGCGATCGATTCGGTCGCCGCGCGCGCCACGGTGATTCGCGCGCAGGCGCAGGCCGAGGCGACCCGCTTGCAGGCGCAGGCCTACGCGAGCAACCCGGCGTTGTTGGAGTTGGAGCGCTCGAAGGCGCTCGCCGAGGGGATCGCCCGCGCCTGCTCGGGTCCGCAGATCACCACCTGCGTGATCGGCGGCACCGTGCTCGACGCGGCGCCGACCCGGCGGCCGTGAGCGATCTGCCGGAACGTGCACCTCATCCTGACCCCTGGGCGGTGGTGGAACACCACGCTCGGGTCGCCGCGGCGCGGGGCACCGAAGCGGTGCTCTCGCCCGGCCAACGGCTCGCGCTCTATGCGACGACCGCGCCGGAGTTGATCGGGGCGCGCCGCATGGAGCGCAGCGAGTTCGGCATGCTCGGCCGATTCGCGCGGAACGGCGAGTGGTGGACCGCCGCGATCCCCGGGAGCGGAGATCGGCTGGCGTGGAATGAGCAGGGCGATGTCGTCGTCTCGAATCGCACGGACGCCGCGATCCGCCAGGCGGTCATCGGTGGCTTCGGGGCGCTGCTGGCGTTCACGGTCCTCGGCCGAATCGCCGGGCCGCGGGCGATCATCCCCGCGCTCATTGTCGGGGCCGGCGTGGCGGTGATCGCGGCGCGTGTCGCCACGCGCTGGACCCTCCTCGGCGATGGCCGCAATCACCCGCTGGCGGAGCGGACGCTGCAGCAGTTCCTGCAACGGTACGAGGAGGGTGTGGCCCGGGAGTGATGCTCCGCTATCTCTGGCCCTCCCCGCTCTCCCTCGTCGGCATGCTGATCGCCACCGCCTGCCGAGCGCCTCTCCGCCGCCGCGACCACACCCTCGAGGCCTGCGGGGGGCTGCTCCCGCGTTTCCTCCCCCGGATCGGCTTCGGCATGCGCCCCGCCGCCATCACCCTCGGCCACGTGATCCTGGCCGTCGACCAGCCGACCCTCGACCAGTGGCGCGACCATGAACGCGTCCATGTGGCCCAGGCCGAACGCTGGGGGCCGCTCTTTCCGGTGGCCTATGCGGCGGCCTCCGCGGTGGCGTGGGGTCGAGGGAAGGACCCATATCGTGATAATTTCTTTGAGCTGGAAGCACAACAAGTATCTGTAAATCGTTTACAGGTATAGCTTTGCTTGCCTGTTGACAATTGATGATCCGCTCAATTAGCTTGTCCCCCCTATGCCACCGGTCCTCCCTTTGGCTGCCCCTCGTTGGCAGCGCCGTCCCGCCGACCGCCGCCAGGAGATTCTGGCGGCGGCGATGCTGGTCTTCGGCGAGGAGGGTTACGCCAAGGCGACCCTCGCCCAGGTGGCCCGGAAGGCCGGGATCTCTGCGGCGACGGTCTCGCACTACTTCGGCTCCAAGGCGGCACTCTTCGAGGCGATGGTCAGCGAGGAGGCGATGGTCATCAGCGACGATGATCCGCTCCTCCTGGTCGGACCAGACGGCTTCCGGGGGCTCCTGCACCAACTGGTCGACGAAAAGCTTGAGAGGCTGAACCGTCCCGACATGGCGCGGCTGACGCTGACCGTCCTCCGCGAGATGCACACCTTCCCGGCTTTCCGCCCAGCAACTCTTCCGGCAGTTGTCGCAGCGCCACCGCCGTCGGGTCGAGGCGGTGTTGAATGCGGGCGTGATGGCGGGCGAGTTCGATGTCGCGGATGTGCGCGTGACTGCGCAACTCTTAGGATCGCTCCTCCTCGGGGCGATGATGGACCTGCACTTCGTCGCGGAGTGCACCAATGAATCCGCGTGTCGCGTGGGGGCGGCGAACGCCATCCACGCGGCGGTGGACCGGCTCGTGGGACCGGCAGCTCCTACCTCAGTAGCGTAACCCTCACAGCAAGTCGGGGCACCGATGCAGCAGATGGAATCCGGGCGGCAGCGCCGCATGCAGATTGGAATGTTGAGCGTTTTGGTCGCACTTGGGGCGTGCAGCAAGCCGCCGGTGCAACAAGCGCCGCCACCGCAGGATGTTGGCATCGAGGTCGTCGGGGTCGGCACCGTCGCCGAGCCGTACGAGTTCGTCGGCACGGTGCAGCCGTATCGTCGCGTCGAGGTGCGCTCGTCGGCGTCGGGGATCATCACGGCGCGCCCGTTCACCGAGGGCGCCGAAGTCCGTCCGGGTCAGGTCCTCTACGAGATTGACCGCACGGTCTATCTCGCGGCCGAGCGCGGTGCTGATGCGCGATTCAAGAACGCCGAGAAGCAGGTGGCGCGGTTGACGCCGTTGGTCGCCGAGCGCGCCGTCGCGCGTCGGGACCTCGACAACGCCGAGACCGAGCTGCTCCAGGCCAAGGCCGAGTACGATCGGGCGCGCAAGAATCTCGACGACGCCACGGTGCGCGCCGAGATCGGTGGCCGGGTCGGCAAGGCGTTGATCGAGCTGGGCGGTCGGGTGGCCGGTGCCGGCGACCTGCTCACGACGATCGACCAGGTGGTGCCGGTCTACGTCTCGTTCCGTCCGTCCTCGCAGCAGGTGATGGCGTGGCGCGGGACGGCGCAGGGCGCGGCATTGCTGAAGCCGGGCTCGAAGCTGAAGATCTCGGTCACGCTGCCTGATGGTTCGGTCCTCGGCCGGACCGGCGTGCTCGACTACATCGACCCGGTGCTCGAGCAGAGCACGGGGACGCAGGAATACCGCGCCAAGTTCACCAACGACGATCGCGCGCTCCTTCCGGGGCAGTTCGTCCGCGTGCGGCTCGACGGCTTCACGCAGGACAGCGCGCTCACCGTGCCGCAGCGCGCGGTGCAGCAGCAGATGGGTCGTCGGGTGGTCTACATCGTCGGTCCCGGTGACACGGTGCAGGTGCGCGAGGTCGTGGTCGGGCCGTGGACGGGTGATCGGTGGGTGATCACCAGCGGCCTCACCATCGGTGACCGCGTGGTTGTCGACGGCCTGCAGAAGACCGGACCGGGTGCGGTCGTGAAGCCGACCATCGTCGGTGCGGTCGACACGACGAAGGCCCCGGCGGGCGCGCCCAAGTGAGCCACGCCACCCCCACGAGCGACGGGGCTGAACCCGAGCTGAAGTACTACTTCGTGCGGCGGCCGGTGATGGCGGCCGTCATCTCGATCGTGATCACGCTGCTGGGGCTCTTCGCCTTGCAGCGGCTGCCGATCAACCGTTACCCGCAGATCACGCCGCCGGCCGTGAGCGTGACGGCCGTCTACCCCGGCGCGACCGCCGAGGACGTGGCGCTCGCCGTGGCCGCGCCGATCGAGCAGCAGTTGTCGGGCCTCCCCGGGCTGCTCTACTACCAGTCGGCCAATTCGTCCGACGGCGTGATGAACCTGACGGTCTACTTCGACATCTCGCGGCAGCAGGACCTCGCGGCCGTCGACGTGCAGAACGCCGTCAAGCTGGCCGAGCCGCAGTTGCCGGAAGAGGTGCGCCGGAATGGTGTCGTGGTGTCGAAGTCGCAGAGCGACCTCCTCTTCGCGACGGCACTCTACTCCGACGACGGCAAGTTCGACGCGGCGTACCTGACGAACTATGCCAAGCTGAACATCGAGGACGAGATCAAGCGGATCCCGGGCGTCGGCAGTGCCCGCGTCTTCGGACAGCTCGAGTTCTCGATGACGATCTCGGTCGATCCGGATCGTCTGGCGCAGCTCGGACTCACCATCGGCGATGTCTCGCGCGCGGTGCGCGAGCAGAGCACCACGAATCCGGCCGGCCGACTGGGCCGTGAGCCGGCGCCGACCGGGACGCAGTTCACCATCCCCGTGACGGCGCAGGGCCGCCTCACGACGCCGGAGGAATTCGGCGACGTGATCCTCCGCGCCGACCACAACGGCTCGCTGGTCCGCGTCAAGGACGTCGCCACGGTGGCGCTCTCCTCGCGCAACTATGACCAGGTCGCGCGGCTGGACGGCAAGCCGACGACGTTCATCCTGGTCAACCTCCGCAACGGCGCCAACGCGCTCGATGTCCGCGAGCTCTTCGAGACGCGGATGAACGAGCTGCAGAAGTCGTTCCCGCCGGGCGTGAAGTGGACGATGCCGTACGACACCACGCCGTTCATCCAGGAGTCGATCGTCGAGGTCGTGAAGACCCTCGCCGAGGCGATGCTGCTGGTGACGCTGGTGGTGTTCCTCTTCCTGCAGAGCTGGCGCGCGACGCTGATCCCGGTGCTGGCGGTGCCGGTCTCGGTCATCGGCACCTTCGTCGGCCTGCTGATGCTCGGCTTCTCGGTCAACGTGCTGACGCTCTTCGGCCTGGTGCTGGCGATCGGCATCGTCGTCGACGACGCGATCGTCGTGATCGAGAACGTCGAACGGATCATGGCCGAGGAGAAGGTCTCGGCCAGGGTGGCGGCCGACAAGGCGATGGGCCAGGTCGGCGGCGCGCTGGTGGCGATCGTCCTGGTGCTCTGCGCCGTCTTCATCCCCGTGGCCTTCCTGGGCGGCATCACCGGCGAGATGTACAAGCAGTTCGCGGTGACGATCGTCCTCTCGGTGGTGCTCTCGGGCATCGTCGCGCTGACGCTGACGCCGGCGCTCTGCGCCATGCTGCTCAAGGAAGCGGTCGGCAGCCACGACGAGGACGGCCCGCGCTTCTTCGCCTGGTTCAACCGCAGCTTCGCCAAGGCGACGTCGCGCTACACCAACGCGGTGAGCGGGATCATCACCCGGCCGCGCACCACGCTGGCGGTGTTCGCCGTGCTGGTGGTGCTGATCGGCGTCCTCTACCGCCACGTCCCGAAGGCGTTCATCCCGCCCGAGGACAAGGGTTTCTTCGCGATCGGCGTGCAGCTGCCCGACGGTGCGTCGAAGCAGCGCACCGAGGAAGTGGTCGCCAAGATCGAGGAGTTCCTGCTCAAGGACCCGGGCATCCGGCACGCCTCGGCGCTGGTCGGCCTCGACGCGCTCTCGTTCGCGGCGCAGACCAACTCGGCGATCATCTTCGTGAACCTGAAGCCGTGGGACGAGCGGACAACGCCCGACCTGGGCATCGACGCGATCGTCGGTCGCGCCAACGGCCAGCTCTGGGCCATCCGCGAGGCGCTGGCCTTCGCCTTCAACTTCCCGGAAATTCCCGGCCTCGGCACCACCTCAGGGCTCGAGCTGAACCTGCAGGCGCGGGCGGGGCAGTCGTTCCCGCAGTTCGCCGCGTCGGTCCAGGAGTTCATCGGCGACGCCAACAAGCTGCCGGTCCTCGGCGGCGTGCAGAGCTCGTTCCGGGCCGACGTGCCGCAGTTGCGGGTGACGGTCGATCGCGAGGCCGCGAAGGCCCGTGGCATCCTCCTGACCGACGTCTTCCAGACGATGCAGGCGTCCTTGTCGACGCTCTATATCAATGACTTCAACCTCTACGGCCGCACCTACCGCGTGCAGGCCGAGGCGCAGGCGCCGTTCCGCCAGCGGCCGGAGGACATCGGCCGGCTGCAGGTGCGCGCCGACGATGGCGACATGGTGCCGCTCTCGTCGCTGATCCGCACCTCGTTCGAGGGCGGCCCGAGCATCCTGCGCCGCTTCAACGGCCTCACGGCCGCCCTGATCACCGCGGTGCCGGCACCCGGGCGCAGTTCGGGCGAGATGCTCGACGGCGTCGACAAGCTGATCGCCGACAAGTACGCGGCTCAGGGGATCAGTGGCGCCTACGGTGGCCAGTCGTTCCAGGAGCGGACCTCCAAGGGCGACAGCGGCATGGTCTTCATTCTGGGCCTGGTGCTGGTCTTCCTGGTGCTGGCGGCACAGTACGAAAGCTGGGCGATTCCGTTCGCCGTCATCCTCGGCATTCCCTTCGGCATCTTCGGCGCCTTCCTCGGCGTCTGGCTGCGCGGCATGCCCAGTGACGTCTACTTCCAGGTCGGGCTTGTGACGGTGGTTGGGTTGGCCGCCAAGAACGCCATCCTGATCGTCGAGTTCGCGACGGCGCTCCGCAACCGCGGGATGTCGATTCGTGACGCAGCGACCGAGGCGGCGCGCGAGCGGTTCCGCCCGATCTTGATGACCTCGTTCGCCTTCATCCTCGGCGTACTGCCGCTGGCGATTGCCCAGGGTGCCGGTGCGGCATCGCGTCGGTCGCTCGGCACCGGCGTCTTTTTCGGGATGCTCACGGCGACGACGGTCGGTGTCTTCTTCATTCCGCTCTTCTTCGGCCTGATTCGCCGGGTGAGCGAACGCGGCACCAAGTCCGCGCAGGAGGTTGCGTGACCACGACCATGCTTCGGGTGGCGGCGCTTCTCGCCGTCACCGCCGGGGCCGCCTCGGCCCAGCAGCCGGCGACGATGCTGCAGGCTGGCGGTGCCTCGGCGTCGTCGCGCGCCTTCTTCGATTCCCTGGCCGCCAAGCGCGGCTCGGCGACGGACACGCCGATGCTGCTACCGACACAGAGCGGCAACGCCCTCGCGTGGCTCGACCTCCTGCAGGATTCGGCGCTGGTGGCGCTGGTCCGCGAAGCGGTGCGCAACAGCCCCGACATCCAGCTGGCGCAGGCACGCATTCGGGAATTCCGCGCCGAGGCCGGCGTGACCGGTGCGGCGCGCTATCCGCAGCTCACCGCGAATGGCAGTGCGGCCAAGCAGCAGACGGTGTTCGGGACGTTTGGTACGCAATCGTTCGATGCCTTCCGGGCCACCGCCGATCTCACCTGGGAGCTCGACTTCTGGGGCCGGCTCCGCAACAACGCGCGCGGCGCCTCGTTCGACGCCGCCGCCAAGGTGGAAGAGGAGCGGGCGACGTTGCTCACCTTGGTGAGTGATGTGGCCACGGCGTATCTCGAGCTGCGCGAGATCGATCAGGAGCTTGCCATCGCCGAGCGGACGCTGACGTCGCGCCGCGCGACGATGGCGCTGGCCGAGCGGCGGTTGGCCGAGGGCGTCATCTCGGAGTTGGACGTGCGACAGTTCGAGGCGGAAGTTGCCGCCCCGGCGGCGCGCGTGGCGCAGTTCACCCGCGACCGGGCGCGGAAAGAGCATCTGCTCTCGCTGTTGATCGGCCAGGTGCCTGGGCCGATTGCGCGGGGCCGGCCGCTCAGCGAGGTGGCGCGTGCGGTGACGGTGCCTGACGCGATCTCGTCGGAATTGATTGCACAGCGGCCCGACATTCTCCGGGCGCAGCTCGAGGTCAACGCTGCCGAGGCGAAGGCCGGCGCGGCGCGGGCGGCACGGCTGCCCCGATTCCTTCTCACCGGGCAGTACGGGACCCAGGGCGCCGAGCCGAGCGAGATGTTCAAGAGCTCGACCGAGGTGTACACCATTCAGGGCGGCATTTCGATCCCGCTCTTCACCGGTGGGCGGGTCACCAACGAGCGCGCGGCGGCATTGGCGCGAAGTGAGCAGGCGACGATCCGCTTCCAGAAGACGGTGCTGACCGCGCAACGCGAAGTGAGCGATGCCCTGGTCGGCGTGCGGACGTCACGGGATCAGGTCCTCGCGCAGGAAGTGCAGGCGCGGGCGCTGCGCCGGGCGCAGGAACTGGCCGAGAAGCGGTACGACGCCGGGATCGCCTCGTACCTCGAGGTGCTGGACGCGCAGCGCGGGCTGTTCAATGCGGAACTGGCATTGAGCGCCGCGGAGCGGGAGTACCTGGTGAGTGCGGTGACGTTGTACAAGGCGTTGGGGGGGAGCTGGAAATAGTCGGTAGCGGAGTCATAGGTCGTAAGTCGTAGGTCGTAGGTCTCGCGGGACTGTCATCCTGAGCGGAGCGGCAGCACCGCTGCCGCGTAGTCGAAGGACCTCTATCCGAGCGCACCGGAAAGAGGTCCCTTCGCTTTGCTCAGGGCAGGTCCTTCGACTACGCGGCAGCGGTGCTGCCGCTTCGCTCAGGATGACAGCCCTAACGACTAACGACCAACGGCTCACGACTGTACCTTCCAGCATGCTCTCCCTCCTCCTCTCCCTGTTCCTCGCCCCGCCCGCCGACACCCTCCGTCCGACGACCATCGTCGTCGTGCGTCATGCGGAGAAGTCGGCGGAGCCGGCCAACGATCCTGCCCTCAGTCCCGCCGGTGTGGCGCGCGCCGCGGCGCTCGACAGCGCCCTGGCCGATGCCAAGGTGACGGCGATCATCGTCACCCCCTACCGGCGGAACGCCGAGACGGCGGTGCCGGTGGCGAAGCGATTCGGCTTGACCCCCTTCGTCATGCCGATCGCCCCGCAGCTCGGTATCAAGGGCCACGCCCTTGCGGTGGCCGCCAAGGCGCGCGAGCTCGGCGGGACCGTCCTGGTGGTCGGGCACAGCAATACGGTCGGCGCCGTGGTCGAAGCGCTCGGCGGCCCCAAGGTGGGCGACCTCCCCGACAGCGAGTACACGCAGATGTGGACGGTGGTGGTGGGGGATGATGGGGTGCGGGTGGTGCGGAGCAGGTTTGGGGGGTAATTAAGTCGTAGGTCGTAAGTCGTAGGTCGTAAGTCGCGTCGAGTGAAGGTTGTCATCCTGAGCGAAGCATCCCAATGACAGCCTTACAGGACCTAAGACCTACGACTTACGACCCACCAATCCCGGACTCCCAAGACTTACATTCAGGGCATGCGCCGCCTCTCCGGCCCCGCCGGCACCCTCGCCGTCGAAGAACACGGCCAAGGTCCACTCCCGGTTCTCCTCGTCCATGGCATGGCGGGGGAGGCCGGGTTTTGGTCGTCGACGATCCGGGCGCTCGGGCCCACCCACCGGCTGATCGTACCGGAGCTGCGGGGCCATGGTCGGTCGACGCAGCCAGCGAACGGTGACTACTCGATCGAGGGGTGTGCCGAAGACCTCGGCGCGGTGATCGAGGGGCTGGGGTTGGAGCGGGTGGTACTGGTCGGCCACTCCTATGGGGCGAGCGTGGCGATGGCCGCGGCGGCGCAGATGCCAGGGCGGGTCGCCGGGATGGTCTTGCTCGATCCGGCCGGCGACTTCTCGTATGTGCCGCCCGAGGCGCTGGCCGGCTTCCTGGCCGGACTCGACCACGAGGCCCACTACACCGACACCGTGGAGGGGGCCTTCGATGTGGCGCTCGAGGGGGCGTCAGCGGAAACGGAGCGGCGGGTGCGTGCTGCGATCCTGGCCGCGCCACGACCGATGATCCGGACGATGTACCATTCACTACTACGCTTCAAACCACTGGCAGCACTTGACGGGTATTCTGGATCACTACTACTAGTCACCGCCCCCGCCAACGCGGCGTCGTTCGCGCTCCATGAGTTGCGCCCCCAGGCACCGAGGAAGGCGATCGCGGCGGTGTCGCATTGGATGATGCTCGACCACCCGAAGGCGGTGGCGCAGGTGCTGACGGAGTTCCTGACCGCGGTGTAGTTCAGTTCCACTGTGACACTATCATCTTCGCGGTGCCGTAGAGCGCGGCAACCCCACCCGAGGAAGAGCCATGAACGAAGCCGAAGCGATGATCCTCCTCCTGATGGCGACCAACGTCGGGGGGCTCTTCATGTGGTACCGGGCGGTCCAGTCCCGGAAGCGGATCGAGGCACGGCTCTGGGGGCTGGCCGCCGGACAGGGGTTGCCGATCGCGGCGATGCTCGAGGGAGAGCCGACCGGCTCGATGCCGAGGATCAGCGGTGCAGAGGCATCGCGGGTCGAACGTCTTGAGCATCAGGTCGACCAGATGGCGCAGCAGATGGAGCGGATCAGCGAATCGCAGGATTTCATCTCGCGGGTGCTGACCGATCGGATCGAGCAGTTGCCGGACCCCCGGATGCGGACGCCGCATTGAGGGAACCAGGGTCGACCTGGCGGCGTTGAGGCCGCACGACCCTTTCGTTTGAGCGTACCGATGCGTCACCAACTGCTCGTCCTCGCGGTGCTTCTGGCCGCCACCCCGCTCGCGGCGCAGGTGCCCGAGCGGACTCCGGCGACCGTCCTCCCCACCATCAAGCCCGGCAGCCGCCTGCGAATCGAGGCCGGCAACGCCTTGATGACCGGCAAGCTCGACTCGCTCACCGCCGATCGCCTCGTCATCAATGGTGCGGACGGCCGCAGCTCGATCCCGATCAACACCATCAACACCGTCTGGGTCCGCCACGGCCACGGCGCCAAGGGGGCGCTAATCGGCGGGGTCATCGGCGCGGTGGTGACCACGGCGTTCTTTCACCTGATCGTCTCAGGCCTCTGTGACTCGACCGACGGTTGCCACCGCGATCATGTTCGTGCCTGGGGCTATGGCATCGCCATTGGCGGCGCGGGCGGGGCGCTGATCGGGGCGGGGGTGGGGTCGTTGGTGCAGGGGTGGGAGAAGCGGGCACCGTAGGCGAGAAGCGAGAAGCGAGGGGATGCGGGTGTCATCCTGAGCGAAGCCCGCAAAGCGGGCGAAGTCGAAGGACCTCTCAGCCCGGAAAGAGGTCCTTCGACTCTGCTCCGGCTGCGCCGTCGCTACGCTCAGGATGACACTTCCGGGGGGCCCCACGCTTCTCGCTTCTCGCTTCTCGTCCTAGCGAAACCCCCCGAATGCGCCCAAATTCCGTCATCCCCTAGCACCGGATCCCATCCCATGCTCCGTCGCGACCTTCTCCGCCTGCTGGGCGGGGTTTCTGCGCTCGCCGCGATCCCCACCGAGGACCTCTTCGCCCTCGGTGAGTCGACGCACGCCGGGCTCCGCGCCAATACCGCCGGGCTCGGCTTCTTCGACGCGCACCAACTGCAGACGGTGGCCTCGGCGGCCGATCGGATCATTCCAACGACCGAGACGCCCGGCGCCCGCGAGGCCGACTGTCATCGGTTCGCCGAGAAGATCATTGCTGACCATTACGACACCACGCGGCAGAAGCGCTTCATCACGGGGTTGGTCGATCTCGACAGCCGGAGCAGCACACTGGCGCAGAAGCTCTTTGTCGACCTCACACCCCAGCAGCAGGACTCGGTGCTTGCCGGAGTGGAGAAGGAGACGCTGGCCTCGACCACACCGGCCGCCTCCTTCTGGCGTGACCTCAAGTATCTCACCATCTACGGCTACTACACCTCGCGCATCGGGATCCAGGACGAGCTCGAGGTGAATTTCTATCCCGGCCGCTTTGACGGCTGCGCGCCGCTCGAGGCGAAGTGATGCGGCGCGAGACCTACGACGCGATCGTCATCGGCAGCGGCATCTCCGGTGGCTGGGCCGCAAAGGAGCTGAGCGAGAAGGGTCTCTCGGTCCTGGTGCTCGAGGCCGGCCGCACCCTCGACCCCGCGCGCGACTACCTGATGAACGCCCCCGCGTTCGAGATGGACTTTCGCTACCTCGGCGACATCAAGCGGCTCAACGCGCGTCAGGCGGTGCAGAAGAAGTGTTACGCCTGCGACGAGGGCGCCGCACAGTTCTTCGTCGACGACATCGACAACCCGTACACCACGCCGGAAGGGAAGCCGTTCGACTGGATCCGCGGCCGGCAACTCGGTGGCAAGTCGATCATGTGGGGCCGCCAGTGCTATCGCTGGAGCGACCTCGACTTCGAGGCGAATCTCAAGGACGGACACGGCGCCGACTGGCCGATCCGCTATCGCGACATTGCCTCGTGGTACGACTACGTCGAGGGCTACGCCGGAATCTCAGGCGAGAAGCTCGGCCTGGCGCATCTGCCCGACGGGCCGTTCCTCCCGCCGATGGAGATGTCCTGCTCGGAGATGTTCGTCCGCGACGGCATCGCGAAGAAGTACGGCAAGGCGCGCGTGCTCACGGTCGGACGCGTCGCCAACCTGAGCGCGGCGCACAACGGACGCGCGGCCTGCCACTACTGCGGCGACTGTCACCGCGGCTGCACCACGGCGGCGTACTTCAACTCGGTGCAGACGACGCTGGTCGACGCTCTCGCCACCGGCCGCTGCCGCATCCGTCCGTTCTCGGTGGTGCGCTCGCTGGCCTGGGATGACGCCAAGGGGAAGGTGACCGGCGTCCAGGTCGTCGATGGGCAGACGATGCAGGCGCTCGACTTCCAGGCGCGGATCATCTTCGTCTGCGCCTCGGCGCTCGAGTCGACCCGCATCCTGCTCAACTCGAAGAGCCGCGCCCATCCGAACGGTCTTGGCGGCAACAGCGATGTCCTGGGCCGCAACCTGATGGATCACACGATGCAGTCCGGCGCCAGCGGCAACGTTGCGGGCTTCGAAGACAAGAAGACCTTCGGGAACCGCCCCAACGGCATCTACCTCCCGCGCTTTCGCAACGTCACCGACCAACATCCCGACTTCCTCCGTGGCTACGCCTACCAGGGCGGCGGCTACCGCGCCTCCGAGGGTTGGGGCCGCGGCGTGACGACCGAGGGTTTCGGCGCCGACTTCAAGCGCGCCCTCAAGGTGCCGCAGTACGGTGGCTGGCGGATGAGCCTCGGCGGCTTCGGCGAGTGCCTGCCGAATCCGGAGAACCGGGTCACCATTGACCCGCAGGTCGTCGACAAGTGGGGCATTCCGGTGCTGCGGATCGACATGCAGTGGCGCGACAACGAGCGTGCGATCATGAAGGATGCGCAGGTGGCGGCTGCGGAGATGCTCGAGGCGGCCGGCTGCACGAACGTCAAGACGTACGACAACATGACGCCGCCGGGGCTCACCATCCACGAGATGGGGACGGCGCGGATGGGGAAGGAATCGAAGACGTCGGTGCTCAACAAGTGGAATCAGGTGTGGGAGGCGAAGAACGTATTCGTCACCGATGGTGCGGCGATGGCCTCGTCCGCGTGTCAGAATCCCTCGATCACGTACATGGCGCTGACGGCCCGTGCGGCCGACTACGCCGTTCGCGCGCTGCAGCGCAAGGAGTTGTGATGGATCGTCGCACGTTTGTCGGCGCCCTGGGTGCCGCGGGTGTTGCCTCGTTGTTGCCGTCGCGGGAGCAGCTCATGGCCGCGGAGAAGATCGACAAGATCGGCCTGCAGCTCTACACCGTCCGCGGCGAGATGAAGGCATCGGTCGAGCGGACGCTCAAGGCCGTCGCTGACATCGGCTACAAGGAAGTCGAGTTCCACGATTACTTCGGCCGCCCGCCGCGCGCGATTCGCCAACTGCTCGATCGCAACGGATTGAAGTCGCCGGCGTGCCACGTCTCGCTCGACAGCATCAAGACCGGCTTTCACCGCACGCTCGCAGACGCGGTCGAGGTCGGACACAAGTGGTTGATCGTTGCCTACCTCGGGACCAACGACCGCAACTCGGTCGACGCGATCAAGCGCACCGCCGAGGCGTTCAACAAGGCTGGCCGTGACGCGAAGGAGTACAAGATGCGCTTCGCGTATCACAACCACGACTTCGAATTCCAGGAAGTCGAGGGGAAGCGGATCTACGACATCCTGCTGGCCGAGTGCGATCCGAAGTACGTCGACTTCGAGATGGACCTCTACTGGGCCACCAAGGCGGGGGCGTCGCCGCTCGACTACTTCGCGAAGCATCCAGGGCGCTTCCCGCTGGTGCACGTGAAGGATGCGGGCCCGCCGCCCGATCGGAAGATGCTCGAGGTCGGCAAGGGGACGATCGACTGGAAGGCGATCTTCGCGCAGCAGAAGCTCGGCGGCATCAAGCACTTCCTGGTGGAGCACGACAACCCGGCCGACCCGATGCAGAGCATCGCGACGTCGTTCCGCTACCTGAAGGAGCTCCGCTTCTGACCTGGGACGCGATCGTCGTCGGCTCCGGGATGTCCGGGGGCTGGGCGGCGAAGGAACTCGCCGAGCGCGGCCTCCGCACGTTGGTGCTGGAGGCCGGTCGGATGATCACGCCCGAGCGCGACTACCTGATGGACACGCCGGCGTACGAGTTCCCCTACCGCGGTCTCGGCAACCCAAAGGAGACCGCGGAGAAGTTTGCGATTCAGCGCAGGTCGGTGGGCTTCTCGGAGGCGACGAAACAGTTCTTCGTCGATGATCGCGAGCTGCCGTACAACACGGCGCCTGGGACCGACTTCTCGTGGCTCCGCTCGCGCGTGCTCGGCGGCCGCACGCTGCTCTGGGGGCGGATGGCGTTCCGGATGAGCGACCTCGACTTCACCGCCAACCTGCGTGATGGTATCGGCATCGACTGGCCGCTCCGTCACGCCGACCTCGCGCCGTGGTACGAGTACGTGGAGCGGTTCGTCGGCGTGTCGGGTGAGGCACTCGGGTTGGACTACCTCCCCGATTCGCATTTCCTCCCGCCGATGCAGCTGACGTGCGCCGAGGAACAGGTCAAGGCAGGACTGACGAAGGCGTATGGCGGCCGCCGCATCATGACGATCGGCCGCACCGCGGTGCTCACGCAACCGATCCATGGACGCGCGGCCTGCCACTACTGCAACAGCTGCGAACGCGGCTGCTCGACCTTCTCGTACTTCAACTCGGTGCACGCCACGCTGCCCGCGGCGATGAAGACGGGGCGCTGCACCATTCGCCCCTTCTCTATTGTGCACTCGCTGGCGTACGACGACCGGACCGGGAAGGCGACCGGTGTCCGGATCATCGACGCCAACACGCACGAGGCGATCGAGTTGAAGGCGAAGGTGATCTTCCTCTGCGCCTCGACGCTGGAGTCGGCGCGGATCCTCCTCAACAGTGCCACCGCAGGGCAGCCGACCGGCCTCGGCAACGCGTCGGACCAGCTCGGCCGCAACCTGATGGACCACATCAAGGGCGCTGGTGCGTCGGGGCGCGTCGAGGGGCTCGACGACAAGACCTCCTTCGGTCGGCGCCCGACCGGTGTCTACATCCCGCGCTTCCGGAATCTCGACGCGCGCAGCCACCAGACCGACTTCATCCGCGGCTACGGCTATCAGGGCGGCGCGGGCGGGCGCGGTCCGCTCTGGTCATCGGCGGCCGGGACGCCGGGCTTCGGCGCCGACTTCAAGCGCGGCCTCAAGCACGCCATCGGTGGCTGGGGCTTCTCCATGAGCGGCTTCGCGGAGTGCCTCCCGAACCCCGAGAATCGGATGCAGATCGATCCGACACTCAAGGACGCCTGGGGCATCCCGACGCTGAAGATCTCGGCGAAGTGGGGCGAGAACGAGCTCCGGCTGCACAAGGACATGGCGGAGCAGGCAGGCGAGATGCTCGAGGCCGCCGGCGTGAAGAACGTCAGCATCAACCGCGGCACGCCGCCGCCGATGGGGCAGACCAACCACGAGATGGGTGCCGCGCGGATGGGCCGGTCGCCGAAGACGTCGGTGCTCAACGCCTGGAACCAGGTGTGGGACGCCAAGAATGTCTTCGTGACCGACGGCGCCGCGATGGTCTCCTCCAGCTGCGTGAACCCGTCGCTCACCTACATGGCGCTGACGGCGCGTGCGGCGGCGTACGCCGTGAGCCGCCTGAAGCGGAACGAGTTGTAGATGGAACGGCGCGACTTCCTCGCGGCCGCCGCGGCGATTCCGGCGTTCCGCCTCCTGCCCGCGACGAACAAGCTCGGCGACATCGGCCTCGCGACGATCACCGTCGCCAAGGGGATGACGGAGCAGCCGGCGAAGACGCTCGATGCCGTCGCCGAAATCGGCTACACCGAGATCGGGCTGAGCCAGCTGTATGGCAGCACGGCGCCGCAGATCGAGGAGATGCTCAAGCAGTCGGGGCTCCACTGTCCGGTGCTGCACCTGCCGTGGGCCGACCTGAGTGACGCCAATTTCCCGGCGGCGCTCGAACGCTGCCACGTTCTTGGCGCGCGCTATCTCTTCTGCCCGTCACTGCCTGCGCCCAAGTGGACGACGCGGGCCGGGATCACGGAGCTGGCCGAGGTCTTCAATCGGCAGGGTGCCAAGGCGCGGGATGAAGGCGTCATCCTCGGCTTCCACAATCATGCCGCCGAGTTCGCGCTGGTCGATGGCGTGCCGGGCCTTGCGCGCTTCCTCGACGAGACCGACCGCGAGCTGATGCAGCTCGAGCTCGATTGTTATTGGGTCACCAAGGCGGGGCAGGATCCGGTGGCGTGGCTGCTCCGCAACCCGGGGCGGGTCCCGGCGCTGCACATCAAGGATATGGCGATGGGTGGCGGCTTTGCGGATGTTGGCGCGGGCACGATTGATTACCGCCGGATCTTCCGCGAGCGGAAGCGTGCCGGGGTGAAGCACTTCCTGGTCGAGCATGATCAGCCCGCGGATGAATTGGCGACGGCGCGGGCATCATATCGATATCTCCGCGCGTTGCGATTTTAACGGCGGGGCTGGCATCTGAAGGGCGCAGCATGCTGCGCCCCTACAGCGATGATGCTGGCCTGCATCCCCCGATATCTCGGGATGCCGGCCGATGTAATACGATGCTCCGTGTGTACGGGCGCAGCATGCTGCGCCCGGGAGCCATCCCGACGATCACGCCGGCGCCGCGATGGGATTCCGGCCTGCATCCCCCTATATCCCGGGATGCCGGCCGATGCGATACGATGCCCCGTGTGTACGGGCGCGGCCTGCCGCGCCCTCGATATCCCTGAATGCATGGAGCCCCGCCCGATGGCCACTTCCCGCCGCACCTTCCTTGCCGCTTCGGCGGCCACGATCGCCGGCATCTCGCACGCCAATGCCATCCACGCCGCACCGTCGGCGCCGCGGGTGGGCCGCCTGAAACAGTCGGTCACCCGGTGGACGTATGGCGGGATGCCCTACGATGAGTTCTGCCAGATGCTGGTGAAGCTCGGCTTCGGCGGGGTCGATCTCGTGAACCCGGCGGATTGGGCGACGGTCAAGAAGCATGGGCTCAAGATCTCGACCTCGAACTCCACCACCCGCGGCGACTTCATCAGTCGTGGGTTGAATGACCGGGCCAATCATGCGCTGATCCTGGGTGAGCTCGAGACGGTGCTGCCGGCCGCGGCGAAGGAGGGGATCCCGAACGTGATCGCGATGTTCGGCAACGCCGGCAGCATCAGCCGCGAGGACGGGATCGCGGCGTGCGCGGAGGGGCTGGCGAAGATCGCGCCGCTGGCGGAGAAGGTCGGGGTGACGGTGATCCTCGAGATGCTCAATTCGCGGGTCGATCACCGCGGCTTCCAGGGCGACACCTCGGCGTACGGGATTGCCGTCGCCGAGAAGGTCAACTCGCCACGCGTGCGACTGCTGTACGACATTTACCACATGCAGATCAGCGAGGGCGACATCATCCGCTCGATCCGCACCAACGGGAAGTACTTCGCGCACTACCACACGGCGGGGAACCCGGGGCGGAACGAGATCGGCGACACGCAGGAGCTCTACTATCCGGCCATTGCCAAGGCGATCGCGGACACGGGCTTCCAGGGGTGGCTGGCGCACGAGTTCTCGCCGCGCGGCGACAAGGAAGTGGCGCTAACGGAGGCGCGGGACCGGTGTACGGTGTAGTACAGCCGCGCATGCCTGCCCTGAGCGTAGCGAAGGGTCAGGCCGCTTGAGTGATCGCTCCGGTCAGCAGACTGCAATGGTCTACAGGTTTCCTATGGAAAACCACACCGCCAGCTTCCGATTCCGGGGGGGGGGGGTCTATTCTCTAATTCCTGACCCTCTCATCGCCTCTCTGGAGCGCCACGACCATGACGAATGACCGTCACACCATTTCCGTTCTGGACGCTGCCGCATTGACTGCCCGCTGGCGGAAGTCGCACCCCGACGCAATGCGGGCCGCGCGCTTTGATCGTATCGCGTTCGACCGGTTGCTGAGCAGGCCGGGTGTCGCAGGGATCCGCATCTACCTCGCGATGCAGTCTGGTGGTGAATGGACGTACGTGATGGTGGCGACAGACGGGAATGGCAAGGACATCCTCGGGGACGTTGGCGACGTGACAGGGACCGCGGGGACCGGGGTCGAGGAGCAGGCCTACCCATGCCCACCCTACTGTGACTGCTCAAGCCCCCTGAACGGGGACTGCCCGCCCGACGAATGACTGTACCAATGTGGTTCACGATGCTGGCGCTCTGCTATCTGGCGATGCAGGTAGCCGGGCTCGTCGTGGGCCTTGTGCGATGGCATCATCTCGGCTTGCCGGAACGCTTTGCGGCACTCTGGTTCGGGGTCGCCGCGATTGCGGGGATTGTCGAACATGTTCTCCGAACGACGCAGCACAACAGTCAACTTGCCGCCCATTTGTGGTTTGCTCCGAGTGGCGTGCTCGCGCTCTGGATTGCGGCCGGGGTCGTCACCGGACGGCGCGCCAGGGCGCTATGGCGAGCGGCCGCGCTCGCCTACCTCGGGGTTATCGCTATGGTCCTGGCAATCACTGAGACCCCGGCGGAGTATTCTCCGTACGCTGGTGCGATTCATGGGATGGTGCTGGTCGGGGTCGGTGCACACTCAATCGTCTATCGCGCTGGGCACGCAGGCGTGTCTCTATGGCGTGACGCCTCCTTCCTGATTGGTGCCGGGCTGCTCCTCATCGGGGGGCCGACAACGTTCCTTGCACTGGTTTCACGGACTCTGGGCAGCACAGACGGGGCGACAGTGCGCGTTCTATACGCAATGCGGTTGTGCCTCGCTGTAGGGGGCCAGGGTTTCATCCTCCGTGGGCTCTTGCCAATGCCTCGACGAGGACGGGAGCACACCCAATGATCTTGGTTGTCACACTCACCCTCGTTGGCACAATTCTGCTTGCGACGATTATTGGAACGGCCGTGGTGCAGCAGTCACGACTGTTGAGGCTTCGGCAGTCCCTATCCGGACGGCTGATTGAGGCACAAGACAGGGAGCGCGCAGCCCTCGCTCGCGAACTGCACGATGACATGGTTGGTCGGCTGGATGCCGTCAGCCGAGGATTACGCGCACTTTCGAACGGAGATGCGAACGACTACGGAGATGAGCTTGCCGAGCTCGCGGATGAACTTCGCGATGTCGCACGGCAGCTTCACCCTTCCCTGGTTGATCTCCGCGGACTTGAGGTTGCGCTGCAGGTGCTGGGTGACGAGATGGCGTCACGTGCCGGCATCGCGATCACCGTGCACGTGCGCGGCGAGTCCCATCTAGTGCCGAAGCAGGCGCAGCTGGGACTGTTCCGTATCGCGCAGGAAGCACTCCGGAATGCGATCAAGCATTCGAAGGCCGGCGAAGTCGAGATCTGCCTCACTTGCACGACTGACCTGGTGGAGCTGGTGATCACCGATGAGGGGGTCGGCTTCGTGGCCGAGGAGGGACGAAAGGGCGCCGGCCTTGGTCTCTTGTCGATGGCGGAGCGGGCTCGTTTGCTTGGGGGGCGGTTCCAGGTTGACTCAACGCCAGATTCAGGCACCAGGGTGGGGGTGCTCATTTCTTTGGCCGGGAAGCCATAATGCTCGATGTGGAGAAGCCACTCCCGGGGAAACCAAAGGTCATCATCGTCGATGATCACGTGGGCGTGGCGGAATCTCTCGCTACCGCGTTGCGGGACCAGACGCGCGAAATCAGTACCGTCTCCAGTCTGCCGGTGCTGCGCGCCGCCCTGCGGCGAGCTGGCGCGAAGGGAGGTCCTGTGGACATCGTCTTTCTCGATCTGGCAGTCGGGTCGGACAATGCGCTCGAGTGGTTGCCGGACCTCGTGGAGGACTATCCGGAGGTCCGTTTCATCGTCCTGACGGGATACTCCGAGTTCGCTTTGATGGAGGCGAGCCTGAGCGCGGGTGCGCGTGGCTTCCTCGTGAAGTCAGCCTCAATTGCCGAGATTCAGACTGCCATGGCAACCGTCGCGTCCGGAAAGACCTACCGCAGTCCAGGTGTGCATCGGATCGCGCCCTCAAGAGCCCCAGCATCTCCCACGCGACTCCCCGGTGCCGACCGGTTGGTCCGTCCCACCAACCGACAGCGAGAGATCCTGCTGCTCCTCCGAGATGGCGCGACCATGGCGGCTGCTGCTGAAGCACTGGACCTGCATGAACGAACTATCGAGTACCACCTCCGGACCCTCCGGCAAAAGCTCGGCGGTGTGACACTGCTCGCCTTGATGCGCTGGTTTGAGGACTATCTGAATGCGGAGGCAGGGTAATTCTCGCCTAGGGAATTCCGTAGTGCGGTTGGCTGGGGAGCGGTCCGAGACTGCATACATCCCGCCAACTCGGAGCATCGCGTGATTCCAAAGTGCCTGATCACCTTGCGCGGACCCCACCTGCTGGCCCTCATCACCGCCCTGCTCCCAGCGACCGCCGCGGCCCAGCAGCGCACCCAGCTTCGCACGCCCGCCTGGGTTGAAGTCACCCCCAAAGGCACCGACACCCTGACCCTGTCGTCTGGCGGTGGCCGCTTGGCCAACTTCACAGTCTCCAGTACCTACCCTGGGACCACGACCTACAGCCTCGAGTGCACCACGTCGGGGATGCTCGATGCGTGCAGCATCGACGAGCCGTCGATCACGTTGAGCCAGTATGAGTCGGGCGTGGTCTCCGTGTCCATCACCGCCTCGGTGGGGAGCGGTATTGGCACGGTGACGCTCACGGCGTCTGGCGTTGCAACCGATTACGGCTGGATTCCAGTGCACGTCCTCCAAGTCACGGCCCCAACGGTCTCCCAACCTCGCCAGGCAGACTCTCTCGCCGACTATGGGCGCTGCCTGACGGCCACGTCAGGAATCGGTGCCTGGTCGTGTGGGCATCAGGTGCTCTCCCTTGGCACGCCAGGTCTGACGACCCTGGAGCGCAGTCGCTCCATGACCTTGGTGTACAACAGCGCGACGGCGAGTCCCAGACCAATCGTCTCGGCCAACGTCGTGGTCGGCGGCGGGAGTCCCAGTTTGGACCGCGTCCGCGCCGTCCTCAAGGTGATGGACACCGTTCGGACCACGGTGACCTATGCCGGATGGACGGGGGCGAGCAAACAAATCAGCCTCGGTTGGTCGAGTGGAAGTCGCCCGACGGGTATCTACCCCTACGAGCTCGCCGTCTGGGCAGTGGCAGGGAGTGACTCCGCGGCGACCACGGTGTCCGGCAACCTCTTCGTCGTCAACCGGGCCAATGGGCCGATGGGGACCGGGTGGGAGTGGCTCGGCGTCGAGCGCCTGGTCTTCAGTCAGCCGGCGGGCACCAATCACCTGATGTGGGTGGGTGGCGACGGGTCGGCGGCCCTCTACCGGCAAGTCACCTCGACCCGGTGGGTGGCCCCGCCGGCGGAGTATCGAGACACGATCGTCTACGCGAGCGGGGAATACACGCGTACGCTCCGTCATGGGATCCAGGTCGTCTATGACGCGACCGGCCGGCACGTGCGCACGATCAACCGCGCCAATCAGGTGACGACCTTCTATTGGGCGAGCGCGACCCGGCTCGACAGCGTCAGAGTCCCGCCGGCCGGGAGCGGCGGCCGCACCATCCGCCTCGCGTGGTCCGGCAGCATCCTCGACAGTGTCATCGTGTCCGCCGGCAAGGGGGTCAATGCCACCATCGACGGGTCGGGAAATCTGATCCACTGGGGATGGCCCGACGGGACCTACCAGCAGTTTGTCTGGGACGGGAGCAACCGCCCCTCAACGACTGAGGACGATCGGGGTGGGATCTCCCGGTACGTGTATGGGTCGCATGGTCTCGTCGAGGAGGCGCGCCTCTACTACACCAAGCAGGGGGGTGGGGCGGACAGTGCGGTGACGAAGTTCACGCCCTGGCAGGCGGCGGGCTACTCCGGTAACGGGGGCAGCGGGATTAGCGCCGGCGACACAGCGCAAGCGGTGACGACGGTCTTCGGGCCGCGGGTCGGGATCGCGGACGACGCCGTCTTTCATGTGACCAAGTGGGGGAGCCCGAGCGAGAGCCGGGATGCCCTCGGCATGGCGACGCGGTACGGCCGAGATGACGGCGTGGTACCAGCTCTCGTCACGAGCATCCAGTATCCGAACAGTCGGCTCGCCATCATGACCTACAATGCGCGCGGGAACCTCCTCACGCTGACCGACAGCACGTGGGGGAGCCGTGCCTTCCCGACGCTCCGGAGTAGCTGGGCGTATGCTGATGGCAACGCGCCCGACTCCCCGTCGAAGATGAAGGGGCCTGCCGGCGATTCGACAATGTACAGCTATACCTCCCTCGGGCTCACCAGCACGATCACTGATCCGCGTGGGCACGTCACGTCCTTTGCTTACGCGGCCACCGATGACTCGGTTCGGGGGCAGGTCCGGACGATCGCCGAGCGCGCGGTCGGGATCTGGAAGGAGTCGATCGCGGGCGAAATCGTCGACTCGCTGACGACAATCCTCGGCTACGACGCCAGCGGCAACATCCGACGGATCGAGTCGCCCAGCGGGGCGATCTCCCGTCAGGCGCGCGACAGCGACGGGCGGATTACGAGCGATACGTCCGCCTTGGGGCAGGTCAGGAGCTTTCTCTGGGATGCCATGGATCGGCAGACGCACCTGATTCGGCCCCATGCCGCCGGGGCGACGGCCTGGACGTGCCATACCGGGGAGTTCATCTGCGCCGACCTCACCGTCGATGCCTTGAATCCGCCGAACAGTGTGGACACCACGATCGCCACCTACACCAATGGGTTGTTGACCAAACTGCGGGACCCTCGGGGTGTCGAGAAGAACTACCGATACGACCTGCGTCGACTGATGGTGGCCGATCTGGACGAAGCGGGTGCGAAGGATTCCGCTCGATACGACCCGGCAGGTCTCGTGGTCGGGCACCGGAACCGGATCGATAGTCTCGTGACGATGGCCTATGACATCCTTGACCGAGATTCCGTCGTGCTGGTCCCGAAGCGGGTCCAGACGCTGAACTCCCTGATCGGAACGGCGCTTGCCGACACCATCCGGACGACCTACGACTCGATCAGCAACATGCTGACCAGCGTCAGTCGGATTGGAACGGTCCAACGCACGTATTTTGAGAATGGGGCCCTCAAGTCCGAGCGCATGATCCCTGGATCGCCGCCTGGGATGTTGGCGGACTCCATGCGCTTTACCTATGACTCGGTCGGCAGGCTCCAGCGCATTGCGTGGCAGAACGGCGACTCGTTGATGTACTGGATGCGACGCACGGGCGACCTCGATTCGATGCGCGTCTGGTGGGTCACCGATGGATCGCAGCGGAGCGAGATCTGGAAGTTCACCTGGGACTCGCTCGGTCGGCGTCGGAGCATCATCTACCCGTACGCCAGCATGACGGCAACGTGGCACTACGACCGGGCCGGGACGGTGCGGCGCGTGCTCTCCGACAACGCGTCGGGGGTCGTCACCAATCGGTTCAAGGCCACCTTTGCGCAGGACAGTGTCGACGTGACCGGGCGGGTCATTGGCCAGTACACCTATTGTGACACCAACTACGATCCTGGTGTCACCGCAGGGATGACCTGTCAGGGGTGGCTCCCGGATCGGAGCTCGAACCGATTCAATCGGCTCGGCGCCATGGTCATCCAGCGCCAGGACGTCACGACAGACACCCTCTGGTACGACCAGTCGGGCAACCGGACCGCGGCAAAGAACAACACCCTGATCCAGCAATACACAATCGGCAGCGCGAGCAACCGGTTGGTGAGCCAGAAGGACTCCCTGCGCGGGGCAATCTACGCCACCAGCCGCGATTACGTCTACGCTGCCGACGGAGGCATGTGGGAACGGCACTCGGTTACGCCCTCCGGGCCCGACGTCCGCCAGCAGTGGCAGTATGACAACCTCGGGCGCCTGGTGGGTCGTGGAGAGATTTCGAATCTCGGGGCGAGGGATACGTCGTGGAACACCTGCCGGTGGGATGGGACCGGGCGCAGCGCGCAGCCGTGCAATGGATTCCAGTCCACCTTCGTGGGACCCAATGTGGTGCGGACGAGCAACGGCTGGTTCTTCGTGCAGGCGCCGGGCATCGACGAACCGCTGTTGCTGATCTTCCGGAACCCGAACACCTGGCAGCTGCAGAAGCGGCTGCAGGCGGTGACCGATGGGGCGGGGCAGCTGATTGCCATCGCCGATTCGGCGGGCGAGATTGACGCAAGCTACGCGGGGTCGGGGTACGGACAGTCCAGTTGGCGCGGGGCTGGTGTGATGACACGGGGACAGACCTTTTCGCCCCGGCGGTGGGAGACGGATGCACAGTGGGGACAGCTGCAGCAATTCCGCAACCGGGCGTATGATCCGGGGACGGGGCGCTGGCTGCAGGAAGATCCGATCGGCGTGGCGGGTGGGATCAACCTGTACGAGTACAATGGCAACAACCCGGCGACGTGGCGGGATCCGTTTGGGCTAGACCCGTGCCTCATGGCTCGTGCTCGAAAGCTCGGATACCTCGCTTGCGCGCTCGTGGAGTTCGCTGGCCAGGCGCTGGAGAACCGAGGTGTACAAGTCCCCTCCGGAATCGCACCTGAGGTCCTCGGGACGAGTAAGGATGCGCTTTCTCCAGTGCTGCGCGGTGCAAAGTGGGTCTCGGGAATTCAGAACACCGGTGGTCCGGCGCCGAAGAGCATTGAGAAGATTGCGGAAATGATTGGCCCATCCGCTGCTGGCACCGGAATAGGTGGGAAAGCGCTTCGATTCGTGGGGCCGGCGGCGATTATCGTGGGAGCCATCGAGTTCCTTGTGCCTCCGACGCAACGAGCCTACAGAGGAATAACCTGCATTGTCGAGTCGTGCGTCAATAGTCCGCTAGCACCGAGAATTCCTGGGCCTACAATAGGGCCTAGACCATAGGCCCTGTACGCCTGCAGATCCTTGACCATATGGAAAAGTATTCGATGCAGAGTGATCCGTGGATCCAGGAGATCAACGTCGAGGCCTTGCCCGGTGACGAGGACGGCGACGTTGTCCTCGACGTCACCTTCACCATCGCAAGTGATGCTGAGGTCGATGCGCCAGAATTAGTGTTCGGAGCGGGGCATTGCCCGCTGCTGCTGGATGCGATTCAATCCTCTGCTGCGAGTATCGGCCGATGGAAGGGGCCGCTCATCGTCTTCTCGCTCCGAGATGGTTCCCGGTGGGATGGCTCGATTGTCCGCCTTGAAATGCGGCTGGGGGCCGCGCGCTTGCCGATCTATGTCCCGGACGATCTTCCGACCCTGGTTGGGAGCGGCCCAAGTCCCCAACGACCGCTCCCGACGATTCGTTGGATCACCGATGAGTTGGTAACGGGCGTCCGGTTTCTGGGGCTCCCTGCGCCCGCCGCACCATCGGCCAGGGTGTGGGGCGCCGTCACCGCCGTCCCTGCACAGACATTGGAGATTGATGGTGTCAACGTTGGCTTTTCCGCCATGGCTGCGGCGTTGTCTCACGATCGGTCCGCGGTGGCTCAGCAGATCGTCACCGTTTTCAGTGCTTTGGAGCGAGAGTATGGCTCACCAGGGGTGACCGAGGTCATGGTCATCTCCGAAGCGGAACGACGTCGGGAGAATCCGTGGACCGGCATGCTCTTGCCGCTGACCGAATCCGGGTTGTTTGGCGCTATGCCGCGCGATCATGGACTATTTCAAGCCGAGGTAGCTCGGATTGTGGCGAGTTGCTGGGTCGGGGGGCTTTGGCGAACCTACGATATTGGGCCCGAATGGTTGTTCTGGGGAATCCATTCAGGAATGAGAGCTGACTTCGTCAAGCGGACCGACCCCGGGTTGTACAGTCGGTTGCTCCCGTTGATGACGAAGCGACTTTCGCCGTCGCCATTGAAGCGGTTCCAGCGGGATGTGCGGTACGACATGCGTGCGGCTGCTGTGGGGCTTCACGTGTTGGCGCTCCTTGAAGTGGAGTTCGATCGGGCCACGTTCAGGCGCATGCTGAAGGAATTCTCCGGCACTTCCGTGGCAGCGGAGGACGTGATGACGTTCCTTGCGCTGCCGCCTGAGTTGCGCGGCGAGGTCCGATAGCAGTGGAAGGTGAACGGTACTAGCCATGGTCGGTGGTGCGATTCTTTGCCGCAATCACCGACACCAGAAGGCCATTTCTCGCCGTCCGGAATCCGAGTATCTCACAGCCGCAGTAGCGGCTGCAGGCGGTGACCGATGGGGCGGGGCAGCTGATTGCCATCGCCGATTCTGCGGGCGAGATTGACGCGAGCTACGCGGGGTCGGGCTACGGCCAGACAAGTTGGCGCGGCGGGGTGAGGGGCCTGCGGTAACGCGCCTACCGGTGGGAGCACTCGATGGGAAATCGGCATGGGGAAGGGAGTCTTGGCACTAACCCAGGTGTCGACGGGAATTGCGAATAGTGACTCGCCGTCGCGCCGTCCCTGTCTCGAAGAAAGCGATCAGAACAGGATTCCTGTGGAAATTCACAGTCCTGTTCCTCTTCCATTGGCTTGACGCACCAGCTTTTTAAGGGCATCACCAGCGGAGCGGCCCAACAGCGGCGCGATGTCGATTCTTTGAGGCGCTTCCCCTAGGGTTTGCCCCAGTGTACGTGCGAGCTGCCGAGCCATATCCTCTTGGTGGGCAGACTGTGGTTGCGCCGTCTCTAGACCTTATGAGCGGCCGGTGCCCGCGGCACTCCCTCCCTGAGGCCACTTCGTGAAAGCATCCGAACGAGCTTCGACCGTACTGATGTGGGCCGCCGTACTCTCGGCCGTGACGAGTACTGCGCTACTGGTCGAACGGAGGTTCAGTACGTCGCGCGGCAGCCAAGCAGATCCGTGGGCGCAACCACTCAAATTGGTGGACGGGTGGGAGACACTCGTGGACTCTGGCCTCAGGATTGGACCAGCCAACGCGCGCATCCAGGTGGTTGAGTTTGGTGATTTTGAGTGTCCGGCCTGCAAGAGCTTCGGAGAGAAGGTCCTCGATCCACTCTTGAGGCGGTATCCAGCGCAGATCGCGTTGACGTTCAAGCACTGGCCACTGGAGTACCATCGCTTCGCGCGCAGAGCCGCAATTGCAGCGGAGTGCTCGGGTAAAGAGGGGCGGTTCCCATCCTTCTATGAGGCAGCGTATGCCCATCAGGATTCGATCGGGTTGATTTCATTCGCCGACATTGCTCGCCGGGCCGGGCTCATCGATACCGTTGCCTTCAATGAATGCCTCGCGAGCGACCGTTTTGATAAGACCCTTCAACGTGACCTGGCGCTGGTCGACCGACTGGACGCCCGGGGGACGCCTGTCATCATTGTGAATGGCTTGCTCTTGCCGACGACTCCGACGAGCGAGCGGTTCGAGCGATTGCTGGATAGCCTCGGACTGCGGCGACAGTAGCACGTCTCGTTGCATGGAGGTGAGCCATGCCATCACGCTTTCTCACCGTGGACACCATTCGCCCCCTTTTCCGGAGTCTACAATAATGTCGCGTACCAATCTCACGTCAGTCCTTGCACTCGTTGCCTCTCTCGTCGCTGGCGGACAGCTGATGGCGGAGGAGGAACCCGAAGGATTGTTCTGCGCTACATTCGACGTGAACCCCGACTGCAGCGACTATGTCTGCACCAACGCCAACTGCCCGGGGTATACGGTCTACGGGACTCAGTGCTCGGGCAATCATGTGACCTGTGAGGGGACCAAGAACTAGGGTCGTGTTTCCGCTGGTCAGTAGGTGCAGATGACGGCTTCCCGCCGGACAACGGTCCGGTGGGAAGTCTGTGCAAACGACGTGGTTTGAAGCCGGACAGTCCGGCGAATTGTTCCGGGCCGGCAATTCGGCTGGACCGCGAGGTCTACGTCCGCAACGTAGCATATTTCCTAGTAGCACACCGGGCGACTCGCGGTGCCGGATTCTGACACCCAAACGCTTGCAGAGGAGCGCCGACGCCGGACATGATTGGTTGCCGGCGTGCTGCTCCAATACCCACGTCCTAGCAGCAGGGTTTTCCATGCCGCGCAACAGTAGTTACACCGTGTTCCTTCGGAGCGCCATCCCGCTGCTCATGCTCGTGTCTTCCGTTGGAAGACTCGACGGGCAACAAATGACGACGAAACGAACCCTCCGAATCGATGCCGCGGCCGAGGGGCTCACGGAAATCGGGAGTCTCGTGGTGGGACGCGATGGCGTGATCATGATCACCCAGCCTCAGGACTTCCGGGTTCTGGTCTTCGACCGGGCAGGGCGTCGGGTCGCTTCGATCGGACGCAAGGGCGGTGGACCGGGGGAGTTCCAAGCCATCCGCGGGGTGGGCCGATTCGGAGATGGTTTCTGGGTGGAGGATCCGGTACTCAGGAGATTCACGATCATCGGGGCGAATTTGGGAGTCTCACGAATCGTCCCCTATCCGATTCTTGCCGTGCCGCAGGACGGGACTCGTGGGTGGGCGCAGACGATGCCAATGGCGCTTCGGCCCGATGGGTCCGTGATCTTCACGGGGAGACTCCAAGGGGAAGGCACCCTCCCATCGTGGCACCCGCAGTTGCCTGTCGAGGGGGCGTACATCTTCCGAGTCTCTGCAACGGGGGCGTTCCTTGAGCTTCTCGCACGGCATGCCACGCCGGTGTGCCATACGCAGATAACAGAGACGCGGAAGGCGACCATTCCCTTCTGTTCCGAACCGCTCACCGCATACTCCCCGGATGGCAGCCTGAGCCTGGTGGTTGACTTCGGAATGCAGGCAGGGCGAGACAAGCGGTACTCGATGCGAATCGTCGGTGCGGGTCGACGGGCGCCGGCGGAGGCATTCATCTCATTTGAGCCGCTGGCAATCCCGCCATCGATCGCGGATAGTGCCTTGCGAGCGCGGGCAGCACTTCTCCGAATCGACCCGGGTGAATTTCTCAGGCGGATGAAGGCGCCCTCCTACTACGCTCCCGTCGTCGCAGCGATCGTGGCCAATGACGGCTCCGCCTGGCTTGAAGAGACCAGGGTCGGACGGGAGCACCGCTGGGTGGCAAGAGATCCACTTGGCAAGGTCACCCGTCGTGTCACCCTTCCCGGCAATGCTCGTTTGGTAGCTGTTGAATCGGGGGTGCTTTGGGCAGTGGAGATGGACGGTGACGGCCTGGAGCATGTGGTCACGTTTCGAGTGGACCGCTAAGAGGCGCCACCAGCGCTCGCACCCGCAGGGTATGGCTATTTCTAGTCTTAGCGTGGGTCTATGAACAACGCCGCGAATACGAAGTCCCGATTCGTGAGGTCGAATCAGTCTATGCCGATTGTGGACATCCGGGTGTGATGACCGGCTTTGTCACCTTTATGCCATCGGGCCCGCCAATTAGCAATGCGGAGGCAGGGGAGACCAGGATGTATTCGGAATGGCGACGATTTCTCCTGGAGGAGGTCGAATGGTTCAACGATGAGGCATGAGACTCGTCTCACGATTTGGACGATCGCCCAACGCGGGTAAGGAATCGTGGCCACCACGAGTCATGCTGAAGTTGCATCATTGCGTCCGTCGCCGGGATTGGGGTGTTTGCAGTCCTGACCGCGAGCTATGCTGGCAGGGAGATTGCCGTTGGAAGGTGGGCAGTTCGCAGTCTAGCCTTGTGCGCCGCTCGGTGTGGTGTCGTCGCGTGCGGCACGCGCGATTTGCTCTATTGCGATCTGGCGCGGTGCGCCGAGGCTTCAAGTTCATTGTGGAAATCCACAGGATTGAGTCGGAGGCTATCTGCTGCCCCGGGATTTCTCTCGCGCATCGGCGCCGCCATTTCGCCGAACAGGCAATCCAGCTTCGGATTGGTTTCCACCTCGGGAGGAATGCATCGCCCCGCCAATCAGCACGGCGCGTTGTGGAATGACCTAGTTGTTACGCCTCGATTCGCGGACGACCTTGGGGTGACGAGCGTGGGTACGCAGGTTGCCGCCTACCTGCTCGGTCAGGATTTCTCGAACACTGGGAGGTGAGTATGACGATTTTGAGGAAACTCGCTACCGCGGGCGCCGCGACGGTCCTGCTTGCACTGAACCTCGTCGCAGCAGGGACCCTGACGGCGGATGAGGGGGAAGAACCATGGCCGCCGAATGGTTCATGTTACCTCAGCATGGTCGGTGGTCAGGCACATTGCTGGTGCGGGTTTCCGGACCCCACTCCAACCTGCCACACGATCTTTGGCGGTTGCATCTCGAATGAGACGACTCCCTGCGCAAATCCCTAGCTGGCCCCCTGAGCTGCCGGGAGACCGACGACTTTGCCGTATCTCCCGGACAGCCCATCGGAGGATTACGTGAACCAACGGATCGCGCGGAAAATCGTGATCGGACTTACCGTGATTCTCCTGTTCCAAGCGAGTTGGATTCTCTTCGACCGGCGCGCGATTGCCGCGCCCACAACAGGTGACCAGCTCATCGATGCCCGAATCATCTCTACGGAAGGCAACCTGACTGCAACGACGCTACGTAACATCGCTACTGCCTCCTGCCAAGTTGTTGTGTTCTATCACTCTACGTGTCCGGTGTGCGACCGCATCGCACCATTCTGGCAACGCACACAGCGAGTGACCACGAACACAGGAAACATCCCGGTGATCTGGGTCAGCGTATCCGCGTCAGACACGGGCGCCCGCGCGTTCCTGTCTCGCCACGAGCTTTCCTCGAACGATGCGCTTGGAGTGGCTTCAATTCGGGAATTGAAACGACTCGGAATCACGGCCTGGCCAAGATTTCTACTCGTGGATAGCGCAGGGCATTACACAGCAGAGGGGCCTCGGAAGCCAGCTGACTATAAGCGAATCTCCGGCTGCCGCCTTCTCGACTCAGTGCCGCAATGACCGTTCAGTCACAACGGACGACGCGGGCGCTAGACAAGAGTCTTTCAGCACTGCTCATTTTAATGCTGGTGGGGTGCAAGGCGGCCGCGGCACCAGATCCCGATATCGAGGAATCGGTGCAATTGTCCCGCCGCTTTCAGATGGAACCTACCGTTGCCGCGGCAGTGATCCCCGCGAACGAGATGTTTCCGGAGTGGCGCCCCGAGTTGCTACGTTATCTAGTCGGCGGCGGCTTTCGGGACGACTCCACGCTCGGCTTTCAGCTCGCACATTCTGCAGTCATCATGAGTGATGGATCAATTTTCCTCGCGTCCTACCGCCCACCCTTTGTACGGTACTCAGCTGCGCGAGGGAACGTCGCTCACCTCGGTGTGACGGGTGAGGGGCCGGGTGAGTACCGCCAGATTCAATGGATCGCCCGCTTCCGCGGCGACTCGCTCCGGATATGGGACGGAATCCTGCGGCGGTTGGCAACGCTCGATCCCGAAGGGCGTGTCGTCGCCGAAGCCAGGCCGTCGCCGAAGCTTCGAGATGCGCTCGAGTTCTGGCCGAGCAGGCTCTTTGACGACGGGCGCCTATTGGCGATCGGTCGACGGGGCGTTCCAGAAGCTGCTGGGAACTTAATAATTCGCGGTGACCTGCTGCTTGTCGACTCATCGAATAGTGTGGTCGAATCGCTCGCCAAAGACGTGCCACTTGGCGAGATGCATTTGAAGGAGGCGCCGAATCAACCCGGCATGGATCGAAGCTACTCGGTCGTCACACCGCCGTTCACTCGCTACGGGTTGACGGCGGCCGGTGGTCAACGGTGGTGCTACACCTGGACTGGTGGCGCGGACCTGTACTGCGGGGGTACCAAAGGGGAACAAGTTGTTTCGGTGCGTGACACACTCGCGCAGAGGGTCGTTGATGATTCGACGATGGTTCGGCACCTTGATGAGCTTGGGGTGCTCGAAGGCGCGGGCGATCAGCGAAAGGCAAGAATCATCGGCTGGAAGCAACACTGGACCCATGACTTCCTGCCGCGATGGTCTCGGATGGTGATGGACGATCAAGAACGGATCTGGTTGCAGCGATATCGCAATCCACTTGATTCACAGGAACAGGTGATCGTGCTTGATCGACATTTTGCACCGGTGGCACGATTCGTATTCGAAGGTGGCTGGCAGCTTCTTGCTGCACGGGGGCAGATCGCCGTGGTTGCGAAGCGCACGGGGAGCGGTGGAGTTGCGAAGGTGCTGTCGCTCTCGAGCGGTGAGCTGTAGCGCGAGCAACTTGCTCATGAATCCTAGGGTCACATTGGGCCTGGTTGGAACCCGCGTGGAGGATTTGCCTGCAGTGATGCTGTACCCCGCTGGGCCAGCATTTCATGTGTGGTCAGGCGGGAGAACATGATTCGACGAGAGGTCGGAGCACCTCTGCGAACCGCCACTCCGGAGACAAGAATGCGGTGGGGTGTTGTCCTTGTGTTAGTGGCGACATGCAGTAAAGAGCATAGAGCGAACCCAGTCCTGCCACGCCAACTCGTTGGCGTGTGGGAGCTCAGTTGACTAACGCTGGACATTCTCCGGCAATCGGGCACGTCGCGCTGTTGCGATTTGAATAGTTTGCAGTGCCCGGGTGACGGCTGTCCCGGATGCGTCGAATCGTGCGGCACCACCGAGCAAAGGGCGTGCATCAACCAGTGCTACGGCACAACCCAGTCAACTGGTTGCGCAATCTCCGTCGTTCCTTGCCGCAACTACCCCAGGCACTTCCGCGCGCCCTTCGTCGCGTAGGTTGTCGGTCGCACGGGAGAGTACTCCTCCATCGCTGCTATCGGCGCGAGGGGAGAGACCTTCTGGGTCTCCGATCCGCTTGCATTTCGCATTTCGTGGATGAAGCCGGATGGCACCCTCCTCGGAACGATGCGCGCTCCAGCCGCGACCACCCTGCGACATGCGAAGCTCCCCTACATTCGACCCACGCCCTTCGGTATTGGCGTCGGAGACACCTTGATTGTTGTGGCGGACCGGGAACCCTCGGCAGGTGTGTCCCCGTCCCTTGGATCCATGGGATTTGGTGGCAAGGCGGCAATCCGACTTGCCTCCGATTCATCGCCCCAACTCCTCGCGCGTACGGGGGCGTCCCCAGCGTGCGCCGTGGTCGCGCAAAACGCAGTTGCGGCAGTGCCCTTCTGTGCCGCGCCACTACTCGCAGTTCGAGGAGATGGTCGTGGTGTCGTTGTGGTACAGTTCGAGGGAGAAACGCTCTCGCCGGTGCGGGTGCACTTCATCAGCAATTCGGGCGACACAGTTTTCACGCACGTCATCAAGTCACGCGGCGTATCGATCCCGCGGGACACAGTGGAGGCCTCCTTACGGCCGCTCCGCAATGACGCGCGCTATCGTTCGCAGGTGATTGCCCCTCGATACTACCCGCCAGTGCGACGTGTGATCGCCGGTGGAGATGGTAGTGTCTGGCTCGAGGAGCATCAACCGACGACCGCACATCAATGGTTGGTGCTCGGTCCAAACGGCCGTCCCCAGGGCAGAGTAACCGTCCCCGCCAATGTCCGCATCATGAGTGCGGTTGCTGACACCTTCTGGGGGGTCGAACTAGATGAGGATGATGTGCCCACGATCGTCCGACATCGGGTCAAGTGAGACCTCCCCGAACGCAGCAAAGAGTTCGAGGGATGTCCTCTGGCGCTGGCAGTATGCCCGGCTAAGGGTCACGGAGCGCTATCTCGAAGGTCGTAGGTCGTAAGTCGAAAGTCGGAGAGGTTCCATCATCCACAGCCGCCTTGCGCCCTCCCTCCCCGTAAGGCAACTTCTGAGAATGCCCAACACCACCCGTTTTCCGATGCTCCTCCTCGCCCTGACCCTCGGCGTGTCCGCTCCCGCCGCTGCGCAGGACCATTCGATGCACGCCATGGGTCACCAGGGGATGCCCGAGCTCAAGCCGATTCCGCCCGGCTCGCTGCACACCGCCGCCGATGTGCAGTTCATGCAGGGGATGATCGCGCACCATGGCCAGGCGATCCACATGTCGAAGCTGGCCGAGACGCGGAGCCGCAACAGCACCCTCATCCGCTTTGCCAAGAAGATCGACCAGTCGCAGGAGTCGGAGATCCGCCTGATGCAGGGGTGGCTCGTCGACCACAAGCAGACCGCCCCCGACACCGCGGCGTATCACACGATCATGATGCCGGGGATGCTGACGGTCGAGGAGTTGAAGGAGTTGGCGACGATCAAGGGGACGATGTTCGATCGTCGCTTCCTTGAGCTGATGATCCAGCACCACGAGGGTGCGCTCTCGATGGTGGACGACCTCTTCAAGACGAAGGGGGCGGCGCAGGATATTGACGTGAACGTCTTCGCGAATGATGTCCACCAGGTCCAGACCGCGGAAATTGCCTTGATGCGCCAGATGCTGACCACCCTGAAGGGAGAGACTCGATGACCGGTTCGTTCCGCCTCTTTGCCGCCGCCGCCGTGCTGTTCGCCACGGCGTCGACCTTGTCGGCCCAGTCGTACCCGAAGGGCGGCGATCCGCGCGACGGGCTCAAGCCCGGCATGCGCGATGCCGCCATCGCGGCGCAGGGGATGCGCCTGGTGAGCACGGTCCCGAAGCCGGCGGTCCTCGACACGGCGCGCGGACTGACCTTCATCAACTCAGATCTCGCCTTCCGCGGCAAGCTGGTCTACCAGGGCAACTTCGCCGGTTTCTCGATCTGGGACGTGAGCAATCCGAGCGCGCCGACGATGGTCTCGGTGGTGCCGTGCATCACCTCGCAGGGCGATCCTTCGATCATCGGCCACCTCCTCTTCATCTCGGCGGAAGGCGGCGGCAACCGGAACGACTGCGCCAAGGGCGGCGTGCAGAAGCCGGAAGATCACATGGCCGGCGTCCGGATCTACGACGTCTCCGATCCGAAGTCGCCGCGTCTCGTGAAGAACGTGCAGACCTGCAAGGGGTCGCATACCCACACGGTGATCCCGGACCCGAAGAACAAGGGAATCATCTACATCTACGTGTCGGGCAGCGGCGGCGTCCGGAAGGAAATGACGGGCTGCGCCGAAGGGACCGACCCGGCGGACGTGAACAACTCGCTCTACCGCCTCGACGTGATCAAGGTGCCGCTCAAGAATCCGGAGGCCGCCGAGGTGGTGACCGGCGCGCGGATCTTCACGGGACTCGACGCCGCGCCGCGCCGTGGCGGCGGTCAGGCCGGTGGTGGACGGCCGGCGACCGGTCCCCGGAATTGCCATGACGTCTCCGCCTACCCGGCGTTCGGCCTGCTGGCCGGCGCGTGCGGCAGCCATGGCCTCCTGGTCGACGTCTCCGATCCGGAGCATCCGGTGCGGCTCGACGCGGTGTCCGACACGAACTTCTCGCTCTGGCACACGGCGGTCTTCTCGAACGACGGCAGCAAGCTGGTCTTCACCGATGAGTGGGGCGGCGGCACCGGGCCGATGTGCCAGGCGACGTCGATGCTCGAGATGGGCGGCAACACGGTGCTCTCGATCGGCAAGGATCGGAAGCTGACGCAGCATGCCTACTTCAAGATCCCGACCGGGCAGACGGCGCAGGAGAACTGCGTCTCGCACAACGGCGCGCTGGTGCCGGTGCCGGGCCGCGACATCATGGTGCAGGGGTGGTATCAGGGTGGCGTGAGCGTGATGGACTTCACCGATTCGGATCATCCGGTCGAGCTGGCGTTCTTCGATCGCGGCGCGATCGATGCCCCGCCGGTGGTGACGGACAGCGTGCCGGCCCGTCGTGGCGGCGGGATCATCGGCGGCTCGTGGGGCGCCTACTACTACAACGGCCTGGTCTACTCGTCCGAACTGGCGCGCGGCCTCGACATCCTCGAACTGCTGCCGAGCGCGCAGTTGAGCGCCAACGAGCTCGCCGCTGCGAAGCTGATCGTGATGGATGAGTTCAATCCGCAGAGCCAGCCGAAGCTGGTCTGGCCGGCGGCCTTCCCGGTGGTGCGCAGCTACCTCGACCAGCTGGTGCGCGGCAACGGCCTCGCGGCAGCCCGCACGACGGCGATCGCCACGGCGCTCGACGCGGCCGAGGCGAAGAGTGGCGCGGCGCGGCGGACGGCGCTGACGACGTTGGCGGCCCAGGTCGACAAGGATGTGGCCGGCGCGACGGACAAGGCGCGGGTGAAGACGATGGCGGCGGAGATGCGGCGGTTGGCGGGGGTGAGCCGTTAGTCGTTGGTCGTTGGTCGTTAGGTGCCTTCGCCGCGGCCGTCAGGCCGCGGTGCGCCGTGCAGATAACCCCCAGCCGCGGCCGTCAGGCCGCGGTTTGGTGTGCGCGCTGATCACGGTGCTGTTCGCCGCGCCGTTGCGGGCACAGTGGTCCGAGCCGGGAATGCGCACCTGTCCGGCCGCCGACAGCGCCATCGGCAAGATGCGCAAGATGAACAAGCCGCGGGTGCGCTTTCTCTACATTCCCGAACGCGATGCCTCGTTGATCGTGACCCACCTGCGCGCGACGTCGTGGCAGGTGGGGCGGAGCCGTGTGGTCGGCATGGAGGGGCGGATCCCGGTGGCGGGCCGAGGGCCGGACTCGAATCCGTCATTCGAGTTCGCGCTGATGGTGCTCGACAGTGTGGAACGGGTCCCGTCCGAGATGCCGCTCGTCATGGTCCTCGACAAGCGGGACACCCTGCGCGCCTACGACCCGCAGGTGCGGCCGGTGCTCAACCAGCCCAAGGTGAAGGGCGTCCCGTTGACGATCCGCTACGGGCTCACCGTCGAGGAGACGCGCCGTCTGGCCAAGGCGAAGGAGGCGACCGGGATGCTGGGGCCGCATCGATTCATGCTGTACGACTGGGAGTTGCACGACCTGGAGGCGGTGTATCGGGTCGCGCGGTGTGGGGGGGCTGATTGGTAGGTCGTAGGTCATAAGTCGTAAGTCGTAGGTCGTAGGTCATCCCGAGCAGCCCGAGGAGCCTGCCCTGAACGCAGTCAAGGGATCTGCGTGATCGCGAAGGGGCCAGCACCGGCCCACCCTGATTCACGACGACCCCTCGCTTCGCGATCTCCCCCTCTCAACATCGGATCGTCCATGAACCGATTCGCTCTCACGTCCAGGCTGCTCGTCGGACTCTTACCGCTGTTGACCGTCCTGCCGCTGGCGGCTCAGGCGCCGACGCTAACGGCCACCCTCACGCGCACCGTCACCGGCGACTTCACCTACGTCGGCTCGATGGTGATCGGCGCCGACGGCTCGGTGCTGGTGTCGCAGCCGTCCGATGTGCGGCTGCTGCTGGTGACGGCGGCTCCCGAGCCGAAGGTCCTCGGCCGACGCGGGGCGGGACCGAACGAGTTCCAGTTCATCCAGGGGCTCGGTCTCGCCGGGGGAAAGTTCTGGGCCTACGATGCGCAATTGCAACGGATCACGTTCATCGAGCCGACGGGTGCCTTCGGCCCCAGCCAGCCTCTCGAGGGGTTGGCCGGGAAGCCGGCGCTTCGGGGTTTCATGTCACCGTCGCTCGTGGCCGTCGTCACTCCGGACTCGCTGCTCGTTGCGGCGTCGGCCGAGGGGACGGGGATGCTGGGGATGATCGAGCTGGCCGAGCGCCACTTCATGATCACCGGGGCGGGGCAGCTCGCGATGCGCGAGGTGGCGCGTCGGGCGGCCGCGCCGAATTGCGCCGTGATCCAGGGGAATGGCGTCTCGGCGGCGCGGACGACGGCGATCGCCACGGCGCTCGACGCGGCCGAGACGAAGCGTGGTGCGGCGCGTGCCACGGCGTTGCGGGCGTTGGCCGGCACAGTGGACAAGGATGTGGCCGGCGCGACCGACAAGGCGCGGGTGAAGTCGCTGGCCGCGGAGATGCGGCGGTTGGCGGCGGCGAAGTAGCTTGTTGGGATGCGCTCCAGCCGCGCATGTCAATGCGCGGTAGGTCGTCAATCGGTGATGCTCGTCATCCCGAGCGAAGCGAGGGACCCGCGTAGCGCCGCCGCATGGGCGAGCGTCAGCCCATTCGCGGTCACGCAGGTCCCTCGCTTCGCTCGGGATGACGCTGCTTCGTGCTAGTTGAGGTGACGGAGTAGTAATGGATACAACGTCGATGCGGCGAGCATTCATTGATTACCGCTCCCACGGTATCGACTCCCGCCTCAATCTCCAAGATGACATGCACCCTCGATCGGCGTAATTTCCTCCGTTGCCTCCCGGCAGCGCCTCTGCTTCCCCAACACGCGGTCCTCCATGACTTTCCTTACGCGACGCGTCGTCTACGATGCGGTGATCGTCGGCTCTGGCGCCGGTGGCGGCATGGCCGCCCACGAGCTCACCAAGGCCGGTGCCAAGGTGCTCCTGCTCGAGGCCGGCGGGATGTGGGACAACACCAAGGACTCGAGCATGCTCACCCAGCCGTGGGAGACGCCGCGGCGTGGTGCCAGCACGCCGGATCGTCCCTTCGGTGAACACGACGCCTGCATCGGGGGTTGGAACATCCCAGGCGAGCCGTTCACGACGGCACCGGGGACGCGCTTCAATTGGTGGCGCGGTCGGATGCTCGGCGGCCGGACCAATCACTGGGGCCGCATCTCGCTTCGGTTCGGTCCCGACGACTTCAAGGGGAAGGACAAGGACGGCCTCGGCGACAACTGGCCAATCTCCTACAACGACATCAAGCCGTACTACGATGAAGTCGACGACCTGGTCGGCATCTTCGGCTCGAAGGAAGGGCTGCGAAACCATCCCGACGGCAACTTCCTGCCGGCACCGAAGCCGCGCTGCTGGGAGACGGTCGTCAAGCGCGCGGCCGACAAGCACAAGGTCACCTGCATTCCGTCGCGGCTCTCGATCCTGACCAAGCCGAAGAATGGTCGCCCGGCCTGCCACTACTGCGGCCAGTGCAATCGCGGCTGCGCCACCAACTCGAACTTCACGTCGCCGAACGTGCTCCTCTTCCCGGCGATGCAGAGCGGCCTGCTCACCATCCGCACCGACGCGATGGTGCGCGAGGTGTCGGTCAATCGTGACGGGCTCGCCGATGGCGTGATCTTCATCGACAAGCTCTCGGGGATGGAGGAGAAGGTCGAGGCGAAGGTGGTGGTGCTGGCGGCGTCGGCGTGCGAGACCGCGCGCATCATGCTGAACTCGAAGTCGGCGAAGTTCCCGCAGGGGATCGGCAATTCGAGTGGCATGGTCGGCAAGTATCTCACCGACACCACCGGGACGGACGTCGGCGGCTTCGTGCCGTCGCTGATGGACATGCCGCGCCACAACTGCGACGGCGTCGGCGGCGCGCACCTTTACATGCCATGGTGGCTCGACAACAAGAAGCTCGACTTCCCGCGCGGCTACCACATCGAGATCTGGGGTGGCATGGGGATGCCGGGCTACGGCTTCATGGGCGGCATCCAGAATTACGCCAATGGTGGCGGGTACGGCACGGCACTCAAGGATGAGTATCGCAAGCACTGGGGCGCTTCGATCGGCTTCTCCGGTCGCGGCGAGATGATTCCGAACGAGAAGTCCTTCTGCGAGCTCGACCCGAAGACGGTCGACCAGTGGGGCATTCCCGTGTTGCGCTTCCATTGGGAATGGAGCGACCACGAGCTGCTGCAGGTCAAGCACATGCAGGAGACCTTCCGCACGCTGCTCAAGGAGATGGGCGCCGAGGTGCGCAGCACGATGCCGACGAAGGAGCAGGGATACGGCATCGCCACCGGCGGCGCGATCATCCACGAGCTCGGCTGCGTGCGGATGGGCGACAACCCGACCACGTCGGCGGTGAACGCCAACTGCCAAGCATGGGATTGCAAGAATCTCTTCGTCGCCGACGGCGGGCCGTTCGTCTCGCAGGCCGACAAGAATCCGACCTGGACCATCCTCGCGCTCTCGATGCGCACCTCGCGCTACATCGCGCAGCAGCGGAAGGAGGGGAAGCTGTGAGCCAGGAACTCTCGCGTCGCGACCTGCTCGCGGCCTTCGCGGCCACCGGCGGCGTCTTCATGCTGCCGACGCCGGCGCAGGCCAGCGACATCACCCGCACCGTCGCCGCGGCCCGCATGGCCCCCGACGGCTTCGCGCCGAAGATCTACACGGTGCATGAGTACGAGACGGTGAAGGTGCTGGTCGACTATCTCTTCCCGAAGGATGCGCGCGGCGGCTCGGCCACCGAGGCGGGGGTGCCCGAGTTCATGGACACCTTCCTCGAGATCGAGGCGGGGATGCGCGTCGCGCATCGCGGCGGCCTGGCGTGGCTCGACCACGAGATGCGCCGGCGGACCGGGAAGGACTTCATCACCGCCAGCGACGCCGAACGGCGCGCGATGCTCGACGAAATCGCCTATCCGGCGCGCGCCAAGGCGGAGTACAGCCACGGCGTGAACTGGTTCAACTCGTTCCGCGACTTCTCCGCCTCCGGCTACTGGACGTCGGAAGTCGGCGTCACGGACCTCGGCTACATGGGGAACACCCCGGTGGCGGAGTGGACGGGGTGCACGGCGGAGGCGTACCGCAGGACAGCGTCGATGGTGGATGTAGGATGATGGAGGTCCTTTGCTGTGACCATCATCGCGCCACCGATGACTTACGTCCATCACCCATCATCCATGATCCTTCCTTCATGAAAATCCCAAGACGTTTGGGCGTCGGCTTCATCGGCTCGGGCTTCAACACCCGCTTCCACATCCAGGCCTGGCAGGGCGTGCGTGACGCCGACGTGCGCGGCATCTGGAGCCCGAACCAGAAGAACGCGGCGTCGGCGGCGAAGCTGGCGAACGACCTGCATGTCGGGCCGGCGAAGGCCTACAAGAGCATCACCGAGATGGTCGCCGACCCGGAGATCCACGCGATCTGGCTCTGCGGCCCGAATCAGGCGCGGATCGAGAATGTGCAGGAGATCTGTGACGCGGTGATGAGCGGCAAGGGTGAGCTGATCGGCATTGCGTGCGAGAAGCCGCTGGCGCGCGGCGTCGCCGAAGCGAAGCAGGTGCTGGCGATGGTGAAGAAGGCGAAGCTGCAGCACGGGTACCTCGAGAATCAGCTCTTCTCGCCGGGAATCGTGCGCGGGCGCGACCTGATCTGGGCGCGCGGCGCGAGCACGACCGGGCGTCCGTACCTGGCGCGCGCGGCCGAGGAGCACTCCGGGCCGCACAACGCCTGGTTCTGGCAGGGCGAGAAGCAGGGTGGCGGCGTGCTCAACGACATGATGTGCCACTCGGTCGAGGTCGTGCGCTTCCTGCTGACGCAACCGGGGAAGCCGCGTGACACGCTGCGCCCGGTGAGTGTGAACGGGCGGATCGCGTCGCTCAAGTGGAGCCGTCCGAGCTACGCCAAGCAACTCAAGGCGCGCTTTGGCAAGGACGTCGACTATCTCAAGCGGCCGAGCGAGGACTTCGCGAGCGTCACCATCACCTACGAGACGCCCGAGGGGCTGACGGTGATTGGCGAGGCGAGCACGTCGTGGAGCTTCGTCGGTGCCGGGCTCCGACTCAGCGGCGAGTTGCTCGGCCCCGAGTACTCGATGAACTGGAACACCCTCAACAGCGAGCTCAACTGCTTCTTCTCGCGCGAGGTGGTGGGGAAGGCGGGCGAGGACCTGGTCGAGAAGCAGAACGCCGAGATGGGGTTGATGCCGGTGGTGCCGGATGAGGCGGCGGCGTACGGCTACGTCAACGAGAACCGGCACTTCGTCGACGTTTTCCTCGGGCGGGTGGCACCACTCCTGACCTGGGACGACGGTCTTGAGGTGATGCAGATCCTGATGACGGCCTACATGAGTGCGCAGACGGAGAAGACGGTGGCCTTCCCGCCGCGCGGGCTGGATGCGTTCCAGCCGGATGTGGCGAAGGGGACCTGGAAGCCGTAACGGCACCCTCCTTGCTCAATGACATCCCCAACACTGGTAAATGGATGTCAAAGAACAACTTGCGGCTGGATTTCGTGGCATCGCCACAACGGTATGTGGTGTTGGTCCCACAGTTCACGGCAAGGGTGTGGTTCTCCTCAATCACCCCTGGGGTGAGGCAAGCATGAAGCTCAATCAATTGGTGATGCGGGTGGCTGCGGTCGCGGTGGTCGGGATGTCCCTGCCGACGTCGGCTCAGGCCCAGCTCTGGTACAATGGCGATATCAACGGGGTCAACGCCCTGTCGAGCGAGCGGAACACGGTGGTCTCCCAGTCGATGGCCTATGACAACTTCGTCGTGACCGGGGCCGGCTGGACGATCAACAGCGTGTTCGGGAACTTCCTCGCCAATTTCGCCTGGAGCACCGCCGACTACGAGATTCGCACCGGGGTCAGCGTCGGCAATGGCGGCACGGTGGTGGCGTCCGGGAGCGGTTTCGCGGCGAGCCAGGTGGCAACCGGCAACACCGCCTTCGGCTTCACCGAGTACACGGCGACGATCTCCGGGCTGTCGATTTTCCTGAATCCCGGGACGTATTGGCTCGGCATCTCGCCGGTCGGCACCGGCAATAACAACACCGATCGGGCGTTCGTCGGGACCACGTCAGGCACGAATGGCAACAACGCCAACATCGATGGCCTCTCATTCTTCAACTCGACCTTCTTCGGTGCGAACTTCGTGAACTCGGACACTCAGACCGGCGCGCCGAGTGATTTCGCCTACGGGGTCGACGGAGCGGGTTCGGGTCTGAGCACGGGCGGGGATGACGTCGTTCCCGAGCCGGCCACCATGACGTTGCTGGCGACCGGCCTCGCCGGGATGGCGGCGGCGCGCCGTCGGAAGGCCGCCAAGGCGTAACCGTCTTGCGCTGGGGAATCATGCGCCGGGGTCCCATCGAGGGGCCCCGGCGTGTTTCTTTGGGGGTCGTTCTCCTTCAACTCGAGCCGCCCCATGGATGACCTGACCCAAGCCAGCAGTGTTCCCCACGAAATGACCACCACCGGCTTCGACCTGCCGGGGTATCAGGTCGTCCACTCGCTCGGCGTGGTCCGCGGGGTCGTGGTGCGGAGCCGGTCGGTCATCGGCACGCTGGGCGGCAAGCTCCAGACGATCTTCGGGGGGAACATCTCCGCCTTCACGTCACTCGCCGAGCGGGCCCGGCAGCAGGCGTTCGACACGATGCTGCTGCAGGCACACCTCTCCGGGGGCAACGCGGTGATCGGCATCCGCTACGACGCCAATGAAATTCTCCCGGGCGTGACGGAAGTGCTGTGCTATGGCACTGCCGTCGTGGTGGAAGTGTTCGAGTAGCGTTCGCTGTCCGCCGGGGCGCGCGATCACGACGCCGCGCGTCCCCGGCGCTTCGCCAGCCAGAGCATCATCCCACCAAACAGCAGCAACACCACTCCCCACCAGAGATTGACGTTGATCCCCAGCGACTTGGCGTAGATGGCCTGGTCGGAGATCAGGCCGTACGCCACCAGCATGGCGCCGATGGCAGTAAACATCCAGCCGATCGGGAGGCGGAGGTCGAGGTTCATCGGGGCGCTCACCAGAAGAGGATGTTGAGGACGAGCGTGAGCCCGAGGACCACGACGCCGAGCGTCGCCGGGCGCTGGTACCAGGGGAGGTTGCCGTCGGCCTGCTTCGGCGTCAGGGCATAGACGAGGCCGGCGAGTTCCTCGTCGCTCTTGTTGGCGCGGGTCGCGAGCGAGATCAGGATGGTGGCCACGAAGCAGGCACTCCAGGCGACAATGGCCGTCCAGAAGTTCTGCGCCATCTCGCTCGGATAGGTCTGCAACACGGGGCCAAGGAAGCCGCCCTTGAGCCCGGGGGTTCCACCCATCGGCAGCGTGAGCCCGTGGTGGACCGCCGCGGCGAATGTCCCGAGCAGCAGGCCGAAGAAGGCACCGTGTCCGGTGGCGCGCCGCCAGAACATCCCGAGGAGGAAGGTCGCGAAGAGCGGGGCGTTCACAAAGGCGAACACCAGTTGCAGCATGTCCATGATGTTGTTGAACCGCGTCGTCGCGTAGGCCGCGCCCACGCTGAGCAGGATGCCAACGACCGTGGCCGTGTGGCCAACACGCAGGTAGTGCTTGTCGGACTGCCCCGGGCGGATGTAGGCCTGATAGATGTCGTAGGTCCACACCGCGTTGAACGCGGTGACGTTGCCCGCCATCCCCGACATGAACGACGCCATCAGCGCCGTGAGCCCGAGGCCGAGCAGCCCCGATGGCAGGTAGTGCGCCAGCATCACCGGGATCGCGAGGTTGTAGTTGGGGAGGCCGTCGGCGCCGATCGGGAGGAAGCCGCCGCTGCTGTCGTGCAGCGCAATGGCGATCATCCCAGGCACGATCACCAGCATCGGGAAGATCATCTTGGGCAGTGCGGCGATCAGCGGCGTGCGGCGCGCCGCCGTCATCGACTCGGCGGCCATCGCCCGTTGCACCACGAGGAAGTCGGTGCACCAGTAGCCGAAGGAGAGGACGAAGCCGAGGCCCATCATCATCCCGAACCACTCGACGCCCATCGGATTGTCGCCGGGGGAGCCGAGGTGGCGCCAGGCACTGCTCCATGCACCCGCCTCGTAGCCAGCCTTTGTCGCGACCGGAGCCAGCTTGGCGGTGAGGCCGCTCCAGCCGCCGACATCCTTCAAGCCGAGGAGCACCAGCGGGAGGAAGCCGAGGACGATCAGGAAGAACTGCAGCACCTCGTTGTAGATCGCCGAGGTGAGGCCACCGAGGAAGATGTAGGCGAGGACGATCGCGGCGGAGAGAATCACGCTGGTGTTGAAGTCCCAGCCGAGCACCAGCTCGAGCAGCTTGGCAAGGGCGTACATCGAGATGCCGGAGGAGAAGATCGTCATCGCGGCAAAGGTGAAGGCGTTGAGGCCGCGGGTCTTCTCGTCGAAGCGGAGGCGCAGGTACTCCGGGACGGAGCGCGCCTTCGAGCCGTAGTAGAACGGCATCATGAAGATGCCGACGAAGACCATCGCGGGAATGGCGCCGACCCAGTAGAAGTGCGAGGTCATCATCCCGTACTTGGCGCCCGACGCCGCCATGCCGATCACTTCCTGCGCGCCGAGGTTGGCGCTCAGGAAGGCGAGTCCGGCGATCCAGGTGGGGATCGACCGGCCCGAGATGAAGAAGTCCTCGCTGCTCTTGATCTGTCGCCGGAGCACCCAGCCGATGCCGAGCACGAAGGCGAAGTAGACGAGCAGGATGGCGTAGTCGATGCCGCCAAGCTGGAGCTGGGTCACGAGGCAATTGTCCGTCGAGGGATGCGAACAAGCTCCGTTCCAAATCGCGCAAGCGCAAGGTCGGCTGGCGGAACGGTCTCGATCCTCCTAAGCTCTGCGCATGGATTTCCTCGAGTCGTTGCACGCCCTCGCCCGCCACTTCGGCGTGCAAACCGCCTATCACGACGGACTGGGCCGGCGCGTGGATGTCGGTCCCGAGACGCTGGTGCGGATCTGTGCCGCCCTGGGCGCCGAGCTCACGCGGGCGGAGGACGCCGCGCACGCGTTGCGCGTGGCCGAGGCGCGCGCGGCCAGCGCCTTGCTGCCGCCAGTGCTGGTGGCGTGGAATGGCGAGTGGCCCGCGCATCCGGTGCCCGGCGACGCCGTCGTGACCCTCGAATCGGGCGTGCCGCACACGCGCCGCTTGATCGATCGGCTCCCGTTCGGCTACCATCGCCTGCAGGTCGAGCGGAATGGCCGGGTCGAGGAATGCACCGTGATCGCCGCACCGGTGGAGGCATATCGGCGCCCGGGCAGCCATCAGAGCTGGGGTGTGGGGATCCAGCTCGCCGCGCTCCGGTCGTCGCGGAGTCGATCGGTGGGTGACCTCCGCGACCTCGAGGCGCTCTGCCGCTGGATTGGCGCGCAGGGTGGCGATGTGGTCACGGTGCTGCCGCTCCTGCCGACCTTCAATCGCGACGACCCCGAGCCGAGTCCCTATTCGGCCGTGAGTCGGCTCTACTGGTCGGAGCTGATGCTCGATCTCGGCGTACGCAATCAGCCCACACCACGTTCGGCGCAGCTCGACGTGACGCGTGCCGACGCCGAGGTGCGTGCGGCACTTGCCGATGAGAAGGTGCCCGAGGCGCTACTCGCGAATGATCCGGAGTTGCTGCGTTACGCCGCCTTCCGCGGCGCCCAGCAGCAGCATGGCCGCAATTGGCGCGACTGGCCCGACGCGGCGCGCTCGGGACAGCTCACGGCGGCCGACATTGACGTCGAGGAGATGCGCTTCCACCTGGTGGCGCAGGCGATGCTTCGTGCGCAACTCGGTGGCCTGCGCGAGCGGCTCGACGCCGCCGATTTCCGTCTCGGCCTCGACCTCGCGGTCGGCGTGCACCCCGATGGGTACGATGCGTGGTCGCGCCAGGCGCTGTTCGCCGCCGGCGTGTCGGTGGGCGCTCCCCCCGATCCAGGCTTCCCGAGCGGCCAGGACTGGGGCTTCGCGCCGCTGCATCCCGAGGCGTCGCGGCGCGAGGGGCATGGGTATCTGGCCGCCTCGATCCGGCACCAGATGGAGTTGGCCGGCGTGCTCCGCGTGGACCATGTGATGGCGTGGACGCGGCTCTACTGGATCCCGCAGGGCATGCGCCTCGATCAGGGGACGTACGTCGCCTATCCGGCCGATGAGCTCTTCGCGGTGCTGACCTTGGAATCCCATCGTCATCGCTGCGAGGTCGTCGGCGAGAATCTCGGCACGGTGCCGCCTGACATCGCCGAGGCGTTGCCGCGGCACCGGATCTGGGGGATGTACCTGGCGCAGTTCGCGGCGATGTCGCCGAATCCGATCGAGGGACCAACGGCCGACGACGTCGCGCTGGTCGGGACGCATGACACCCCGACGATCGCCGGCTGGCTGGCCGGGGTCGATATCGACGATCGACTGCGTGCCGGGCTGCTTGCCCCCGAGGCCGAGGCGGTGGTGCGAGCCGAGCGGGCGTTGGCGACGGCGCGCGTCGCCGAGCTGCTCGGGGTATCGGTCGACGATCCCGCGGCGATGCTCGGCGCGCTGCTGGAGTGGCTCGGCCGGTCGCAGAGTCCACTGGTGGTGGCGTGGTTGGAAGACTGCTGGCTCGAGCGCGAGGGAATCAACCTCCCCGGCACGCGGTCGTCAGAGCACCCCAACTGGCAGCGGCCGATGGCGCGACTGCTCGACGAGTTCATGAACGACGCCGGCGTGCGCGGCTTGCTGGCGCGGTTGGAGGGGGCGCGGCGAGGGCGATAAGGCTCGCCGTGCCCAGCGTGGTGCCGCCTACCGCCCGCCCCGCCAGTTCACCCCAACGTAGAGCGCTCGCCCCGCGACGATCTTCCCCGACGCATCGATCCATTCCGCCCCTGCAAGGTTGGTCGCGTCGAGCGTGATGCCGAACTGCGACCGCCGCCATTCGAGTCGTGCGTTGCCCGTGATGTAGCCATCCTCGGTGGCCCGGCGCGCACCGACCAGCGCGGCGGTGGCGCGGATCGACGCCGTCGGCGCGTAGCTGAGTTGTGCCGTGGCGCGCCGGGTGATCGGCCGCAGCGCGTATTTCCCGATCAATCCCGCGCCGGACGATCCATCGAAGGAGAGCGTGGCGCCGCTGAGCGACCCCGACCACCGGCTGGTCGACGGCAGCGTGAGCGTCGCCTCGACACCGCGATACTCGGCGTCGCCGACATTGGTCGCCACCCACTTGGTGCCCGCCGGCGCGTTGGCCGCCTTGACCCAGTCGATCGTGTTGCTCGCATTCCGCGCAAAGCCCGTCACGTCGAGCGCCAGTGTCCCCTCGCCGTGCAGCCGGACGCCGGCCTCACCACTCCAGAAACGTTCGGGGACGAGGTCGGCGGTGCCCTGGTTGGCCGGATCGACGTAGTAGCGGTCGGTCCAGGACGGCGCGCGGAAGCCGCGGCCCGCGCTGCCGTGCAGCGTGGCGCGTCCGTTCAACGGGAGTGCCAGTGCGACTGATGGCGAGACGAAGTCGCCGAAGGTCGAGGAGTGATCGCCACGCACGCCGAGCGTGATGGTCGCGGCGCGACCGGCATCGATGCCCATCTCGCCGAACGCCGCGGTGCGCGTCTCGGCGCGGTCGCCGAGTCGGGCACTCCGGAGCGAGGCGCGCATCCCTTCGATGCCGATGGCCAGTGCTGCGTTGCCGACGGAGGTGCGCCCGACCACTTCCGCCGAGGACTGCCAGTTGGTGTGGCGGTTCTCGTAGACTGAGGGGTTCTCCTTGATCAGCGTGAAGCGGTCGGTGTGGCGACGGGTGCCGATGGTCGTGGCCAGTGCCCAGCGGCCGACGGCGGCGGCCCAGCGCAGGTCGCCGGTGATCGTGCTGGTGGCCTCGGTGGAGTTGTACGGCGCGTAGAAGGTGTTGGCGCCGAAGTCGCGGATGCCGATGCCGAGGTTGGCGTCGAGGCGGCCGTTTGCCGACGGCGCGCTGAGCGCGATGCGCCCCTGACCGATCCGGTAGTCGGTGCCGAGGCGATAGCCGTCGCTCTGGTCGTAGTCGGCGCTGGTGGTGAGGGTCGCCGAGCCGAGACGGGCGCCGTTGATGGCGCCGCCGCCGAAGGTGCCGAAGGTGCCGGTGCTGGCGCGTGCTACTGTCGCGCTGGCCCCACGCCGGGTGATGATGTTGATCACGCCACCGACGGCGTCGGCGCCGTAGAGCGTGGAGGCGCTGCCGTGGAGGATCTCGATCCGCTCGATGCTGCCAAGCGGGACGGCGAGGTCGAGTGCGTAGTGCGAGGTCTGCACGTCGCTCATCCGGATGCCGTCGACCAGGACGAGCGTCTGGTCGGCGGTGCTGCCGCGGAGCGAGATGTCGGCCTGTGCAGCCGAGCGGCCGTAGACGTCGACGCCCATCTGGACGGCAAGTAATTCGGCGACGTTGCGGGCCGGTGAGCGGGCGATGTCGTCGCGGCTGATGACGGAGACGACGCGGGCCGGATCGGCCGTGCGGACGCGCGACGACACGACGATGGTGTCGAGGACGGCGGGGCGGGATTGGGCGGTGAGTGGAGTGCACGGCACGAGGGCCGCGAGGGCGGTCAGCAGGGGGAGTTTGTTCATGCCCGAAGCATAAACGGGGGCCAGTTGCCCCCCGTGAAACAGCACTGCGTACCTCGGCGTACCTTCAAGGGCCGGCCGATCACCCGATGCATCGCACGGCGCCCCCTCCCGGAGACATCGTCATGCCCGCTGTTCGGATCATCGTCATCGCGACGCTGCTCGCCGTGTCCAGCGCCTCACGCGCCACGCTGCACGGTCAGGCGCTCCCCGACACGACCGAGCAGGGGGAGTTCACGATCTACAACATCCAGCAGCGCGTGGGGACGGAGCGCTACAGCATCGTCCGCGAGGGCGACGTGGTGGTGCATCGGGCCACCTGGTCGTTCAAGTACCTCGGCGGCTCAGGCGAACTGGCGACGGAGCTTCGGACGACGCGCGCCGGGCAACCGATCGCCTTCCGAATGAAGGGTCCCACGTCGACGTGGACCCAGGCCGACATCGAAGTCGCCTTCGATGGCCCACGCTTCACGGCACGATCGGAGTCGACGCCCACGAGTGGCGTGACGCCCGCCGGCGCCTTCCCGACCGGGCACTATCCGCCGACGGCCGTCGCCCAGGCGCTCTTCCGGCATTGGCAGCGCCTCGGCCGGCCCGCGCGCATTCCACTGCTCCCCGCCGGCGAGGCCACCTTCGCGAAGACCGGCGTCGACACCGTGACGTCGGAGGGCCGGCGGGTCGTGCTCGATCGCTACCGGCTGACCGGGCTCATCTGGGGGCGGCAGTCCGTCTGGGTGGATGCCGCCCAGCGCGTGATTGCGGCAATCGGCGGGAACGCGGAGCTCGATCGGTCGGAGTACATCCGCACCGGCTACGAGTCGGCGATGCCGCGCTTCGTGGCGGGCGCTGTGGCCGACGGGATGGCCGCGATCGAGGCGCTGAAGCCGAAGGTGGCGCCGACGCATACTGGTACCTTCGCGATTCGCGGTGCGCGGATTGTCGATGCGACGGGCGCGGCGCCTATCGCGAACGGCACCGTGGTGGTGGTGGACGGACGGATCGCGGCGGTCGGGCCGGCGGCGCAGGTCACGATTCCGCGTGGCGCGGCGATCATCGACGGCACTGGCAAGACCGTGCTGCCCGGGCTCTGGGACATGCACGTGCACTACGAACAGGTCGAGTGGCCGCTCGCGAGCCTGGCCGCGGGCGTGACCACGGTGCGGGACGCGGCCAACGAATGGGAGCTGATCACCGAACTGCGCGCGGCGCAGCGCGCGGGCCGGATCCTCTCGCCGACGATTCTCGCCGCCGGGGTCGTTGATGGCGGACCGGAGCCGCTCGGCGTCATCGTCGCGAACACCGACGCCGAGGCGCGCGCGGTGGTGCAGAAGTACCATGCGGCCGGCTTCGAGCAGATCAAGATCTACGGCTCGCTCCCGCCGGCGCTCGTGCCGGTCGTGACGGCGGAGGCGCACCGGCTCGGCATCACGGTGACGGGGCACGTGCCGCGCGGGATGACGGCGCGGCAGTTCGTCGAGGCCGGGGCCGACCAGATCAACCACATGTCGTTCCAGTCGCTGCTGCGCGTGGGACGTGAGCCGGTGAATCTCGCGTCGGATTCGGCCAAGGCCGGGATCCAGTTCCTCCTCGCGCACCGCACCGTCCTCGATCCGAGCCTCTCGCGCGGCGAGGAGAGTGGGCACTGGCGGGGCCATTACGAGCTGGTCGAGCCGGGGGTGCTCCGGGTGCCGCTGGAGTTGCGGGTACCGCTGCAGAGCACCGGCATCGATAGCGCGCGCGCCGTGGCCGCGACGGCCTCGCAGATCCGGTCGGCGAACATCGTGAAGGGGCTGCGCGATGCCGGCGTGCCGATCGTCCTCGGCACCGATCTCACGGTGCCGGGCTTCAGCATCTACCGCGACATGGAGCTCGCGGTGCGCGGCGGCTTCACGCCAATGGAGGCGATCCAGGCCGCGACGATCGTGTCGGCGCGCGCGATGGGGAAGGAACGCGAGAGCGGCACGGTGGAGGTGGGGAAGCGCGCGGACCTGATCATTGTCGACGGCAATCCCGCGGAGCGGATCGAGGAGATCCGGAAGGTGGAGCGGGTCGTCATCGGAGGGCGGGTGTACCGGTCGGCGGAGCTGTGGGCGTTGGCTGGGTTTGTGGCGAAGTGATGGAGCGGCGCGTGTGGCCGCTGCTTACACGTACTTCCCCACGAACCACGCCAGCGGCGGCAGCACCACGCCCAGCACGATGAACACCACCGGCCCGTTCCCACGCTCTCGAATCAGGAACGCCTGCTCGGGATGCGACGGGTCGACGTAGGCGCGGACGTTGGCGTGCAGCGGGAATGGCGCGAGCACTTCTGCGGCACTCTCCACCGACGCATAGCCGCGCCCGATAACGTTGGGATACAATCGGTCGCTCTCGTACTCGGTGCCGAGCACCTGGTAGCGAAAGCGCACTTCAGGGGAATGCGACGTGGTGCTGTTGCTGAAGCCCACTCGGCCGTCAGTGTCCGCGGTGGTACTGCTCACCACCTGCGAATGGATCACGGTGGCCTCGATCGGTCGGGCATCGGCCAGGTTTCGTCGCTGCTGGATGAATTGCGTGATCCCGACGTACAGGAGCATCACGCCGAAGCCGCCAAAGATCAGGAAGGTGATCCACTGTGCCATCACTCGGGCTCCGGTCTGCCGGGTGAAACCAGCGTGCCCGCGCGCCACTGCCGCTGCACCTCGGGGAGTGCGTTCCGGAACCACGCCGACGAGGAGAGTCGCTCGCTGCTCTCTTCTTCGGCGACGCGGACCGTCGCCGAGTAGTAGAAGGAGGTCATGCCGCGGTCGGGCGTGCGCCTTCTACTCGGCAATCAATCCCAGCAGCCACTCGCCCGGCGTGAGTGCGAGCGCCATCAGGCGCGTGCTGCGGCGGCCCTCGTCCTCAAGTGAGGCGACCGCCTGCGCCAGGCGGTGGCGCGGCGTGACCGCGGGCCATGGCGCCATGGTGCCGTCGGGGCGCTGCTGCGCCTCGAGCGCCGCGTAGATCGGCTCCCAGAGCGGCGCGTTCTCGCCCACGAGTCGCGTCGCTTCGGCGCGCAGTGCCGCGCGTTCCGGTTGATCGCGATTGCGAACCCGGCGCAGCATGTAGACGACGAAGCCCGCCGTCCCCGGGACGCGCTGCTCCACGGCACGCAGTCGCTCGACGGCCGGCGCCACCCGCCATCTCGGCGTGCTCCGCTGCAGCACCAACTCATACGCCTGCGCCGCCATCTCGGCGAAGTGTTCGTCGCGATTGGTCGCGGCGTACTCGTCGTGCTGCGGCAGTGGCGTGGCGCGCAGCAGCCGTCCGACGGCATCGGCGTGATAGGCGCGGAGCAGGTGCGCGCGCTCGTGGATCTCGACTGACTCACCGGCGAGCGCACCGCGCGGCGCCATCGGCCGCGAGAGCGAACCGGCGAGGATGCCGATGGTCGAGGTCTGGGTCCACGCCACGCCGGCGGGTCCGCCGAGGTCGTGGAGGATCAGCGTGCCGTGATGGCCATCGGGAAGGAGGCGATCGACGAGTGGGCGGCGCACTGCCTGGTAACGACGCAGGTCGGCTGCGGCGCTGTCGGAAGCGGTCCGGACGACGGCCGAGGTGCGGTAGAGGGCGAGGACTTCGCGTTCCTGACGGCCCGCCAGATACCAGAGGTAGCCCGCGATGCCGACGTTGTAGCAGAGCAGCATCAGCACGAAGCGTGACAACAGGCTGCGCACGATCCCCCGACGCGGTGCGTCGACAACGAGTGCCGTGGCTGGAGATGTTGCGCTCTGTGACACTCGGGGTATCCTCCGTCTGTCGAAGGGTGCCTCAGGATCGAGACCGGGTCAAGGAGTATCGCACCAGATGAAGCGATTCGTACACTACATGATGCCCATCGTGCTGCTGACGGCGCTCCCGCCGCTGGCCGCACAGGACCCCCGGTCGACGCTGCGGCTTGCCGCGCCAATCACCCGCTGGGACGAGGCGGTCCCGATCGGGAATGGCCTCCTCGGCGGCCTGCTCTGGGGCGAGGCAAGCACCCTCAAGCTCTCGCTCGACCGGGGCGACCTCTGGGACGAGCGGCTTCCCGAGATCTTCAAGGACCCCGAATGGACCTGGCCCGCCATGCAGAAGCTGGTGCAGGCCGGGAACATGAAGCGCTTCCACGAACTCTTCGACGAGCCATACGATCGGATCCCGTATCCGACGAAGCTCCCCGGCGGCCGGCTGGTGATCGAGCGCGCCTCGAGGGAACCGGTTCGCGAGTTCGCGCTCAACATGGCGGCGGGTGAGGCAGTTGCCCGCTATGGTGCCGATTCGGTCGAGGCGGTGGCGCTCGCGCACCGGAAGGTGCTGCTGCTGCGCATCCCCGGCCGAGTCACCGTCCGCTTCGAGCCGTCGGCCGGCGTCACCAAGCTCGGCTACGCCCCGGCCACCGTCACCGCCAACTCGTACCTGCAGCAGGGCGCGCTCGGCTTCTCGTATGCGGGGGTCGTTCGCCAGAAGGAGTTGGGCGATGTGACACTGCTCGCGGTGACGATCGCCACGAGCACCGAAGGGGCCGACCCGGTGGCGATCGGGGCGGCGCGCGCCGAACTCGCGCTGCGCGAGGGTTGGCACACGGCGGTGACGATCCACCGCGCGTGGTGGAAGCGGCACTGGGCGATCAGCGGCGTGACCATCCCGGACGCCGCACTGCAGCAGCACTATGACCTGGTGCAGTACTTCTACGGCGCGGCCGGGCGCCGTGGTGCGCCGCCGATTCCGCTGCAAGGGGTCTGGACCGCCGACGAGGGTGGCCTGCCGCCGTGGAAGGGCGACCTCCACAACGACCTCAACACGCAGATGACCTACCTGGCCGCGCACACCGCCGGGATGGACGACGCGATGCTCGGCTGGCTCGACTATCTCGACTCGCGGCTGCCGGAGTTTCGGAAGTTCGCGCACGACTTCTACGGCGTGCACGGCGCCGTGATCCCCGGCGTGATGACGCTCGCAGGCAAGCCGATGGGCGGTTGGGGGATGTATTCGCTCTCGCCGACCAACGGCGCGTGGGTGGCGCAGTCCTACTATCTGCAGTGGCGCAGCACCCGCGACCGGCTCTTCCTGCGGCGGCGCGCGTATCCGTTCGTCAAGGAGATCGGCACCGCACTCAGCGAGCTGCTGGTGCCGGGCAAGGACGGGCTGCTGCGGCTGCCGCTCTCGTCGAGCCCGGAGATCCACGACAACTCGATCCGCGCCTTCCTCAAGCCGAACTCGAGCTACGACCAGGCGTTGCTGCGCTGGACCTTCGGCGCGCTCGCCGAGATGGCCGCGGCGCAGAGCCTCACGGCCGACGCGGCGAAGTGGAATGCAGTGCTCGCGCGACTCGGACCGATGGTGCCGAAGGGGACGACCGGGTCGCTGCCGTTCTCGGCCGGCGAGGAGTACACCGCCTCGCACCGTCACTTCTCGCACGCGATGTCGATCCATCCGCTCGGCCTGCTCGACGCACGCGGCCCCGATTCGATGATCGTGCGGCACACGGTCGACACGATCGCGAAGTACGGCACGTCGCAGTGGACCGGCTACTCGTTCAGCTGGTTCGCGGCGATGCTCGCGCGCACCAATCGTGGCGACGAGGCGCTGCGCTACCTGAGCGACTACCTGGCGTTCACGCTGCGGAACGGCTTCCATGCCAACGGCGACCAGTCGGGGCGCGGCCTCTCGTCGATGACGTACCGGCCGTTCACGCTGGAAGGGAACTTCCTGATGATGCAGGCGGTGCACGAGATGCTGCTCCGGAGCGACGGCACCACCATGACGATCTTCCCGGCGACGCCGACGAGCTGGAAGGACGCCTCGTTCCGGCAGCTGCGTGCCGATGGCGGCTGGCGGGTGAGCGCGTGGCGCAGCAATGGCGTGGTCGATTCGGTGAAGATCGTGGCACCCGCCGGTGGCGGGTTGCTGACGCTCGCGAATCCGTTCGGCGATGCGCCCGTCACGTGGAATCGGCAGGGCATGGTGCGGCAGGGAGAGAATTGGGTGGTGCGGGTGGGGCCGGGGGCGTCGTGCAGGGGCGGCGGTCGTAGGGGCGAGGCGGGGCGGGGGCGCGGGGGCGACGCGCAGCGGCGGAGTCGCAGGCGTCGCCCATCCGAGCGGGGCGAGGGACCGCGTAGTTGGGATCACGGCGGGCCCCTGGCGCTGGGGGCGGGGCGGCACGGCCGGGCGGGGCTCCGCGGGTTCTCGTCGAGCCCTCTCCTCCGCCGGATGTGCCGACTTGCGGCGCCCCCGGCATGCTGTATAGGGGCGCCGCGGCGAGACGCTTGGAACACGCGAGCCAGGAGCCCCCAGCCCGGCCCCGCCGGCATGCAATCCACCGTCGACTCCACGCCGGCTGCGCCGGCCGCGCCAGGGACTGGCGGCTGGGGGCATCTTCGTGTGGCCCGCAGCCTGACGGCCGCGGCTGAGGGCATCGCGGCACGAACAGGTTGCCCCATCCCCCGGCGCGGCCGATATTCCAGCGTCCCCACCAACACGCCCGTGCTCCATTCCCCCCTGGAGTTCCGTCATGCCCGCTCGTTCCGAGCCGCATCCGTCACGTCGTGACTTTCTCGCGTCGGCGGCCAGTGCCGCCGCCTTCGCCGCGCTTCCTGTGCCGCTGCGTGCCCGCGAGCCTGGCGAACTGCCGATCCTCGGGATCGGCGACTATCGCTACACGATGGATCATGCCTGGGCCAAGCTCCCGAAGGGGAAGGGGTTCGGCTACACGCACGGGATCGTCGAGGACAAACAGGGGCGCTTCTACATCGCCAACCAGAGCCGCGACGCGATCGTCGTGGTCGACGCTCAGGGGAACTACCTCTCCTCGTGGGGGCAGGCGTACGCCAAGGGGGCGCACGGACTGAGGATCTCGGAGGAGGAGGGCACCGAATATCTCTACCTCGCCAACACCGGGCTCGCGCAGGTCGTGAAGACCACGCTCGACGGCGACGTCGTCTGGCAGGCGGGGCGGCCCTACCTGGCCGGCGTCTATTCGCAGGACCGCGGTTATTCGCCGACTGAAACGGTGGTCGGGCCGAACGGGATGCTTTATGTGGCCGACGGCTACGGCCAGTCGTGGATTCACATCTACGATGCCAAGGATGGGAAGTACATCGACTCATTCGGTGGCCGTGGTACTGCACCCGAGAATCTCCGTCAGCCGCACGGCATCTCGATCGACACGCGTTCCGGCACGCCGCGCCTGCAGGTCTCCGACCGCGGCAACATCCGCATCGTCAACTTCACGCTCGAGGGGAAGTACCTCGGCGAAGTGATCACCAAGACCGACCTTCGCTTCCCGTGCACGTCGTTCCATCGCGGCGACCTGCTCTACGTCCCCGACCTCTACGCGCGCGTCTCGATCTTCGACAAGGAGAACAAGAAGGTCGCCGACCTGGGCGACTATCTCGACGGGCAGCCGTTCGGCGGCGAAGCAGAGTTCGGGACGAAGTACCCGGACCTCAAGGGCTACCCCAATGTGCCGCACGAGAAGCGGCGGCAGGGTCGCTTCATCTCGCCGCATTCGCTCTGGGTCGACAAAGTCGGCAACATCTATGTCGTCGAATGGATCAACGATGGTCGAGTGACCAAGCTGACGAAGATCTGACGCGGCGCTGGTGACCAAGACCCTCCGCGCCCTGCTGGTCGGCCTCCTCCTCCTCGGCATCATCGCCGTGGTGGGCGGCGATCACGATTCCTCGCTCTGGCCGCTGGCCGGCCGCTTCCACCCGCTGCTGGTGCACCTCCCGATCGGGATGCTGCTGCTGGCTATCGTGGCGGAACTGCTCGGCCGCAACCCTGCGCGGAGCGCGTGGCGGCCGCTGGTGCCGCTCGCGCTGCTGCTGGGCGCGTGGAGCGCGATCGTGGCGGGGATCGTCGGTCTGCTGCTCTCCGATTGGGGGAGCTACGACCCCGACGTACTGCAATGGCACCGCTGGCTCGGGCTGGGGATTCCCGTGCTCGCCAGCGCGAGCTGGTGGCTGCGCGAAAAGGCGGAAGCAGGCGAAGCGCGCGCCCACCGCAGCTATCCGATTGCCGTGGGGGTGTTGCTGCTGGCGATCACCATCGGCGGCCACCTCGGCGGGACGCTCACGCGCGGCGAGGGCTACCTCACGCGCTATCTCCCCGAAGGGGTGCGGGCGATGGTCGGCCTTCCGGCCGAAGAGGCGATGGCGACGATCACGATCGGCAACCCCGACACCACGCGCGTCTATGCCGCACTGATCCAGCCGATCCTCACCTCGCGCTGCGGGTCGTGTCACAACCCGATGCGCCACAAGGGCGGCCTGGTGCTGACGACGTCGAAGGGGCTCTTCGCGGGGGGACGGCAGGGGAAGGTGGTGGTGGCGGGCCGCGCCGAGGAGAGCGAACTGATGGTGCGGGTGTCGCTGCCACCCGGGCACACGGACGCGATGCCGCCGGACCGGCCGTTGTCGATCGCCGAAGCCGAGCTGCTGCGGTGGTGGATCGCGCAGGGGGCCTCGATCGACATCAGGCTCTCGACCATCGAGCGGCCGAGCGGCGTGCGCCGGACGCTGGCGGCGTATGGGCTCGAGGACCTGCCGACCGGGATCTTCGCGTTGACGGTGCCGCCGGCCGACAGCACGGCGATCGCCGCGGCACGTGCGGCCGGGATCTCCGTGGTGCCGCTGGCCCGGAAGGGGAGCTACCTCAGCGTGGCGGCGACCAACGCCTCGGCGGCGCAACTGGCGCGGCTCCGGCCGCTGTTGCAGCAAGTGGCGTCGGTCGACCTCTCGCGCGCTCCAGTGAATGACTCGGTCACCGACCTGATCGCGGCGATGCCGCACCTGACGCGACTCAAGCTGACGGGCACGCGGGTGACGGACGCCGGCGTGGCGCGCCTCGCGTGGTTGCCATACCTCGAGTACCTCAACCTCGTGGACACCGACGTCGGTGATGCGGGACTGCGCGCACTGGAGCGGTTGCCGCGGCTTCGGGCGATCCACCTCTGGGGAACGCGGGTCACCGCTGGCGGCGTGGCCCGCCTGCAGCAGCTGTTGCCACGGGCCGTGATCACGCTGGCCGCGCCGGTGATGCCGCCGGATTCGATCGCCACCGACACCACCAAGAAGAAGCAGTAGGGGATGCCGATGCGACGATCACGGGCGTGGATCGCAGGGGTGACGCTGGTGGTCGTGGCGCTGGTGACCACGCGCGGCCGCCTCTCGGGGATCGGTGCCAAGGTCGACTTCAATCGCGACGTCCGCCCGATCCTCAACAAAAACTGCATCGGCTGCCACGGCGGCGTGCGTCAACAGGGCGAGCTGTCGCTGCTCTTCCGCGACGACGCGATGAAGCCGGCCAAGTCGGGGAAGCGCGCGCTGGTGCCCGGGAAGCCGGGGGCCAGCGAGATGATCGCGCGGATCGCCGCCGCCGATCCGCACGACCGGATGCCGAAGGGGCGCGATGCGCTCACGGCGCAGGAGATCGGCACGCTGCGCCGCTGGGTGGCGCAGGGCGCCGAGTGGGCACCACACTGGGCCTATGTCCAGCCGGTGGCGAAGCCGCTGCCGGTGGTGTCGGACTCCACCTGGACGCGCGGCGGGATCGACCGCTGGGTCATGGCGCGGCTCGACCAGGAACAGCTGCGGCCCTCGTCGGCAGCCGATTGTGCCACGCTCGCCCGGCGCGTCTCCCTCGACCTGATCGGGTTGCCGCCGACCTTGCAGCAGGTAGCCGCTGCCTGTGCCGGTGGCGCGCGCGGCTATGCGCAGCTCGTCGACACGCTGCTGGCGTCGCCACGCTTCGGCGAGCGGTGGGCGGCGATGTGGCTCGACCTGGCGCGCTACGCCGACTCGCGCGGCTTCGAGGCCGATCGCGCCCGGCCGATGTGGCCGTACCGCGACTGGGTGATCGACGCCTTCAACCGGGACCTTCCGTTCGACCAGTTCACGATCGAGCAACTCGCGGGGGACCTCCTTCCGGCACCAACGGAAGCGCAGCGGATCGCGACGGCCTTCCACCGCAACACCATGAACAACGACGAGGGCGGCACCGACGACGAGGAGTACCGGCTCGCCTCGGTGATCGACCGCGTCAACACGACCTGGACGGTGTGGCAGGGGACGTCGATTGGCTGCACGCAGTGCCACGGCCATCCCTACGATCCGATCCGCCACGACGAGTACTACCGCGCGCTCGCGATCCTCAACAACAGCGCCGACTGGGACCAGCCGGACGAGTATCCGCAGTGGCCGATCTTCACGGTCGAGAAGGCGGCGCGCGGACGCGAGTTGGCGAGTGGCATCGAGCGGCTCCGCAATGAGATCGACAGCATCGCGATGCTCCCTCCGCAGGAAGCGGCGCGGCGAGCATGGGAAAGGGAACTGACGATTCCCGCCGTCGCGGGCAAGGTCAACGGCACCTGGCTCAACGAAGTGCGGCGCATCGTGAAGATCCCCGAGGCGAGCCGCGACACGGGCCAGCGGGCGCTGCTGCGCTATGCCTACACGCAGGTCGCCGAGGACACCGCGTATGCCTCGCGCCGCGCCAAGCGTGACACACTGCGTCGGGCCATCGACTCGTTGGCGCCCACCTACATCCCGGTGATGCAGGAGCTCCCGTCGACGCGGCATCGGACCACGCGGGTCTTTGATCGCGGCAACTTCCTGGTGCAGACCAAGGTGGTCGCGCCTGGATTGCCTGCCGCGATTGCGCCCGCGCTCCCGGCGAACGCTGCCAATCGCCTCGGCCTGGCGCGTGCGCTGGTGGCGCCGGAGAACCCGCTCACGGCACGCGTCACCGTCAACCGCTTCTGGGAGCAGCTCTTCGGGACCGGCATCGTCGAGACAGTCGAAGACCTCGGCACCCAAGGGATGCCGCCCTCGCACCCGGAGCTGCTCGACTGGCTCGCGGTGCGCTTCCGGACCGACCTGCATTGGAGCGTGAAGGCGCTGCTGAAGGAGATGGTCCTCTCGGCGACGTATCGTCAGGCGTCGGCGACCACGCCACTGCTGCAGGAGCGCGACCCGGCCAATCGCCTGCTGGCGCGTGGCCCGCGCTTCCGGCTGACGGCCGAGCAACTGCGCGACCAGGCGCTGGCGAGCGCGGGGTTGCTGAGTGCCAAGATGCGCGGGCCGAGCGTGATGCCGCCGCAGCCGGAGGGAGTGTGGCACCGGCCGTACAGCGGCGAGAAGTGGGTCGCCGACACTGGCGAGAATGGTCATCGGCGTGGTGTCTATACGCTCTGGAAGCGGACCGCGCCCTATCCGTCGATGGTGACCTTCGGGACGCCGAGCCATGAGGTATCGGTGGCGCGCCGGACGCGGACCAACACGCCGTTGCAGGCGCTGGTGCTGCTCAACGATCCGGTGTTCACCGAGGCGGCGCAGGCACTGGCGCGACGGATGCTGCCGCTGGCCGATACGCTGCCGAGTGCGGCTCGGCTCGATGCCGCACTGAAGTACGGATATCAGCTGGCGCTACAACGCACCGAACCAGAAGGTCCTCGCGTCACTGCGGACGCTGTATGCGACGGCCGCGAAGCACTACGAGGCGCATCCTGAGGATCGCGCCTTGGCGGCTGGCGTGCCGACCGCGGGCACGGCGCTCGCGGCACTGACGGTGGTGGCGAATGGGATCATGAACCTCGATGCCTTCGTGACGAAGGAATGAGGAGCGCGCGATGACGGCACCAAACGAAGCGCAACAGCGCGCCTTGCTGGAGATCACCCGGCGGCACTTCCTCGAGGCGGGGGCGACGGGTCTTGGCGCGGCAGCGCTCGCGTCGTTGCTCGGGTGCACGCCGCCGCGCACGAATCGCGACCCGCTGGCGGCGCTGACCATCGACGACCCGGTCGCCGCGCGGGCGCCGCATTTCCCGCCGACCGCCAAGCGCGTGATCTTCCTGCACATGGCCGGCGCGCCGTCGCAGCTCGAGCTGTTCGACTACAAGCCGGTGCTGGCGCGGCTCGACGGCGAGCTCTGCCCCGAGTCGCTGCTCGAAGGGCAGCGCTTCGCCTTCATCAAGGGGATCCCGCGGATGCTCGGCCCGCAGGCCGCCTTCAGGCAGCACGGGCAGTCGGGGGCGTGGATCTCCGACCGGCTGCCGCACCTGGCGGGCGTCGCCGACGAGATCGCCTTCCTCAAGGCGATGCACACCGACCAGTTCAACCACGCGCCCGCGCAGCTGCTGGTGCATACCGGCGGTGCGCGTCTCGGCCGGCCGAGCATTGGCTCGTGGGTCACCTACGGCCTCGGCACCGAGAACGAGAACCTCCCGTCGTTCGTGGTGCTGCTCTCCGGTGGCGCTGCGCCCGATGCCGGCGCGTCGGTGTATGGCAGCGGCTTCCTGCCGTCGGTGTATCAGGGCGTGCAATGCCGTTCCGCGGGCGATCCGGTCCTCTACCTCTCCGATCCGCACGGGATGCCGCGCGACCTGCGGCAGGCGGAACTCGAGGCGATTCAGGATGTGAACCGGCAGCACTACGCCGAGGCCGGCGATCCGGAGATCCTGACGAGGATCTCGCAGTACGAGATGGCGTTCCGGATGCAGCTGTCGGTGCCCGACGCCATGGATATCAGCAAGGAGCCGGAGTCGATCCACCAGATGTACGGCAGCGTGCCGGGCGAGACGTCGTTCGCCAACAATTGCCTCCTGGCCAGGCGGCTCAGCGAGCGCGGCGTGCGCTTCATCCAGCTCTTCCACTGGGGCTGGGATTCGCATGGGGCGGGCGAGTCGGAAGCGCTCAACGCCGGCTTCATCCAGCGTTGCCTGGAGACCGACCGTGCCATCGCCGCGCTGATCAACGACCTCAAGCAGCGTGGCCTGCTCGAGGAGACCTTGATTGTGTGGGGCGGCGAGTTCGGCCGCACCCCGATGCGTGAGAACCGCACCGGCACCGACAATCCGTTCGTGGGGCGCGACCACAACCCCGGCGCCTTCACGATGTGGATGGCGGGCGGCGGCGTGAAGGGCGGGGTGAGTCACGGCGAGACCGATGAGATCGGCTATCAGGGTGTCAGCGGCCGTACCGACGTGCACGACCTGCAGGCCACCATCCTCCACACGCTCGGCTTCGACCACGAACGACTGATCTTCCCGTTTCAGGGGAGGAATCAACGGTTGACGGATGTGTCGGGACGAGTGATACGAGAAGTCTTGGGATGATCGATCATCGATCATCGATCATCGATCATCGATAGTGAACAATGAGGAGTTCGTGTCGCTTGCCAAGTTGAGAACGCTGGCGTTGAAGCTCCCCGAGGCGCATGAGGTCGAGGCGTGGGGTGAGCCGACGTTCCGGGTGAAGAACAAACTCTTCGCGATGTACGCGGCGCCGAACAATCATCATGGGGCGGGGCGCGCCGCCGGTGTGGATCAAGGCGGCACCTGGGAATCAGCAGATGATGGTGAGTGCGGAACCGGAGCGCTTCTTTGTGCCGCCGTATGTCGGCAAGGCGGGGTGGGTTGGGGTCTGGCTGGATCGGAAGCCGGACTGGAAGGAGGTCGCGGAGTTGTTGCGCGATTCGTGGCGGCTGGTGGCGCCGAAGACGCTGGTCAAGCAGGTCGACGCCTTATAGCGCCCCCCGCCGTGCCGCGGGCGGTGCCCTGACGGCAACGAGCCAGGCCGGAATGCCCACGCCGAGCACATGGATGAGGAGTCCGTTGATCACGACGGGCGCCGTTCGCGCGGCGCTGTTGGCCGCCGACAACGGCACGACGAGATAGCTCATCGCCAGCCAGACGCCGACGCCGTAGCCGGCACCGACGAGGATCGGTCGCGTCGTGAGGGTGGGGAAGCGCCGCGCCAGCAGGTAGGCCACGGCGACAATCGTGGTGGCGATGGTGTAGTGCAGCACGACGCCGAGGGCTGCCGTGGCGAGGCCTCCCTGAAACGCTTCGGGACCGAGCAGGCCGGCGGCGATCGCCTGAAAGATCCGGATGGTGCTGACCCCACGCAGCCCGAAGAAGATGATAGCGTCGAGGCCGTCGAGTGCGCCGACGATCAGACCGCCGAGGAGGATGGCACGGAGCGGGGAGCGGAAGGGCATGCGACAATGCTAACGCGCGCCGATGAGGGCGCGCGTCAGCGATGGTCAGGCATTGGTAAGGGCTACGTGTGCTCGACGAATTCGCCGATCGGCTGCAGCCGCAGCCCGGGCACGCGCGCGTACTCCCGCTGATTCAGCGTGACCAGCGCATCGCCACCGGCAATTGCCGTGGCGGCAATGAGGAGGTCGTGCGCGCCGATCGTCGTGCCGCCCCTGGCGAGCTCGGCCCAGAGTTCGGCGTGCATCCGCGCTTCGCCAAGGCCGAAGGAGAGCACTGGCAACTCCACGAGCAGTGCCTCGACGAAGGCAGCGCGTCGCATCCGAATGCCGCGTGAGCCTGCGCGATGGACGCCATGGAGCAATTCGCTCGCGGTGATGGCGGCGATCGCGACGGGCGTGTCGCCCAGGGACTCGAGCAGTGCCTCCAATCGGAAGTGGCCCCGCTCCGCCGCGATCAGCACCGACGAGTCGAGGATCACGCCCACGGTGACTCCGGGAGCGGCATCGCGTCGCCGGTGCGCGCGATGTCGTCGGCAAAGGCCGCCGCATCCTCGGGCGTGAGGTGGGGAAGCGTCTGCCATCGCGCGGCCAGTTCGCGCGCGGTGACCTGCCGCGGCTCGGCGCGGCCCACGCGCTCCGGCGCGAGGTAGCGGACCACGGCCTCGCGGACGACCTGCGACTTGGGGACGCGGTCCTCCGCGGCCCGGGCTTCGAGCGCGTCGCCCAGCGCCCCCGGAAGGCGGAGGGTCAGGTGGGAGTCTTTCATGTGACGCAATGTAATACGTTCGTAACACACGACAAGCGTTCAGGCCAGCGGTGTCGCCACCAGGCAGCGGCAGCCGATCGGCCCGTCCGTCCCGCCCGCTACGGCGATGGCGGACCGCCGACGATTCCCATCCGCTCCATGGTGAGTCCGGGTACTGGCACGCCGAAGTACCGCCCCGGCACGAACTTGCAGTTGAGCAACAGATTCACCAGCGATCGCGTGGCTGACGAGTTGTCGGAGCTGATCACCCGCACCCGTCGATCGGGTTTACCGTCCGCATTGACCCGGACTTCCGCCATGATGGTGCCCATGTTGTCACGGAACCACTGCTCCATTTCAGCGCGCGGCAATGGGCGCGCGGGAAGCGGGTTTGGGCAGGAGATGCGCCGGGGCCGCTCCTCAAGCCGCGCATCATCAGGCTGCAGCGGAAAGGAGTCCGGGGGCAGCGGTGGGGCAGCGGGATCGAGCACGGTGGGGAGCTGGCTCATTCCTGTCGCCGATCCAAAGGAGATCGTCGAACCCTTCGTGGTGAAAGACTGCACGACGCCGACAGGCAACTCGGGTCGCGATTTGGACACCTCGAACCGACAGCTGTGCAACTGCCGCACGACCACGCTGCGGAAGCCGGCAACGGACAGCCCCGTCACCTGAGTGACCCCGACAGACGCCGTATCCGGCTTGCCATCTGGACCGAGCCGGTAGTGGACCGTGCCACCCGCCGCGGGAGCGTCCCAACCGCAACTTTCGGCTCGTCACACTTCTTGACCGTGAACACTGGCTCCTGCCCGCCGACCGGAGCCGTCGCCACCAGGAGCAGGGCGATGGCCATTTGGCACGAGGTGCACGTCATGAGTCTGCCCCTTCTCACGTTGCCACATCCCGCTCGAACGGCCCCCGCAACATCAGCCAACCGTAGGCCACCGCGAGTGCGGTGACCGGGATGACCAGCAACCATCCCGCCGGTCGGAACGCGCCGGCCAGCATCGGTTTGAGCAGGGTGATCGCTGCGATGAGATAGCCGGTGGCATTGGCGACCACGACCGGCCGGCCGTAGATGCCGCCGAGCAGGGCGCCCCGGCTGAACCAGTTGAGTGTTGCCATCGCCAGGCACGCGGCGGCGAGCAGCTGTCCGAACCAGAAATCCGCAGGCGGGTAGCCGGGGAGGTGTCGCGGCAGGATCTCGTCGGCCGCGAAGAGCAGCGCGAGTCCGCAGAAGGCGAGGAGTGCGGCGCTGGCGCGCGAAATCCACCCAGCGACCATCGGAACCTCAGGGCATGTCGGAGAATCGATCATCGATCATCGATCATCGTGGAGAGACTGGGGCGGCAGGACTCGAACCTGCAACTTCCCGGGTAACAGCCGGGCGGTCTGCCAGTTGACCTACACCCCAATGGCACGAGTCGCAGCGCGTGCGACACTTCCGTCACGTTATGACGCCTGACGCGCCCAGTCAACCACGTGACTCAGGGTCGGAATTCCCGCAGCGCGTGGCGAAGCAGGGCAAGCTGGCCGTTGTGGTAGGCGTCATGCTGCGCCAACCCGATCAGCATCCCGCCGATGGTGGTCCCGGTGCCCAGGGCAGGGTCGCGGAGGCCACCCACCGGCGCGTCCCACTGTGCGACCGGGAGTGCGCTCAGGGCCTCGAGTAGCGCGGCATTCGCCTCGGCCAGGGCGTCGCACGCCTCCCGCCAGCGTGCGGCGGTGGGCCGTCCGACGGCCGGCCAATCGCCGTCCTCCGGTTCGGCTGGCGCGTGGCCCGCGAGGCGACGTTCCACTTCGCGCGTCCACGACGTCATGTGCAGCACCAGCTGCCAGATCGAATGACTTCCCGGAATCGGGTGTGCGGCCGCTTCCTTGGCCGTGATGCCCTCGAGCAGCACGGCGCGTGAAGAGCCGTACCAGGGATCGCCCTCGTTGGTCGCGGCGATCTGCGTGAGCAGCGACGGCGCGAGTGTCTTCATGCGTTCTCCGCCTGGCGTTCAAGGGCATCGAGATCACCGGCGCAGAGCTGGGCGACGCAGCGCGTGACGCGCGCCGCATCCCACTCCCACCACCGCAGCGCGAGGAGGCGCCTGATGGTCGCCTCGTCGAATCGATACCGGAGGAGCGTCGCCGGGTTGCCACCGACAATCGCATAGGGCGGCACGTCCTTGGTCACGACCGCACCGGTGGCAATGATCGCGCCGTCGCCGATCGTCACGCCGGGCATGATGGTCGCGCCGTTGCCGATCCAGACGTCGTTCCCCACCGTCGTGTCGCCCTTGTAGGGCCACTGCGGTGGCTCGGCCAGTTCCCAGCCGTTGCCGAAGATCGGGAAGGGATATGAGGTGAGCCAGGTGGTGGCATGATTGCCGCCGTTCATGATGAAGCGGACGCCGGCAGCGATGCAGCAGTAGCGGCCGATGATCAGCTTGTCGCCAATGAAGTCGAAGTGGTACAGCACATTCTGCTCGAACCGCTCCGGACCATCAGGATCGTCGTAGTAGGTGTAGTCACCCACGACGATGGTCGGTCGGGTGATGAACGTCTTGAGGAAGCCGGTGCGGGTCACGCCGGCGAGCGGATACGGCGTGTCGGGGGAGGGGCCGTGGGACATGTGCGGTCGGTGGGGCTAGAGGTTCGAGAAGCGAGAAGCGAGAAGCGAGAAGCGAACAGCGAACGGCGGGTTAACGGCGCTGATCGTCTCGCTGCACGGAGATGAAGTACGCGACGCCAGTGATGACGGCGGCGAAGAAGGCGACGGCGGAGATGGCGATCGGGTAGAAGGGCTCGATGATCGTCCCCTCGGCGTCGACGGTGCTGCCGATGGTGCGGAAGGCGATGAGGCCGGCGGGGACGATCGCCAACAGGACCACGGTCAGGATGCCGAGCGGGCGCCGCCACGATGGCCGCGGGGCGGCGACCTCGGGCACGGAGTCGTCGGGTTCCGGCGTGGCCGCGGCCATCTCGGCGAGGACCTCGCGCGCGCGCTCCGCCTCTTCGGTGGCGACCTGAATCCGCATTGGCCCCACCACCGGATTGAAGGCGCCCACCGAGCGACCCATCCCGAAGAGATCCTGGAGTCCCTCACCCGAGGCGATGATCGAGATCCCCTCGACCTCGAGCATCAGCTTCGCCATGATCATGGCGTTGGTGTCCACCGTGGTGAAGACGGTGGTGACGCCTCCCTGACGTTGCGCCGAGTCGGTCATGGATTCATCCAGTTGTGGGTGCCCCGAAATCTACTCGTCGCTCCGCGTCACCGTACTGCCCCTGCGCCAGGTACTCGGCCCGCACCATGGTCGCCGTCTTGTGCGCGCCGGTGTGACTCCACCCCGGCGGCATCACGAGATAGGCCAGCTTGTGCTTGAGCGCCGGCGCGGCGGCGACGTCGCGCCCGAGCGCCACGAGTTCGCCGAAGTAGAAGTCCCAGAAGCTCCCCGCCTTCATCGGGCGGGTGATGCCGTATTCCGGCGCGACGTCGGTCTGTTCCGGCTGGAGCGTCCCGAAGGCGCGGTCCCAGACATTCAGGAGGTTGCAGTAGTTGGTGTCGATGTAGAGCGGGTTGCGCGCGTGGTGCACCCGATGATGGGACGGTGTGAGGATCCACCGATTGAGGAACCCCATGCGGCCATCCTTGAGGACGTGCTCGCCGGCGTGGATCCAGGTGCCCCAGGTGCCGTCGATGAACATGATCAGGAAGAGCAGCGGCGGGCTCACGCCGAGCAGGATGCAGATCGACGTGCGAATGGTGTCGGCGTAAGGCGCTTCGAGGAAGAAGTGCGCGTGCGAGACGAAGAGGTTCATCGTCTCGGGGGCGTGATGCGTCGAGTGGAGGCACCAGAAGAGCCGGACCTTGTGCGCCAGGAAGTGATAGACGAAGTGCGCCAGCTCCCAGACGATGTAGCCGTAGATGAGCCAGTACCAGGTCACCGAGCTCTGGAACGGTGCCATCGGCTGGAACAGCCCGATGAAGAAGGTCACCGCGGCGATCGAGAGGAAGGTGCCGAGCACGCGGTTGAGCACATAGGTGAAGAAGATCAGCTTGTACTCGCGGACCTTGAACGTCTTCTCCATCAGCGCCCGGACAATCTCCACCACCAACAGCAGCGGGATGATCGGACCGATCGCGCTCCGGAAGCCGGGCCAGGTCAGCAGACGGCTGTAGTCGTGGGCCGCGGCCATGTCGAGCCAGCTCTGCAGGCCGAAGAAGCCGATCAATTCCCTGGCAAGGAACTCGAGCGAGGCCATGAGGGGTCCGGGGTCGGGGTATGGAGGAGGAAGCATCGATAATCGGTGGTTTTGGCGGTTTGCGCCAGAGGGGACAGCCGATGATTGATGGTCGATGATCGATGATCGATCGTGGATGATGGGGGTCGGTACGGGAGACTATCTTCCGAATCGATCATCGATCATCGATCATCGATCATCCCTCCTCCTCTTTCCGCATCCGTCGGGAGTCCCCGCATGTCGCAGTCCTTCTCCAATCATGCCCGCTATTTCCCGCCGTTTCACTTCTTCGCCACGCCAGTGCTGACGGTGTACTTCGTCTACACGATCCGTGTGGCGAGTGAGGTGCGCACCTGGCCGACCGTGCTGGCGGCGGTGGTCGCCTTCGCGCTGATCGTGCAGGCGGTCTCCGCCCGCACGATGGCGCTGACGGTGCAGAACCGGGTGATCCGGCTCGAGGAACAATTGCGCATGCAGCGGCTGCTCCCCGCCGATCTGCAGGCGCGGATCGGCGAGCTGTCGGTGGGGCAGTTGGTGGCGCTGCGGTTCGCCTCCGATGCCGAGCTGCCGGAGTTGACGCGTACCGTGCTCACCCAGGGGATCACCGACAAGAAGGCGATCAAGCGGATGGTCACCACCTGGCGGCCGGACCACCTGCGGGCATGATGCTGCGGCGCGGTGTGGTGCTGGTCGCCCTGCTCTCGGGCTGCGCCGCCCCGGGGGCGCTCGTGCCACGGGGCGGTGCGCTGTCCGGCCTGCCGCGATTCGGTGACCGCCAACTGCAGGATACGCTCGCACGCGGCGTGGTGCTGCACCGGCTCGTGGTGGATTCGGCGCCGTGGGCGATCCAGATCCTCGACATTGACCGGCGGGCCTGCTGGTCGCTCGGCGCAGTGAAGGCGGGCGGCGCCGCGGTCGGTCGAGCGAAGACGACGGAGTTGCTCGTCAAACGCGGACCGGGCGCGATCGCGGCGGTCAACGCCGACTTCTTCCTCTTCGCGCCGCCGGGGGTGCCTCAGGCCGCGTCGATCGAGGGCGGGCGACTGATTGCCGGTCCCTCCGTGCGACCAGTCGTGGCCATCACCCCGACTGGTGCACCCTGGCTCGGCGTACTCGCGGCCACCGGCCAACTGGTCGCTGGCGTCGACACCATCCCGATCACCAGCTGGAATCGCCCGAGTCCCAACGGGCTGGCGTGGTATGATGCGAACTGGGGGAGTCCGGTCGATACCGCCAGCGGGACGCTGCGCCTCTCGCTCGGTGCAGGGCCGTTGCGTCGCGTCCTTGCGGTGGACAGCAGCGGGCGCGCGACGACCATTCCCCGGGATGGCGGCGTCCTCGTGGTCGGACGAACGGCGTCGGCCGCGATGCGGCGTACACTCCTGGAGATCGCACCGCGGGGCATCGTCGTCAGTATGACGCTGGCGCCCTTTGCGCCAACCGAGGCGGTCGGGGGTTTCCCGATGCTGTTGCGGGACAGCGCCGAGGTCGCCGGACTCGAGGCGGCGGGCGGCGCCAACTTCGGTCCGGTCCGGCACCCGCGGACGTTGGTCGGCGTGGCCGCCGGCGGGCGGCGGCTGCTGCTCGTCACCGTCGACGGGCGTCAGCCCGGCTACAGCATGGGGATGACGCTGCGCGAATCGGCGGCGCTGATGCGCGCCCTCGGCGCCACCGAGGCGATCAACCTCGATGGCGGGGGTTCCACGGCGATGGCGCTGCGCAACGGGCTGGGCGGCGCGGTGCTGGGCAACCATCCGTCGGACAAGGAAGGCGAGCGCGCCGTCGCCAACGCGCTTGCGGTCGTACGGAGCTGCCGCTAGGCGGCTCTGTTCAGCATGCCACAAAGCCCGACGATCGGGAATCGATCGGCGGGCTTCGTGGCGTGTGCTGCGAAGAAACTATCTACACTGCGTCCAACTGCCCTGCGACACTACTTCTTGCGACGGCGCGCCGCGGCGCCCAGGCCTACCAGGCCAGTCGCCATCAGCGTCATCGAGAGGGGCTCCGGCACGGTGCTGTTGTCGTCCGGGATGCCGACGCCGGCGATGTCGAACTGCATCCACGAATCGTTGAAGTCCGAATCGCCATTGCCGCCCGGGAGGATGATGTCGCAGGTCCCGAGCACGTCGTCCAGCAGGACGCCGTTGCCCAGGTCTTCCATCCGGTACCGGTTGTTGTTCGGCGTCTGGCGGTTGACGCAGCCGGAGTTCATGTCTTCCCAGCCGAACAGAAACTGCCCGGACTGGTCGATGCCGCCGAGCGTCAACTGCATCAGCACCTGAGCGTATCCGGGGGGCAGCGGATTCGAGTTGCGGGTGTTGCTGCCCGAATAGCGCCAGTTGTAGCCGAGGCCGAGGGTGTTGTCGGGGACGCGGAGTCCAAGCACCAGTTCTCCGAAGGTGCTGGAGATCGACACCGTCGGCTTCGCATAGGCGCCGTTGCAGAACGCGAACGCTCCGGTGCCGGCACTGCCGCAGTCGTTGTTGAACATGAAAGTGCCGGCGGTCGTGGGGTCATTGTTGGCACCACTGCCACCGGCGAAGTTGCCGGCCCAGAAGTACTGGTTGCTGACGAAGCCGGCGTCTTCACCGAGCTGCGTGAGGGTGGCGTCCCAGCAGCCGCTGATCGAGCCGCCGAGGCCCAACGAGAAGGTGTAGGTGCAGCTTGGCAACTGGGCCGAGGCACGCGCGGGCAACGACGCCGCGCCGACGAGCACGAGGCCGCCGAGGAGGAGCGAACGCAGTGTCATGGAGCATTACCTGTCTAAGACCCAGAGACGAACTACGTGCGCGGAGGCCTTGAACGCGACACACGACAATTGAGGCATCGTGCGATGGGCACACTCAATTGGTCTCAAGAGTACCGGGGTGGTGTCCCTACCCACATCGGTCGGAGGGATGGATTTGTGACTAGTCCATTGGGGTGTGCACATGCGGTGGTCGGCGGCGGAGGGGGCAGATGGTCTCCTCGCAGGCGTCGTGCGCTCCCCTGTCGCCGTCCGATCCCCCAGTGCATCCTTCTGGGTAACACTACCGAGGCATTCCAGGAGCCATTGATGATCTCTCGCCGAGCATTCTCCCAGCACTGTGCCGCCCTCCTGGCCGCGCTGCTGCTCCCGGCGACGGCGCGCGCCCAGGGGGGAGAGACATCGGGCCCGCACCCGACGCCTCGCCCCAAGATCACCGGTGCCAAGGTGTTGACCGCCGAACAGCTCACGGACACCCCGCACCTGATCCCGCTCTTCGACTCGGTGCGCGAGCGGCCGGAGATCATGGACGGCATCCGCTGCAACTGCGGCTGCGCCGGCCAGCCGGGCTTCTACTCGCTGCTCTCCTGCTACGAAGGCGATGCGATGGCCCGGCTCTGCCCGATCTGCCAGGGTGAGGGGCGGCTCGCTGCCAGACTCCACAAGGAAGGGAAGTCCCTCGCCGAGATTCGTGTTGCAGTGGATGCGCAGTTCGGCGGCTAGCACGCCGCGAGTGACCCATCTCTTCACCGCCAACCCCCAGGACCTCACGCCATGCCTGCACGCCGAACCTTGGTGCTCGTTCTGGCGCTCGTCGCCGCCGCCCTCCACCCTGCGTCGGCGCAGATTCGCGCCAGTGAGCTCGGCAGCATCTCGCAGGTGATCGATGGCACCAAGCTCACCGTGACCTACTCCCGGCCGCGCGCACGCGAGCGCAGCCCGATCTTCGGCTCCATGCTCGCGCACTGGGGCGAGGTCTGGACGCCGGGCGCGAATTGGGCCACCACCCTCGAGGCGAGCCAGGACATCACCATCAACCAGCGCGCGGTGCCGAAGGGGAAGTACTCCGTCTGGATGATTCTCAGGGAGACAGGGGACTGGACGCTGGTGCTCGACCCGGACTTCAAGCGCTTTCACACGGAGCCGCCCGACTCCACGCCGAAGCAGGTGCGGCTGCCGATCCGCGTCGAGCAGGCACCGTTCGTGGATGTGCTGACATGGTCGATGCCCGAGTTGACGATCAGTGGCGGCACGCTGGCCATGCAATGGGGCACCACGAAGGCGAGCATGACGGTCGGGGTGAAGCCCTCGCTGACTTTCACCTTGCCGCAGGCGGAGGCCGCGCCGTATCTCGGACGCTGGGAATTCGCGGCGAAGGATGGTGGGCGGCGCCCGCCGACGTCGATCACCTTCAGCTACGAGAACGGCACCCTCAAGGGGCGCTTCGATCCCAACGTCGATTGGATGGGGACCTTCGCGATGATCCGCGTGGCGCCGGACATCTTCGTGCCGGGGCTGTACGACGGGAAGGGGCAGATCTACGATGTGCTGCGGCCGGACGTCGTCTTCACCTTCAAGCGCGTGGCCGGGAAGCCGGTGTCATTCGAGGAGCGCTATGAGGACGATACGCTGGCGGGGACAGGAACCAGGAAGCCGTAACTGGCGGTCATCGCTCAGAGCGTCTTGGCGTAGAAGCTTCCACATCGCGTGTGGCCGGTGTTGCCCATCGGCCCCGCCAGTGGCGTGTACTGCAGGCGCTGGTAGAGCTTGGCCGCCTCGACCATGCTCCCGAGGGTCTCGAGATAGACCACGCGGTACCGACGATTCCGCGCTGCCTCCTCCAGGGTCATCATCAGCTCCCGCCCGAGCCCGAGGCCGCGCGCCTCGGGGAGGAAGTACATCTTCTTCAGTTCGCAGGTGTCCGCATCACCCCCCGCCAACGGCGCGATCCCGCCGCAGCCGATGACACGACCCGCGCCATCGTCGACCACGAGCAGCAATGATCGCGGGACGTCGTACGTCTCGTGCATCTCGTCGACCTCGGCATCTTCGATCGAGAAGCCGGGGCCGACGGCACCGTACGACGTCATCACGCTGCGGATGATCGCCGCGATGGCAGGGTTGTCATCGGGGTGACTGGGGCGGAGGTACGGCTTGGGGGGCATGACGGCTCCACGAGGCAGCGGGTCGCATCACGTGAAGAAAAAAATATCACGTCTCGGTCCGAAGGGCGACCCCCTCGCGCCACGACTCGTCAGCGGAGCAACGCGACCAGCAACTGGGCCAGGACAATCTTCGTGATCATCGCGACCGGATAGACCGTGGCGTAGCCGATGTGCGGAATGTCATTTCCGGTCTGTTCGGTCGCATAACTGAGCACTGCCGGCGAGGTCTGCAGGCCACCGAGTGTGCCGATGAGCAGCGACATCGGCATCTTGAGCAGTCGATGCCCCACCCACAGCGTCAACAACGCGGTGGTGCACGTGATGACCGCACCGGAGGCCAGGAGCAGCAGGCCGCCGCGACTCAGCAACGTGGAGAGGAACGCACCACCGGCCCGAGTTCCGATGCCCGCCAGGAAAAGCACGAGCCCGAACTGGCGCAGGGTGAGGTTGGCGCTGTACGAAAGATTCCAGAGCAGGGGACCGCTGCGGTCGACCTTGCTCAGCAGCAGCGCCACCAACAGCGGCCCCCCCGCGATGCCGAGATGAAAAGTCCCGCCGCCGGGGATCGGCACCGGCACCATGCCGAGGAGGAGCCCCATCACGAGTCCGAGCGAGAAGGTGAGGATATCGATCTCGCTCAGGTGACGATACGAATCGCCGAAGAAGGCGCTCACGTCGGCGACCCGCTCCCGTGGCGCGACGAAGCGGACGCGGTCGCCTGGCTGGAGCAGGATGTCGTCGCTGGCGAGAAAGTCGAGGTCGCCCCGCCGAACCCGAGTGACCACGGCGCCGAAGCGCTGCTCCAGATCGAGGTCACCCAGGCGGCGGGCCAGGACCAGCGGATTGGAGACAAAGACGCGGCGGTTGTCGAGCAGCCGACGATCGAACTCGAGTGGCGCTTCCACGGCGAACCCGAGATGTGCCGTGACGCGGTCGACATCCTCCGCCGAGCCGATCACGCTCACCATGTCGCCGTCGCCGAGGGTGGTGGCCGCACCCACCAGGGTGACCTCGTGGGCGCACAACACGCGGACGAAGCGGAGGTGCCAGTCCCGACGCGTCGTCAACTCGGCGATGGCCACCCGCGTCCCATCCGGCCGGACGACTTGGATGGTGCGATTGATGAGCGGCACCGTGGTGGCACCCAGGTCGCGCAACTCCACCGCCTCGCGCGGGTAGTCGACGTTCCAGAGCCGCTGGGCCACGGAAATGGCGGTCATCACGCCGAGGACACCGATGGGATAGGCGATCGAGTAGCCGACGACGGGGTCGTCGAGCACGCCGGCGTCGAGGGTGACGGGAGGCAGGTGACTGAGGAATTCCAGGACGCCGGCCAAGGCGGGGGTATTGGTCAGGGCCCCGGTGAAGAGGCCGGCGGTCTGCGCCGCGCCGAGGCCGAGCAATCGGTGGAGGCCGACGGCGAGGGCGGCCCCGACGAGGAGCATCGACACGACGAAGACGTTGTCGCGGAGCCCGCGGCGACGCAGTGCATCGAAGAAGGCGGGGCCGCTTCCGAGCCCGACCGTGTAGACGAAGAGCACCAGCCCGAGTTGATAGACGATCTCGGGCAGCTTCAGCGCCGGGTCGACGGCGCCGAACGCGAGCCCGACGAAGAGGACCGCCGCGATCCCCAGTCGGCTCTGGCCGACGCGCAGCCGCCCCAGCGGAAAACCGATGGCGGCGACCGCAAATAGGAGGAGCAACGGACTCGCCTGCAGCAGCGTGATCACAGTGTCGCAAGATACCTGTGTCGACCGCTGCAGGCCGCCGCCGAGCTCAGGGCTTGAGCACTGTCCACTCGATCTCGTTGAGCAGCGTGCCGATCCGCTCCGCCGAGGGCGTCACGATCGTGAAGCAACCGGGGCCACCATCGGCCACCATGCCATCGAACTTGCCCACCGTCGTGCGAATCCACTCATCGTTGGCGTACTGCCGGCGAAGGCAGAGGTGGACGCGGTACGGCTTCTCGAAGACAAGCGGCTTCAGGTGCCCCGCCCTGGTCCGGCGCACCGCGCGTTCTGCGGCGGCACGGAGCATCTGATGCGAACGCGCCGGTGAGTGGTTGATCGCCGCCGACCCTGACAGCGCCGTCTTGACGATGACGGTCTCAATCGGCCCGAGCATCTCCTTCGTTTCGGCGGCGAGGACGTCATCGCCGGCGGTGAGGACGAACGGCACGCCCATCTCCCCGCCGATGAAGGCGGCGATCCCCGATTCGTTGAGGACCTTGCCGTTCACCATGAAGGAGTCGAGCGCGAACGAATGGGAGATGACCCCCGGCGACCCGGCGTTCGCATGGGCACCGACCATCATCATGGCATCCACCATCGGATTGATCCCGGTCGACATCACGATCGGCTTGGGATAGCCGCGGATCAGGATCGCCTCGGGGTCGAGCTTGTCGACGAGGACATTGCGGAAGAGCGTCCCGCCATGACCATCGTTGACGATGAACTGCGTGGCACCGCCGGCGCGCGCCCCGGCGATGACGGCGTTGATCTCGTCGGTCAGCTCTTCACGGAAGCGCTCGTGCTGCGCGGTGCCGCCGCGGTACTCGGGCCGCATCTCGGTGGCGTTCCGCACGACGGCCGCCAGCCCTTCCATGTCGCCGATGATGTAGACGGTGAAGCCGCCGCGCTGCATGTCGAGCTCGAGCTTCCGGCGTGCTTCCTGGTACTCGAGGACGCCGTGGTGGGCCGAGGGCGGCGAGGTGTCACGCGGGGCGGCAGCAGGCGTCGCCGTGGCGGGGCGCGTCGCCTGTGCCCCGGCGGCGCACGGGGCCAGCAGCACGGCGGCGAGCAGGAGTCGGCGGCTCACCGGAGCACCACCCCTTCGATGGCGTCGAGGAGATAGCCCATCTCCCGCGCACTGTTGGTGACCAGTCGGAAGCTGCGCGGCCCCAGCTGCTCCAGCTTGAATTCGCGCAGCGCCTTCACGCCGGTCACGATGCTATCGGGGTACGACGCGCGCAGGGTGAAGTCCACGGTGTAGGGCTTTGCCATCGTGAACGGCTTGATCCCTCCCGCCAGTTCCTTGCGCACCGCCTGGGCGGCACCGGCCTTGAGCATCGCCCGGACCTTGGTCGGCGAGTAGGTGATGGCCGCCGAATGGCCGATCGCCCGCTTGGTGACGATCTCGACGAAGTCCTTGCCGAGAATCTGGCGCGTCTCCGCGATCAGGGCGTCGTCGCCGCTCACCAGCGACACCGAGACGCCCATCTCGCCGGCGATCAAGGCGTTGATGCCCACTTCGTTGAGCCTGGTGCCGTTGATGGTGAACGCGTCGAACGCGAAGTTGTGCGCCATCACGCCGCCACTCCCCGGGGCACCGTGCGCACCGGTGAACATGATCGTGCCGAAGGTCGAATCGAGGCCGGTGATCATCACCAGCGGCTTCGGGAAGCCACGCACCAGCATCGCACTGCTGTCGAGATCGAACGGAATGATGTTGGCGAAGAGGTTGCCGCCATGCCCCTCATTCACCACGAAGGAGCGGCCGCCCGCGGCCCGCGCCCCGGCGATCGTGGCGTTCACCTCCTTGGTCAGCAGCGAGCGGAAGCGATCCCAGTAGTCCGGGCTCGAGCGACCGGCGTAGGCTGGCGTTTCGTTGCCGGCCAGCACCTCGCGCGAATCCACGGCGCTTCCCATCCCCTCCATGTCGGGGACGATGAAGACCCGGAACCCCGCCTCATGCGGCGCGCGCTTGGCCCGGAAGAGGTTGAGGCGCGCGATCTGCGCGTCGGTCTGCGCGACGAGTGGCGCGGCAGCACCCCCGAAGAGCAGGGAGAGGAGGAACAGGGATCGAAGTCGCATCGGGGGCTCGGAGGTGAGAGAGAGTACCAATGTCGCGCATCCAGCTATCGATCATCGATGATCGATCGTCGATCATCGATGCCGCATCATCCCAATATCAAGAGTCGCTTCTCCGTCATCGCCTCGATCGCATAGCGGACACCCTCGCGACCGGTGCCGGACTGCTTGACGCCGCCGTAGGGGAGGTGGTCGACGCGGAAGCCGGAGATGTCGTTCACCACCACGCCGCCGACCTCGAGTCGCTCGAAGGCGCGCAGGATCCGGTGGATGTCGTTGGTGAAGAGGCCGGCCTGGAGGCCGTAGGGCGAGTCGTTGGCGATGTCGAGGGCGGCGTCGAAGTCCGCGAATCGGCGCACGGTGGTGACCGGCGCGAAGATCTCGGCGCAATTGACCTGCATCGCACTGGTCGTGTCGAGCAGGACGGTCGGGCGCATCAGCGCGCCGGTCCGGGTGCCACCGACGGCCAATCGTGCCCCGGCCGCGACCGCCTCCGTCACCCACGCGACGGCCCGGGCGGCACTCGCCTCATCGATCATCGGGCCGACATCCGTCGCCTCGTCGAGGGGATCGCCGCACCGCAATGCGGCCACCGCGTCGGTGAAGGCCGAGACAAAGGCGTCGTACACATCGCCATGCACCAGGATCCGCTGCGTCGAGATGCACGACTGGCCGGCATAGCTGTAGCCGCCCACCACACATCGGCGCACGGCGTGGGCAATGTCGGCGTCGCGCTCGACGATCACGGCCGCGTTGCCCCCAAGTTCCAGCGACACATGGGTCATCGGTGCGCGGGCACGAATCATCCATCCCACGCGCGCGGAGCCGGTGAAGGAGATCAACCGCACCCGCGGGTCGTCGAGCAGCGGGGCCGCGTCGTCGTTGGTGCAGGGGAGGATCGAGAGCGCGCCGGCCGGGTAGCCGGCCCCGGCGATGATCTCGGCCAGCAGCAGCGTCGACAGCGGGTCCTGCGGGGGCGGCTTGAGCACCATGGTTGCGCCGCACGCGATCATCGGCGCCAGCTTGTGGGCCGCGAGGAGGACCGGGAAGTTGAACGGCGTGATCGCGCTGATCGGGGCGAGGGGAAAGCGGCGCGTGATCGCGAGGCGATGTTCACCGTGCGGCATCAGGTCGGTTGGGATCACCTCGCCGCCGATGCGGGTCGCCTCCTCGGCACCCTGTCGGAAGACGAAGATCGCGCGGTCCAGCTCCAGCCGGGCGGCAGTGACCGGTTTCCCTGCCTCGGACGCGAGCAGCCGGGCGACCTCCTCCCGCCGCAGCTGCAGCCCGTCGGCGATCCGTTCCAGCACGGCCGCCCTCGCGTGCGATGGCATCGCCGCGGCTTCGGGCGCGGCACGCACCGCCGCGTCGAGCGCCGCTTCCACGTCGGCGCGCGACGCCACCGCCGCGCACCCGACGACCGCCCCGTCGTGGGGGCTCCGGATCGTCCAGGTCGAGTCGCCCTGTCGCAGCTCGCCGGCGAGCAGGAAGGGAACGGGGCTGCCTACGGTCACGGGAGGCCGTCGCGAGGTTCGGGAATCGGGATCGAGGGAGTCACCCGGCGTGCTGCGGGTTGGAGGACGATACGACTGCCGGAGCCACGGCGCCAGTCGGCCTCACGCCGCGCCCTTGCGGTGCGCCCCGCGCGGCATGCACTCTTTCCCGATGCAACCCATCAGCCGTGGTTCCCGCATCGTCGCCCTCGTCGCGGCCCTGGTCGGCCATCCCGCCCTCCCCGCCTCCGCCCAGACACCGCCACCCCGCGCGCCCGGCACGCCGGCGGCCGTGACGGCCAAGGTCTTCGAGGACGGGTCGCTCGCCATCCCCGCCTTCCGCTTCGGCGAGTCCCCGCTGGCGTTGTCTGGGCCCGCGCGTCCGGGGGCGTACCTCTCGGCGGTCGGGCGGCGCGCCATCGCGATGGGCACCGAAGACGGGCGCCTTGAGCTCTGGTCGTGGCCGATCAAGTGGCTCCATGACTTCGAGCTCTCGTTTCGGGTGCCCAAGTACACCGAACCGATCGCCGGGCGGAGCGTCGCGCGGTCGGTGATCGAGCGCCCAGAGGGGGTGACCATTGAGTACAGCCACGAACAGTTCACCGTGCGCGAGCACATCTTCGTCCCCCTCGATCAGCCAGCCGTCGTCATCCTGCTCGAGGTCGACGCGATCCGCCCGCTCGAGATCATCGCGCGGTTTGCCCCCGACATCCACTACGCCTGGCCCGCCGGACTCGGCGGCCAGTACCTGATCTGGGAACAGCAGGCGCGCGCCTTCCTCTTCTCCGAGGGGAAGCAGTCGATCAACGCCTTCCTCGGTTCGCCGGCCGTCACCGAAGCGTCGGACGTGCCGGCTCACATGCTCTCCGCAGCACCACCGCAGTTGGTGATCGGTGTCGGGGGTGCCGGTGAGCGCTACACCGCACCGCGCCTCGGCGAGCCGCCGGGGAAGAGCGTGAACCTGCGCGTTGCCTACATCCCGATCGTGCTGGCCGGCGGCGCCATGCCGCGCGATTCGGCGCTCGCCCTCTATCGGGCCCTGGTGCAACCGGGTGCGGCCGAGCGGGCGTGGCGGCAGCGGGTGGCGCACGCCGATTCGCTGCGCACCACGCAGTTCGCGCTGCATTCGCCGAGCCCGGAACTCGACCGTGCCGTCGAGTATGCCAAGGTCAACCTCGACGAATCGTACGTCTGCAATCCCGACCTCGGCTGCGGACTGGTCGCGGGCTATGGACTCTCGGGTGGTGCCACCGACCGGCCGGGCTTTGGCTGGTTCTTCGGCGGTGACGCGGCAATCAATTCGCTGGCGATGACCGGCGCGGGGCAGGGCACCCTGGTGCGCGACGGCGCGCTCCGCTTCTTCGCGAAGTATCAGCGCGCCGACGGGAAGATCACCCACGAGATCTCGCAGGGCGCCGGACGCGTCGACTGGTTTGCCTACCCCTACGCCTTCTATCACGGCGACACCACGCCGTTCTGGATCCTCGCGACCGGCGAGTACTGGCGCCAGACCAACGACATGACGCTCGTGAAGGAGTTGTGGCCCAACCTCAAGCGGGCGTACCAGTGGTCGCTGGCCACCGACAAGAACGGCGACGGCCTGATGGAGAATCCCTCGGCCGGCGCGGGGGCGCTCGAAGTGGGCGACCTGCAGATCGGCATCCTCTCCGACGTCTATCTCAGCGGCGTGTGGGTGTCCGCCCTCGACCGCTTCGCCAGAATGGCCGAGGCCAACGGCGAGCCGACGCTGGCGACCGAGGCGCGCGCGGTGCGAGCCAAGGCGATCGCGACGATGGAGGCGAAGCTCTGGCTGCCGGCGCAGCGGCAGTACGCCTTTGCCTTGCTGCAGGATGGCACGGTCAATCCGAGCCTGACGGCGTGGGCCGCAACCGCGATGGCCTTCGATGTCTTCATGCCTGCGCGCGGCGCCGAGATGGCGGCGCGGCTCGCGTCGTCGACGATCCTCACCGACTGGGGAGCGCGTCCGCTCAACTCGGCCAGCCCGCTCTTCGATCCACTCCACTACAACAACGGTGCCGTCTGGCCGTTCGTGACCGGCTTCGTCTCGCTCGCCGAGTATCGCTACCACAACGCGACTGCGGGGTTCTTCGCGCTGCAAGCGGTCGTCCGGACCGGCTTCGACGAGGCGCTCGGTCGGAATCCCGAGGTGTTCTCCGGCCGCTTCTACAAGCCGCTCGACACGGCGGTGCCGCAGCAATTCTTTGCGACGTCGATGGTGTTGACGCCGCTGATCCGCGGCCTGCTCGGGCTCGACGTCGATGCCCCGTCGAGGCGACTCGTCGTGGCGCCGCATCTCCCGCCCGACTGGGACAGCGTGACCGTCGAGCACGTGCCGGTCGGGGCGGGCCGCCTGACGCTCTCGGTCCGGCGTTCCGCCGCCAGCCTGACGCTGACGGCGATTCGCGAGACCGCTGACGCGACGCCGCTCGAGATCGAGTTTGCGCCGGCATTGCCGCTGGGTGCTCGTGTCACCACGGCGGCGGCGGTGCAGTCGACGGCGGGCGACCTGCATGCGTCGGTACGCGGCACGCTCGACCGTCAACTCACGCTCACGGTTGGCTACAGCGGGGGCTGGGCGATCGTCCCGCCGGTGATGCCGCCGACCATTGGTGCCCGGTCGGCCGCGCCGCGGGTGCTGAGCGAGCGGATCGTGAACGGCGACTATCAGGTCGCCTTCGAGGGGCTCGCGGGACAGAGTTACACCTTTCGGCTGCTGACCCCGGTGCCCGATGCCAACGCACCCCTGCGGGTGATGAGCGCCGAGGCGAGCGCCGTCGGGGTGCGTCCGGTGCCGGATGCGCCAAGGGCGCGCCTGGTCACGGTCACCTTCCCGTCGACTGGCACGCCCAACAGCGACAACTACGTCCCGGCCACGGTGCGCTTCAGCGTGGCACCGCAGTAACTACCGGCGCGCCTTCGGCTTCAGCAGCAGGTCGTGGAAGTCGAAGGAGAAGTCGGTCTCCGGATCGGCGGCCACCATCTTGACCTGATCGATGGTGCCATCAGGATTCAGCTGGAAGGTGACATAGGCGTCGGCGCGCATCTCGCGATCATCCCATCGCGCCAGAAAGGTGTCGTGCTGCCAGTGCACCAGTTCGCCCTGCAGCTGGGGCGTGTGGCTCATCGCAATCCGCAGCTTGCCATTCGCGAAACTCACCACCACGTCACCATACCACGCATCCTCATAGGTACGCGCATAGTTGGCGAGGCCGAGTGAAGGGCCCTTGGTCGAGTCGCGCGCGGCGCTGGTCGCCTTCCGCTGCTGCGCCATCATCGTCTGCTGGCGCGCGGCGAGCTTGGAATAGCCGCCGATGAAATCCCAGGGCGGGGTGGTGCCGAGCGCGTAGTCGAGCAGCGACCAGCCGGCGGCGAGGAAAGTGGTGGCCTCGCTGTTGGTGAGCACCGCCACGCCGACCCGCGCCTCGGGAATGAACGCCACGAACGAGAGGTAGCCCGGCAATCCACCAGTGTGCCACACGACCTTCCGGCCGCGGAAGTCGTTGGTCTGGAAGCCGAGCGCGTAGAGGTTGAACTGTTTGGCGAGCGGTGCCAGTTCGGGAGCCGCCGGACCGGCGCCCATTGGCGTCACGCCCGTCCAGATCTCGCGCGCGGTGCGGGCGCTCACGAGACGTTCGCCGTTGGCGAGCTTGCCGCTGTCGAGCTGCACCAGCAGCCACTTGGCGATGTCGCGTGCGCCGGCGTTGATCCCGCCGGCGGGGTTGGTGTTGTCGCTGATCATCGGGGCAATGACCCGGAGCGTGCCGTTGATCTCGGCATGCGTGGTGGCGACGTCGTTCGTGCCCGCAGCGTCGGAGTGGCGGACCGTGCTTGTTGTCATCCCGACGCGCGCGAGGATGCGCTGCTGCACGAACTGCTCCCATGTCATCCCGCTCACCCGCGCGATCACCTCGCCCGCCACGAGGTAGAGGACGTTGTCGTAGGCGTAGGCGGTGCGGAACGAGGTGGCCGGCTTGATGTAGCGGAGGCGCTGCATCACTTCGGTGCGCGTGTAGGTCGACGCGGGCCACCAGAGGAGGTCGCCGGCGCCGAGTCCGAGGCCGGAGCGATGCACGAGGAGGTCGCGGATCGTGAGCTCGCGGGTGACGAAGGGGTCGTACATCGCGAACTCGGGGAGATAGCGAATCACCGGCGCATCCCACGCCAGCTTCCCTTCCTCGACGAGGATGCCGAGGGCGGTGGCCGTGAACGCCTTGGTGTTGGAGGCGATGCCGAAGCGGGTGTCCGGGCCGACGGGTTCCGGCGACCCGAGCTTCTTGACGCCGTAGCCACGCGCGACGATCACCTTGCCGTCCTTGACGACCGCGACGGCGACACCGGGCGTGTGGAAGGTGGCCAGGGCGGCATTGACGATGCTGTCGATCGCCGCTGGCGACTGCGCCGGCACGGCAGCGGGGAGGAGGCAGAGGGCCAGCAGCAGGCGGCGCATCGGCGGGTCCGGTAAAGGGAGAGGGAACGACTAGCGGCTGAACCCCGCCGCGGGCGGGAAATAGACGGCACCGACCGACGCGAGCCCCTCGCGGATGGCGGCATTGGGCCGGCCATAGAGGATCACGCGCGTCGGGGTGAGCAGTTCCATGAAGCGGGCGGCGTACTTCTCGCCGAAGGTCGCCATGTGGATCTCGGCGGCGGCGCAATCGACATAGCGCTCGAAGAGGTGGCAGGTGGTGCCGTCCTGGCTGAGGCTCCATTCATAATCGAGCGTACCGGGCTCATTCGCCTCGGTCGCGGCGGCCATCTCGTGCATGAGGGCGCGCAGGTCTGCCTGGCGGCCAGGGGCGACCTGCATGTCGAGCGTCCAGACGACGTGGTTGTTCACTGCCACTCCGTAGGTGCGGGCCGGGAAAGGGCGAGGTCGATCAATGCGGGAGGCGGTCCCAGGCCGCGGCATCGATCGGCCCGATCTGATGTTCCATCAGGATGCGCCACGCGCCGTTGTGCTTGGTCAGCAACGCCTCGAACGCAATCGTGCTCGACGTCCGCACGCCCGCCTTGTCGGTGACAGTGTACTTGAAGGCGCCCGACTGGAAGGCCGTCGTGGCATTGTCTTGCCGCTTGCCGAACCGGAGCTCCACCATCGCGGTGCTGCCGGCGTTCTTCATGGTGACCATGTCCTTGCCCCAGATGGCGAGGACCTCGGCGATCGGCTGCGTGCCGCGGCCATCGACGTAGATGGCGTTGGGGTGATACACCTTCCCCATCGCCACGATGTCGCTGCTCACGACGGTTGCCGCGACCACCTTCCAGACCTCGGCGTCGATGGTGCGGCTGGTCGCACTGGCCGTGGCCGTCGCGGCCTGCGCCGACACGAGTGCCGGGGTTGCCACCGCCAGCGCAAGCAGGAGTGGGAGGCGTCGCATCAGTTGGCCGCCTTCGGCTGGGGGACGATACGGAGGTAGGGCTTGGGTTCGTCCCAGCCATCGGGGTAGATCATCTTCGCTTCGTCGTTGGTGACCGAGCCGGCGATGATCACCTTGTCGCCCTGGACCCAGTTCGCTGGCGTCGCGACGCGATGCGCGGCCGTCAGTTGCATCGAGTCGACCACGCGGAGGATCTCGTGGAAGTTGCGGCCGGTGGTCATCGGATAGGCGAGCAGCAGCTTGATCTTCTTGTCGGGGCCGATGACATAGACCGTGCGCACCGTCTGGTTGTCGGCGGCGGTACGGCCTTCCGACGCGTCGCCGGCCGCGGCGGGGAGCATGTCGTACAGCTTCGAGATCGCCAGCGTCGTATCGCCGATCATCGGGAAGTTCGGCGCGGTGCCCTGCGTCTCCTCGATGTCCTTGGCCCAGAGGCCGTGCCGTTCGACCGGATCGACCGAGAGGCCGATCACCTTCACGTTGCGCTTGTCGAACTCGGGCTTCAACGCAGCCATCGAGCCGAGCTCGGTGGTGCAGACCGGCGTGAAGTCCTTCGGGTGGGAGAAGAGGATCCCCCACGAGCTGCCGAGCCACTCGTGGAACGAAATCGGGCCCTGAGTGGTCTCGGCCTGGAAGTCCGGGGCGGTCTCACCGATGCGCATACGGTGCCTCACAGTAAGGGGGTGGAACGGGGGGCGGTTGCCAATAGTGTAACGTCGCGGAGCGCCTGCGAGTGTCAGCTACCGGAGCGGCTTGTAGAAGACCACGGCATCGTGCGGCGTGACGCCGTCCGGGTCGATGGCGAAGCCCGGGATGGTCCCCGCCGCGATCCAGCCGAGGTCGCGATAGAGCTGCTCGGCCGGGTCACCCCCCTTGGTGTCGAGGGTCAGCAGGCCAAAGCCGGCGGTCCGGGCCGCGGCCTCGATTGCCACCATGAGCGCGCGCCCCAGTCCCTGCCGCCGCGCCCGTCGGTGGACGAGCAGCTTCACCACCTCGGCACGGTGCGGCTGGTTGCGCGCCCAGGCCGGCTGGAACTGGACCGTGGCGACGATCCCGTCGGCGTCGCGTGCGACCAGCACCACCGCGCGCGGGGCCAGCCCGGCGAGGGTCTCCTGCCACCAGGCGATCGCATCGGCTGGCGCGAGTGGGGGGAGGAAGCTGACCGCCGCCCCCGCCTCCACCGCGTCCACGAGGAGCGCGGCGAGGTCCCGGAGGTCGTCGTCCGAGGCGGGACGCGAGAGCGGCGAGATCAGTGGCGGCACGGCAACCGGGTCATCCTACGGCTTGGCGACCTTGGCGTCTTCGACGATGATGGCGTAGCTGTAGCCGGCGCCGAAGTCCTTGTTGATGTGCACCGTACCGGTGATCGTGACGGTGGCGCCCATCGCGACGCCATCCATCGAGGTGACGGTGATGTCGTTGGTCCCCTTGGTCGCGTCGCCGCTGCCATCCTGCAGGTGGATCCAGTTCCGCCCCATCACGCCCTCGTTGTACTTGACCACGACCGCGCGGATGGTGACGGTCTTCCCGTTCAACTGCTCCCGCTGGGCCCACGCCTCGGCGACGGTGCGGGCATCGGCGCCGCGCGCCTTCTCGACCTTGTCAACGACGACCGCCGGTGCGGCGGCACCCATGGCGCCGCTGCCCGCCGGGGTGGTGCCACCACTCAGCGTCCCGAAGTAAATCGTGTCGAAGGTGCGCTTGAGCGTCTTCGACTCGAAGCCGGCCATCAACATCGGATTGAGGATCGTGACCGTGGCACCAGTCTCGACCTTCGTTTCCGGGACGGCGACCCACGCCTCGCCGGTCGGCGTCTTGAGGCGCAGATAGATGTACGGCGAGGCCTGGAGTTGCTCCAGCACGGGGCCGGTCAAGGTGGCGAGCTGCGGCGCCTCCTGCTGGGCCTGCGGGGTCGCTGGCGCTTCGGGAGCCTTCGGTTGGCAGCCGCCGATCGTCGCGACAAGGAAGAACAGGGGAACGGCGCGGCGCATCACGGGGACTCCGGGCGTGGACTGGTCAGGACTCGGGGGTAGTCCCTGAAAGATAGGGGGCGTGCCGGTCTGATCGCAGGGACCAGACCCAGACCGCCGCCGCTGCGAGGAGGGTCATGGTGGTCGCGACGATCGGTGCCCACTCGGCAAGCGGTGCCGCACTGGCGTCATCCACCACGAGCCGCCATACGCCCGGTGCCCCGGCTTCACCGGTGGCGAACCGGGCCAGGTTCATTGCCGCATGCACCCCGATCGGCATCGCCAGACCTCCCGACCACTGCGCCACGGCACCAAACAGCAGCGCGCTGGGGATCACGCCCATCACCACCGTCTGCCAACTCCAGCCGAAGGCGAGATGCGTGGCGCCAAACGCCACGGCCACCAGCAGGTGCGCCTGCCAGGTCGGGAGCACCCGCAGCAGGGCCCGCAGCGAGTAGCCACGAAAGCCGACCTCCTCCATCGTGGCGAGCAGTCCGGTGGTCGCCAAGACCAACAGCAGCGGACCCGCCGCCGGCATCGCCGTGCGGGTGTAGTGCAGCGGCGCGACCGTGACGGAGATCACGAGGAGCGTGATGGCGTACGTGAGGCATCCGATCAGCAGCCCGACCGCAAGGCGGCCGACGCTGGCGCGCGTCGGCACGAAGCCGATGTTGTCGAGCGGCGGCGAGGTGCGCCTGGCGAGGAAGTGCGTGAGGAACACGAGGAGCGGCGTCGCGACCAGCCCCCAGACGAGCGATCCCCATGCGGGCGGCACCATCCCCTTCGGAATGGCGGCGAGCATGAGGATCGCGAGGTACGCCGCCCAGAAAAGCGCGACCCGCAGCAGCATCGAGGCGCGAGGCATGGAGGGCCTACGGCGACCCGACGCGAAAGGTGTCGCGCTCAGGGACCGATCAATCCCATCGCCGTGCCGGAGACATCGGTGAAGTAGCCGAAGGTCCCCATCCCCGGGATGGCCATCGGGTCGCCCATGCGCTTGCCGCCCGCGGCTTCGATGGCCGCAATCGATGCCGCGACGTCGGCGGAGTAGATGTACGCCATCGACTTCGCGACCGGCGTGTGGGACTGGAAGACGCCACCGATGCCTGCGCCAGCGTCGAAGCCGACAAAGTGCGGCATCGTGGGCGCGGCGCCCCAACCGAAGAGGCCGCCGACGAATCGTGTCACCGCCTCGCCATCGGCCGCGTACATCTCGAGGCTGCAGACGGCGCCCGCCGGCGGCTTCGGGTTGGTGCCGAACGGCATCTCGATCCGCGGCGGCTTGGCCGCGAGCAACCCCGAGGCGAGGCCGTAGATGGTGCCGGACGGATCGGTGAAGCGCGCCAGCTGGGCACCCATCGGACCAGGCCACGGGGCGCGCTCGACACTGCCGCCGGCCGCGACGACTCGAGCAAGCGTCGTCGCCACATCAGCACAGTCGAGGAACGGCACCACCGCCTGGAATCCCTCCGGGAGATTGGTGCGGAGCACGACCGATGGTCCGGCCGGCGGTGCGGCGGCGATGAGTTCCGCACTGAGCGCCTGCATCGGCCAGCCGAAGACGCCCGCATAGAAGGCGTGCGAGGCGGCGAGGTCCTTGGCGGCGATCGACACCATCGCGATCGGATGGGCGCCGGTGCCGTGGGGAATCGGGGGAAGGGAACTCATCGCGCGCGCTCCTCTCGTGGGGTCAGGGGTTTCTGGGGGTTGAACGGGGAAGCTGCACAACAAGCTCGATCTCGATCGAGGCGCCGCCCGGAAGCTTCGCCACCTGCACGGTACTGCGTGCCGGTCGCGCCTCGCCGAGCCGCTGCGCATAGACGGCGTTCATCTTCTCGAAGTCGGCGAGGTCCGTCATGAAGACCGTCGCCTTGACCACGTCGGCCAGCCGGGCGCCGGCCGCCGTGACCACCGCCTCCAGATTGTCGAAGACGCGATTCACCTCGGCGACGAGGCCGCCTTCGACCAGCTTCCCGGTGGCGGGATCGCGGCCGATCTGCCCCGCGGTGAAGAGGAAGCCGTTGCTGATCACGCCCTGCGAATACGGGCCGATCTGCTTTGGCGCGCCCTCGGTGACGACGACGCGCGGGGCGGACTGCGCGACGAGCGTCGTCGGCACGGCCGCGAGCGCAACAAGCAGGAGTGCCGGGCAGCTACGCGACATCACGACCTCACTTCGCCGGGGTGATGATGATGCGCCGATACTCGATGACGCCATGGTCGCCCTGCAGGTAGAGCGGGCCGGGCTTCGCCTCGTCGGCGTCGAGCGCGCCGCCCGTGAAGCCGGGAATTTCCCGCTCGCAGATGATCGTCTTGCCGTTGAGGACGACGGTCACGGTGCGGCCGACGAGCGTGATGTCAAAGCTCTGCCACTCGCCCGGCTTCTTCGCGGCGTTCTGGTTCGGGGTGATCATGCCGTAGATCGCGCCGAGGCCGTCGATCTCCGGTTCGGCACCAGGCGTGTCCTCGATCTGCACTTCATACCGGCCACGCAGGTAGACGCCGCTGTTGCTGCCCGGCGGGTAGCGGAACTCGACGTGCAGCTTGAAGTCGCCGAAGGCCCGCGTCGTCACCAGGTCCGCCCCGGCCTTGGCATTGCGGAGAATGCCCTGCGCCAGCGTCCACTGACTCGGGCTCTCGCCGAGCGGCTTCCACTCGGTGAGCGTCGTGCCGCCGAGCAGGGCGATCGGGGCACCCCAGACGACGGGCGTGGTGCGGCGCAGGCTCGGGGCGCGCACGCCTCGGAACGCCAATGACCGGCCACTCCCAAAGGTGACGGTCCCGCTGATGGAATCGCCGACCACGCGGCCGGTGAAGGTGTTGTCGCCTTCAGCATCGTTCCACTGCGGCGGAATCACGAATCGGAACTCGCCGGTGGTCGCCGCGAACTCGACCTTGGCGATCGGCCGGGCGCTGCCGGCGAGCAGCATCACTTGACCGACCAGCATGCTGCGGCCACTGTGCCGGACCTCGAGCCACGCCGAGGTGTGCCGACCCGGCACGGTGACAGTCATGTCCCAGCGACCGATCAGCGGGGCGCGGGATTGCGCCACGAGCGCGGGTGTGCCGAGTGGGGCGATCGCCAGCGTGGCAACCAGGGCGAGCAGGGTCGGGCGAGTCATCGAGTGCCTCGGTGAGTTTCCAGCCGCGGCCGCCTGCCCTGAGCAGAGCGAAGGGTCAGGCCGCGGTGAACGGTGAACATTGCGTCAGCGCGCGGGGCGCGGGGTCGGTCGCAGCGACGGGATGCGTTCGTGGCGGTCGGAGCAGGCAATCAATTCGGCGAGCCGCCGGGCCCGCGTGTCGGCGCGCTTGGCGCTGATCACCCAGTGCGTACTGGTGCGCCGATAGGATGCGGCCGCCTCCTGAAAATACTTCCAGGCCCGGCGTTGCTTCGTGAAGGTGGCGAGCTCCTCCGACGAGAGCATGCCCGGTTCCTGCTCGAACGAATAGATGCCGGTGCGCTCCGGCGTGCGCGCGGCAAAGGCGGCGAGTCCGGCAGGTTGCATTCGCCCTGCCGCCATCAGTCGTTCGACATGGGCCACGTTCACCAGGCTCCAGATGGATCGCGCGCGACGCGGCGTGAAGCGGATCGCGTAGGCGTCCGCATCGAGCGAGCGACGCACCCCATCGATCCACCCCACGCACAGCGCCTCGTCGAGCGCCTCGGCGTACCCGATCCCGCTCGACAGGGCGTGGGCCTTCGCAATCCGGACGATCAGGTGATCGGCGGTCGCGTGGTGCGCGCGCAACCAGCGGCGAAACGCGGCCGCGGTGGCGAAGTGGATCGGCGCATCGGTCATGGTCCGTCAGCCGGCGTGGGCATCCGCAGCGCTCGGTTGCAGACGCAGGGAGATCACCATCATCAACAGCATCACGACGGTCGCCGCGCGGTAGGCGACGCTCAGCCCCTCGAGTCCTCCCCCCGCGCGGTCGGCGAGGAAGGAGAGCACGGCGACCACCATCAGGTTGCCGATCGCGATGCCGATGTTGACCAGGGCCTGGGCCGCGCTGCGCTCGCGCGCGGTGACCTCGTTCAGCACCACCGTGCGCAGCGTGCCACCGACCACGATGCCGACGCCGGTGCCGATGAAGAGCGTCGCCAGCATGTACATCCAGAAGTGCGCGGCGAAGAAGCCGATCAGCCCCGAGCCGATGCCGAGGGTGCCAAAGCCCCAGAGCATCACGGCCCGCGCACCGAGTCGATGCTGGATCCGTCCGAAGCCCGCCGAGGCCGCCGCCGAGCAGAGCACCAGCGGCAACAGCAGCAGCCCCGCCTTCTTCGACGGCGTGTTGAAGGCGGCGACCGCGATCGACGTGATGAAGATGACGCTCCCCATCCCGAAGCCGGCGCCGACGCAGAGGGCCCAGGTGGTGCGCAGCTGCCGGGTGACGAACAGCGTCAGCGGGACGATCGGCTGCGCGGCGCGTCGTTCGATCAGCAGGAGCAGCGGCAGGGCGACGGCGGAGGTGGCCAGCAGCATCGGCCACAGCGTCTGGCCGAGGGCGGTGTCCAGCGCGCGATTGATGCCGAGGGTCAGCGTCGTCAGCATGAGTGCCAGCGTGGTGATCCCGGCGTAGTCGAACGGCGGATGCGCGACGTCGTTGACCTTCGACGGCAACGCCCGGGCACTCATGAAGAAGACGATGGCAGCGATCGGCAGGTTGATCAGGAAGATCCACTGCCAGCTGGCCACCACCAGCAACAGCGAGGCGACCACGGGCCCGACCAGAAAGGCCATCCCGAAGGTGGCACCGATCAAACCGAGGATCTTGCCGCGTTCCGCCGGGGGGAAGGTGTCTCCCACGACGGCACTCGCAGTCGGCGTGATCCCGCCGGCGCCCATCCCCTGCACTGCACGGCCAACCAGCAGCATGCCGAACGAGCTCGACCGCGCGACCACCAGCGAGCCGATCGCGAAGGCGGCGATGTCGAGCAGGTAGATCGCCCGTCGGCCGAATCGGTCGCTGAGGTTGGCCATCAACGCGGTGCTGCTCATCGAGCAGAGCGAGAAGACGATCGTGACCAGGCCGATCTGCCGGTTGTCGACCCCGAACGCCGCCCGGAGGGCGGGGATCGCCGGCGCCACCACGGCGGCGTCGAGCGCCGCCATGAAGACGCCGACGAAGAGCACCGTGAGAATGCGGCGCCGGGAGGCGTCTTCGCTGGTGGGCAGGGCGATGTCGGGCATCCGGCAAAGGTAGCGTCCACCGTCCGGTCCCGCCCTACGCCGCCGCGACCGAGTCGTCGCGCCGCCGCCGGGAGAGCCGCCACGCCGTGCCGAGCGTGAAGAGGAGCCCGACCGGCAGCGGCTCGAGGAAGGTGTAGGCGATGTTGACCAGCGGCTTCTGGTACTGGACCCTGAACTCGGCCATTTCTTGTGTCCGCTTGGCGATCTCCGCTTCGGTCGCCCCGCTCGCCCGCGCCTGCTCGACGGTGTGGGCCGCGAACTTGTCGCCGAAGTCCGGCGCCAGCTTGTAGTAGATGAGCTCCCAGGTCGCGACGTAGCAGACGGTCGCGACGAGGGTGATCAGGAGCCCGACCCGGAAGGCATGCCCGAATGTGATCCGGCCGTCCGGGCTGCCGTCACGATACGACCGGACGCCGAAGTAGACCATCAGGAAGGCGGCCACCATCGTGGTGTAGCCGACCAGCATGCCGTAGTCGAAGCCGATCGCATCCATGAACGGCAGGGTCAGGAGCATCATCGCCGACAGCATGGCGCCGGCGATCAGGCCGTAGGTCAACACGAACTTCCGCATTCCGACACTCGGGGGTTGGAGGACGGCGGATTCTACGTGGCGGCGGGGTGTCGCGCGTCACCCGAAAGGATGATTTCCGGCGATTTCGACCGAAATCACCCGGATGGGTGACCGATTCGGTGAGTCAGGGGATGAGGCGGAGCTCTTTCCCGAGCTGGACGGCCTGGGTCCGGCGCTGCGCGCCCAGCTTGGCGAAAACACGGCTCGAGTGGGTCTTGACGGTGTTCTCGCTGACGTGGACCCGCTCGCCGATTTCCCGATTGCTGAGACCGGCGGCAATCAGCTCGAGGATCTCGAGCTCGCGGGGGGTCAGGCCGAGCGAGGCGACCTTGCGGTCGTCGCGGACGAAGTCGGCCGCCGCCGGAACGAGGACCTCCTGCACGACCACCCGTTCCTTGGCCGCGGTCACCCGGCGGCCGAGCCAGATGCCGAAGGCGGCGAAGAGGGCGGCGACGAGGCCGCCGTAGATCTGCACGGAGTGATCGAGGACCAGCCAGCGGTACTCGACCGCCTGGAGCGCGGCGATGAGGAGGCCGCCGAGGAGGCCGTAGCGGAGGATGGTGGTGGCGCGGGAGGCCGGCCGCGCGGGGGGGAATGACACGTCCACGCTCCAGTGGCGATTGGTCACGGGGCCGCTCCTCATCCAGAGAAGCGGCCCCGGCTGGTGGGAGCGGTCAGTCCGGGAGGTGGTTCACGGCCCTCGATACAGCGTCAAGACTCCGGTCTGCGTCGGACTGATGGTTACCGATCCACCCGCCACCGACGTCACGCTCCCCATGGACACCAAGGTGCCGGCGCCATTGGTCATCTCCACCTGATAGCTCCCGGGGCGGAGTCCACCAACAGAATACGTCCCCGGGGCATCAATGTGGAGGACTACCGCCATGCTCGCACCCGGATTCACAAATGCCACCGGGCGCACGGAGCTGTTGAGGCTCGTCGCCGCGACCCGGTAGGCCCCGGCGCGGACATAGCGGAAGTATTGCCGCAGGGCATGCGTCCGGCTCCCCGCCACTGGTCGGCCGCCACTGATGTAATAGTACTGCGCCCCGTTGTCGCTGGTCGGATACGCCAGCGTGTACTGCTGCCACGCCGACACATTGGCCAAGGTCAGGTCCTTGTAGAGGTCTTCGACGCCGCTACCAATGTGCTCGAGCATCGAGGTGCGCAGCCCGAGCTGCGCCGCGCGCGTCCTGATGGCGTTCAGGTTCGCATCCGACACGCCGCTGTAGCGGTGGTACGCCACGTCGGTGAGGTAGGTGAGCGCGCCAGACACCCCCGCGATCCCGTTGAGGTAGGTCACGGCGTTGCCCATGTTCATCACCGAGGGAGCGATGAAATCGGGGTGGAACCCTGCGGCGGCGAGGCGAGCGCCGGTGGTCGCGATCAAGCCGCCGATCCCGGCGCCGGTCCGAATGGTGTTGTTGTCCGGCTCGAGGATGATCTCGACGGCATCCGGCACGAAACCGTACCGGCTCTGCATGTGCTGGAAGGTGGCGAGGATCAGCTCGGCGTATTCCGCCGCCGACTGCTGCGCGGTGGAGCCGCCGAAGGAGACGTAGTTCAGGTTGACGTACAGTGCCTCCCCGCGTGCCGCGAGGCGGCTCCGCAGCGGCAGGATCGTCGCCTCGACCCCCTCATCCAGCTTGCTCCACTTGAAGCCCGCCGGATTGATGGTGTTCGGGTCGCCGTTGTCGTTGACCCAGGCATAGCGCTGCGCGTTGTACTGCGTCGACGTGATCGTGCCGGCGCGGTACTGCGCGTAGTAGTCGACGGTGTTCTCGGCGCCGCTGGCGATCTCGATCCGGATGCGATTGACGCCGAGGTCGTTGGCGGCCAGATCCATCAGCTCCGACTGGTAGCCGTCGAACTGCGCGGTCCCCTGGCCGGCCTGCGCCGTCGCTTCCCATCCCACCATCTGTTGGAATCGGGCGGAGGTATCCACCGTGATGGTCGCCGGCCCGGCGACGGTGGTGTAGACCACGGCACGAGTCGCGGTGACGCCTGCCGTGACCGTCGCGCTTTGCGAGTTCGGTGCCGGCGTGTAACTCGTCCCGCCCGCCGTCACGGTGCTCGAGGTGATGGTGTACGTTCCGGGCGTCAACGCCGTGATGGTCTCGGTCGCAGTCACCGAGTGGCTGTAGCTGTTCGGGCCGGTCACCGTGATGACGGAATTGGCGCCACCCGGGAGCCCGCTGACGGTCACCGTCAATTGCCCGGCGGTGGGTGCCTGCACCGCATAGGTGATGGTGCGGCTGCTGCTGCCACCCGCCGTGATCGTGGCGGCCTGCGACGCCGGGGTCGCGAGGTAGGTGACACCACTCACGACCACCGGCGTCGCCGCGACCGTGTAGCTCCCCGGCAGCAGGCCGGTGATCGTCTCGTTGGCGGTGACGGCATGGCTGTAGCTGTTCGGGCCGGTCACCGCGATGGCCGCCGCGGTGCCACCCGGGAGCCCGCTGACGGTCACCGTCAACTGCCCGGTGGTGGGTGCCTGCACCGCATAGGTGATGGTGCGGCTGCTGCTGCCACCCGCCGTGATCGTGGCGGCCTGCGACGCCGGGGTCGCGACGTAGGTGACACCACTCACGACCACCGGCGTCGCCGCGACGGTATAGCTCCCCGGCAGCAGGCCGGTGATCGTCTCGTTGGCGGTGACGGCATGGCTGTAGCTGTTCGGGCCGGTCACCGTGATGGCCGCCGCAGCGCCCCCGGGAAGCCCGCCGATCGACACCGTCAACTGCCCGGTGGTCGGCGCGGCGACGGTATACACCACGGCACCGGTACTGGTGGCGCCGGCGGTCACGGTCACAACCTGCGAGGTCGGGGCGGGCAGATAGCTGGTCCCACTGAGCACCACCGGCGTCGCGGTGACGGTGTAACTCCCCGGTGCCAATCCGGTGAGGGTCGTCGTCGCGGGGACCGCGCGGCTGAAGCCATCCGGTCCGGTCACGATGATGGCCGCCGCGGCCGGGGCAGGGACGCCGCTGACCGTGAGCGACAGGCCGCCGGTGGTCGGGTTTGACACCGCGTAGGTGATCGCGCTGACCGTGCGAACGCCGGCGGTGATCGCCGCCGCCTGGGTGGAGGGCGTCGGGAGGTAGCTGACGCCGCCGACCGTCACGGCACCCGCGGTGACGGTGTAGCCGCCGATCGGCAGCGCGTTGATCGTTGCGGACGTCGTGACCAGGCGGCTGTAGCCGTTCGGTCCGGTCACCGTAATGGCCGCCGCAACGCCCGGGAGGCCGCTGATCTCGATCCCCAGTTGTCCCATGCCGGGAGTGGGCGCGACATACAGGACCGACACGGCGGTCGTGGTGCCGGCGACGACGATCGCGACCTGCGACACCGGTCCGGCCAGATAGTTGACGCCGGTGACCGTCACGGGACTGGCGGCGACGGTGTAGCTGCCGGGCGTCAGGCCATCGATCGTGGTGGTCGTGGTGACCTGGAATGGGCTGCCATCCGGGCCGGTCACCGTGATGGCCGCCGCTGCCGGAATCGGGAGGCCGGCAATGTTCACCCGCAGCTGTCCCAGGTTCGGCGAGGGCACGCTGTAGGCGACGCTGGCGGTGGCGGTTGCGCCGGCGACGATGGTGACGGACTGTGACGACGGGGATGGCGTATGGCTGATGCCGTTCACAAGCACGGCGACGGAATTGACGGTGTAGGAGCCGGGGGCCAATCCCTCAAGAACGGAGGTCGCACTGACGAGGCGCGCGTACCCGTTGGGCCCGCTCACGGCGATCGCGGCGAGCGCGCCGCCGCCGAGGCCGGTGACCTGCAGGCTAAGGCCACCCGTCACCTGGGTGGATGGCGGGGCATAGGTAACGGCAACCGCCGCGACGTCGCCGCCGGTGACCGTGATCACTTGCGAGGCCGGCGTCGGGTCATGCCGCGCCCCCTCGACCGCAACCTCACTCGCCGCCACGATGTAGCTGCCGGGGGTCAGGTTCTCGAGCTGCGACGAGGCGGTCAGGGTTGCCGCGAAGCCGTTGGGGCCGCTGACCGTGATCGCGGCCATCGCGCCAGCCGGAAGCCCGCTGGAGGTGATGGAGAGCGCACCGGTCGTCGCGGCGACGCGGTGATACTGCACGACGCCGGTCCGCATTTCGGCGGTGACCACGACGACCGATTGGCTCACCGGCTCGGCCGCGTAGGTCGCCCCATCGACCGTGACCGGATTCGCCGCGATCAGGTAGCTGCCGGCAATGAGGCCAGCCGCCGAGGTGGTCGTCGTGACGTTCTGGTAGAAGCCGCTGGGGCCGGAGACGGCGATCGCGCCATTCGCACCGGCCGGCAGTCCTTCGACGGAGATCGTCAGGCTGCCGGAGCGTGGCGCTCCCGGATGGTAGTCGACGTGGGCGCTCACCGTGCCGCCGCCGCTCACGGCGATCGTCTGAAACGCCGGACTCGCCAAGAGGGTGACGTCGTCGGCGTCGACATCCTGCGCGGCGATCTGGTACTGCCCCGGCGTGAGGCCGGAGAGCATGCGGCTCGAGGTGAGCGTGTCGATGCGATTTGGGCCGATGACGATCAATCGCCCGGCCACGCCCGCCGGCAAGCCGGAGAGGGAGAGTTCGAGGGCGCCGGTCGGCGCGGGGCCCGTCAGGCCGCCACTGTCGGTCTCGCCGCACGAGGCGGTCAGCAACAACGCGAGGAGGACGCGCCACCCAAGGGTGGTGCGGGAGAACTTCGCGGCAATCGGCGTGGTGTTCGTCATCGTCAGTCCAGTTCCATTGGGATGCGGCCCAGCGACGATCCTCGTCGTCGGACGTCCCCCGCGTGTCCTGAAGGGGGAATCCCGCTGGCGGCTGGGCGGGCTGCCATGCCGGTGCGGCACTGGCGGACAGCTCCCTGGCTCTGCGACTCCGGGTCACCCCGGATGTGCTCTGTGCAGCGGTATGTCACCTGCGCCGGGCTGTTTCCCCGGCCATGGTGTCCAGAAACTGCAAGGGAGAGGCCACAGCGGGCGTCCCCTGCCGAAAATAGCATAAATTCTTGTGGCACAACGCGTTACACAACAGTGCACCGCCGAACACTCCATAGAGTATCGGCAGGGGGTGTCACAAAGTAGACAGTACACCACCAACCGGTGCCTCCCCCGAGGCATCCGGCGCCGCACCCGCCGCCGTGGCGAGTCGGGGCGATAATGTACTGCGTGGGGCACGATCGGTTGGAAAGCGGTCGCGGCGGGGAGGGGCGGGATACTGCGGGAGGGAGGGTTAGCGGATCGCCGGTCGGCGTCTGAGGATGCGCACCTCACCGCCGCCAATGCTGGCCGGAATCACGTGGGCGACGGTGTAGGCCGAGTCGAGGTAGCTGGCAAGCGCCGGAGCCGTGGACTCCAACCGGATCCGGAAGGTGGTGACCACCCAGGTCGCTGGCGTGCCGGCCTCGAGCGATTGCAATTCGCCAACCGTGCGGATGATCGGCCACTGCTGCCCCAGCCAGAGGTTCATCGGGAGATCCATCATCTCCGTGCCGGCGATCGGATCGGTCGGCCTCCGTGCTTCGGCGAGCCAGGTCAGGGCGGCGGGGTAGTCCTGCTTCGGCGCCCAGGCCCGTGGCAACAACAGCAGGGACGCCAGCGTGACGGCGGACAGGCCGATGTCGCCGATCCGGGTCCCGGCGCGCGGCAGCACGCGCGCCAGCACCACGAAGCCACCATGCACGGCCCACTGGACCACGAAGGCGGCCCCGAAGAAGAAGAACCGGGGCCACATGTTGTGGCCGGTCGAGAGCAGCAGCGCCGCCATCATCACCAGCGGCAGGACCATCATGATCGCCGCGAGACGGTGGTGGCGCCACGCATCGTGCAGTCCGGCGAGCACCACCACGGCCGTGACCGGCAGCACCAGCGCACCGGCTGGCACTCCACGGATCAGGCCGGCAATCGCCTCGGCCAGAAACCACCCTGGACGCTGCCACTCGGCGCCAGTGACCCCCGTGCCGGACGACCCCAACGCCCCGACGAGTTGAGGGAGGACTGGCGCATAGAGCATCATCGCCACGGTACCGCCGAGGACCAGCGCCACGCCCGGTGCCCAGCGTGCGATGCCCCGCGGTTGCGTGCGTAGCCACACGAGCCAGCACACTCCATGGCCGGCAACGACGACCAGCGCGGTGATGTGCGTCAGCAGAGTCAACGCCACCACCAGCGCGTAGCTCCAGACCTGACGTCTCGTGACGGGGGTGTCGCGGAGCATGTCGAGCATCAGGCTACTGGCCAGCAGGGTGCCGAGCAGCAAGCCGGTGTACCCGCGCGCATTCTGGGAGAACCAGATGTGGTGATAGGAGACGGCGAGCAGCACGCCGGACCACCATGCCTCGCGCGTGGGGAGCCAGCGACGGCCGAATGCCACGGTGGCCCAGAGGCTCAACACGCCGAAGATGGCGGCCGGGAGCCGGAGCATTGCCGCCGATTCCCCGCCGACGGTCCGCACGGCGCGGGCGGCGATCGAGAAGAGAAAGTGCTGATTGGTGCTGTCGAAGGTCGTGAGCAGGACGCTCCACGGGAGGCGCACATACTCGACCAGCGTCTGGATCTCGTCAAACCAGAGTCCGCCATTGAGGCCCGGGAGGCGGGCGGCCAGGCCGACGATCAGCAGCACGAGAACGGGGGCGAGCGGGAGCGGGGGTTCGGTGGCGCCTGTGACGTTGTGCGACGGCACGACCCGCGGCAGCCAGCGCGCGACCGCGACATGCGCTGCGAGCAAGCCGACGAACAACCAGAGTCCGATCGTGATGTCGGAAGCGCCGGGAGCGACCGATGCCTCGCGGAGGATCGTCGCCAATGTTGTCGGGAAGTTCAGCAGCCGGGACCCCTGCGGTATGGGTTATCCTTTATCCATTCCCAGTATACGCATTCCACGTTAGCCCCGACAGGGAAGCCCGGGAGGCCGCATGATGGTGCCGACGAGCGGGACGCTCCTGCTGCTCCTCCTCCTGCCGACCTCGGGTGCGCAGGCCCTCCAGCAGCTACCACCCTCGCCCCCGGCCGGACGCCAGAGCACGGCCGTCGTCACGGTCGACACCGCCACGCGCTTTCAGCGGATGAGCGGGTGGGAGGCCAACGCGCAATCGGGCGAGGCCGAACCGGGCTTTGTCGGCTGGCAGGCGGAACTGATGGATCTCGCGGCCAACGATCTCGGCATCAACCGGATCCGGGTGGAGCTCCGTAGCGGTGCCGAGCACACGGTGGACTACTACGGTCAGTTCCGGGCCGGCATGATCTCGGAGTCCGTCTGGAGCCCCTACAAGTATGTGTGGGTCAACGACAACGATGATCCGGCGACGATCAATCCGAATGGCTTCAAGTGGACGGCACTCGATGAGCACCTCGATGCGACGGTCGTCCCGCTGCGGGCGCGCCTCGCGGCGCGCGGCGAGACGCTCTATCTCAATCTGAATTACGTCTCCTTCGGAACCTCCACGGCGCAGCAGGATCCGGCCGAATATGCGGAGCTGATGCTCGCAGCGTTTCAGCACATGCAGAGCCGGTATGGCTTTGTCCCCGATGCGATCGAGGTCATCCTTGAGCCGGAGAACACCTCCTGGCGCGCGCCACGGATCGGGCAGGCGATCGCGGCCGCCGGGGCACGGCTGGCTGCCGCCGGCTTCCACCCCGACTTCATCGCACCATCGGTCATGAAGGTGGCGAACGCCGTCCCGTACCTCGATGAGATCGTCAAGGTGCCCGGGGCGCTGACCTACCTCAAGGAGATCGCCTACCATCGCTATGGTGGCGTCTCCGATGCCAACCTCCTGGCGATCCATGAACGCGCGGTGCGGTACGGGCTGCGCACGTCGATGCTGGAACACATCGGCAGCGACGTCGAGGATCTGTACAAGGACCTCACCCTCGCGCAGGTCTCGGCCTGGCAGCAGTACACCCTCGCCTATCCGACCAGGGACAACGGCGCGCAGTACTACTACATCAAGAATGGCCGTCCGGTCGCCGGCCAGCGTACCGAGGCCCTGCGCCAATATTTTCGCCATGTGCGGGCCGGGGCCTACCGTGTGGGGGCCGCCAGCGACACGCCGCGGGTCCGCCCCGTGGCGTTCACGAATCCGGACGGCCGGGTGGTCGTCGTGCTGCATCTGGAGGGCCGCGAGGTCCTCACCCTGAAGGGGTTGCCGGCGGGCTACTACTATGCCGTGGCCGCGCCGGCGACCGCTGGTTTGGTCTACGCGACGGAGATTGCGGCCGGGGCGGACTTCGTCTTCGCGATGGGACTCCCCAGCGTGGTTACGGTCTACCAGGTGCCGTGACAGACTCCCCGGAGGCCACCGGGGGGAGTACCTTGGGCGTTGTGGCACCCCACGTGCATCACCCACGCCCAGAACTGAGCCTGCCCCGCCGCTGCCGGAGGATTGCTTGATCGAGGAGATCGTCGGGGATGCGTCTGCCGTCCTGCCCCGAGCCGTAAGTGTCGTGATCCCCGCCTACAACGAAGGCGCCCATGTCGCCGACCAGGTGCGGGCCGTCCAGGCGACGATGGCGGCGAGTGGCTGGGAGTACGAGATCATCGTGGTCGACGACGGGTCGCGCGACCAGACCGCCACCGAGGCCGATGCCACCGGGGCGCGGGTGCTGCGACGGGCCGTGAATCGCGGCTACGGCGCGGCGCTCAAGCTGGGGATTCGGCGCGCACGCTATGACTGGATCCTGATCACCGACGCCGATGGGACCTATCCGGTGGAGTCGATTCCGGAACTGCTGGCTCGCGCCGAGCACAACGCGATGGTGGTCGGCGCCCGACTCGGCAAGTCGGTGCACATTCCGCTGATTCGCCGGCCGCCGAAGTGGTTCCTGAACCGCTTGGCGAGTTACCTCGCTGGGCAGCGGCTCCCCGACATCAACTCCGGTCTCCGGCTGATGCGGAAGTCGCTGGTCGAGCGCTACGAGTATCTCCTCCCCGACGGCTTCTCCTTCACGACGACGATCACGCTTGCTGCCGCCTGCAATGGGCACCCATTCGAGTACGTCCCGATCAACTATCACGCACGGCTCGGCGAGTCGAAGATCCGCGCGCGTCATGCCTACGATTTCACCCTGCTGATCCTGCGGATCATTGTCGTCTTCAACCCGCTCAAGGTGTTCATCCCGGTGGGTGCGGTGCTCGCGGTTCTGGGGCTGGCGAAGTTCGCCTACGACATCACCAAGGACAACCTCTCCGAAAGCGCGGTGCTCGGACTGATCGGGGCGCTGGTCGTCTGGGCGGTCGGCCTGCTCGCCGACCAGAACACGCGGTTCGCCGGTCGACGTTGAAGCCCTGGCTCAAGGCGACCATCAGTGTCGCGCTGCTCGCCCTGCTCCTCGTGCTGTTGCCATGGGGACAGGTGCGTGATGCGATCGGGCGACTGCCGCCGCGCGTCTGGGCCGGCGTGGCGGCCGGGTTCATCCTCGGCCACGCACTCGGGATCTTCAAGTGGCGGCTGTTCGTCAATGCGGCCGGCGCGGGACTCGTGCGCCTCGATGCGACGCTGTGCTATGCCGCGGGCCTCTTTGCCAACCTCTGCCTGCCCAGCATCGTCGGCGGCGACGTGTTGCGGATCGCCCTCGCCGGGAAACTGACGAAGCGGCCCGAGGCCGCGCTCTGGGGCGGCATCATGGATCGCCTCACCGACATGCTCGCGCTGGCGCTGTTGGTCACCGGCGGGGCGTTGGTGGCACGCACGCAGCTCGACGGCTGGACCGGCGAGGTGCTCGGCATCACGCTGATGGTGGGCGTCGGGCTGGTGGCGCTGGCCCTGCCGCTCACGTTGCGGCGGCCGCTCGCGCGCTGGCCGCGCCGACTGCGGCGCCCGGTCGGCCGAGGCCTCGTCGGACTCCGTCAGCTCCGGCGCCGGCCCGGGACGGCGGTGCTCGGCCTCTCCCTCTCGCTGGTCATTCAGGGCAGCTTCGTGCTGCTCAATGCGTGGCTCGGCCGGAACGTCGGGATCCATGTCGACCTGGCCGTGTGGTTCCTGGTCTGGCCGCTGGCGAAGATCGCCTCCCTCATGCCGATCTCGCTGGGCGGGCTCGCCGTGCGTGAAGCGAGCCTGGCCGCGTTGCTGGTGCCGTTCGGCGTGCCGGTCGCGTACAGTGTCGTGTGCTCCCTGCTCTGGCAATCGGTGCTGATTGTTGGCGGGCTGTTCGGTGGGCTGGTCTGGCTGGTGCTGCACCGTTCGCGACGGATCAGCTTTGGCGTGAGCCATGGAGAACTCAAGGTGACGCAGATGGAGGGAGAATGACCGCAGGTGGACACCGGATCGTCATCCTCGGCGCCGGCCCGGCTGGCGTGGGCGCGGCGTATCGACTGCGTCAGGACGGCCGTGCCGAGGTCACGGTGCTCGAGCAGCACACGGTGCCGGGTGGCAACGCCGGCAGCTTCGAGTTCGGCGGCATGCGCGTCGACTTTGGCAGCCACCGCCTGCATCCGGCCTGCGATCCGGCGATCCTGGCCGACATCCGTGGTTTTCTTGGGGCTGACCTCCGTGATCGTCCGCGCCACGGACGAATCGGCCTGCGCGGCCGGTGGATCCATTTTCCCTTGAAGCCGATCGACCTGCTGGTTCGCCTCGACCCGGGTTTCGCGCTCGGGACGCTGCGCGACATGGTGAGCAAGCCGTTCCGTGCCGCGCCGAGCGGCGACAGTTTCGGCGACGTGCTCATGGCGAATCTCGGTCCGACCATCTGCGAGTCGTTCTACTTCCCCTATGCGCGGAAGATCTGGGGTCGCGAGCCGACGGAGCTCTCCGGGATTCAGGCGCGTCGGCGAGTCTCGGCGGGCTCTTTCCTGAAGCTCGCGCGCAAGGTGCTCTCCGCGGTGCCGGGGCTCAAGCCACCGGGGGCGGGGCGCTTCTTCTATCCCGCCAAGGGCTTCGGCCAGATTACCGAAGCCTATGCCGCCGCCGCGACGACGCTCGGGGCGGATCTTCGATTCGGCCGCCGCGTGACTCGGCTCGTGCCACCGGCCACGGATGCGGAGTCGTGGGTGATCGAGATGTCCTCGGACCAGGGCGCTGAGCGCATCGAAGCGGATCAGTTGTGGTCGACGATCCCGATTGCGCTGCTGGCGCGCCTGATCGGCACCGGGGTCCCCGATGAAGTCCACGAGGCGGCCGCGAAGCTCGAGTCCCGCGCGATGCTGCTCGTCTATCTCTCGCTGCCGGTGCCGTCGTTCACCGAATACGATGCGCACTACTTTCCGGGCGCGAATATTCGGATCACACGGCTGTCCGAGCCGAAGAACTATCCCGGCCTCGGACAACCCCCGGAACACACCGTGCTCTGCGCCGAGCTCCCGTGCGGTCCTGGCGATCCGTGGTGGACCATGGATGACGCTGCGCTGGGGGCCCTGGTAGCCGAGGATCTCGCGACGGCGGGTGTTCCGCTGCCCGTTGCGCCGACCGCCGTGCTCGTCCGCCGTCTCCCGCAGGCCTACCCGGTCTACACCACTGGCTACGAGCGGTGGTTCGGCATCCTCGATCAGTGGGTGGAGAGTCTCCCGCGTCTGCTCAGCTACGGCCGGCAGGGGTTGTTCGCGCACGACAACACCCACCACGCGCTGGCGATGGCGTACGCTGCCTCGGACTGCCTGGAGCCGGATGGCTTCGATCACGCCCGGTGGCGTGCGCATCGGGCGGTGTTCGACACCCACGTCGTCGAAGATTGATTCACGCACTGTCCCGATCCTCCAGCCCCCGGTGACTCCGATGCCCTCCACCCGTTCGCGCCTGCTCCCGCTGGTCACCTTCGCGGCGACCGCCACCCTCGCGGCGGCGTGCTCCACGGCGGCCACCACGCCGTCGGTCGCACCCCAGGCGGCGGCCGCGCCGGCCGCACCCGCCCCACCGGCACGGCCTGCCGAGGTGACGCCAGCAGCCATTGCCGAGGGTGACTCACTCTATGCGGCGGGCTCGTGCACGCGGTGCCACGGCATCAAGGGGGTTGGCACCGCCCGCGGTCCGAGCCTGGTGACGGGGCCGTGGTTGCAGCACACTGGCAGCTACGCGGAGATCGTGACCACGATCACCAACGGCGTGCCGCGCGCGGCGATCAAGGACACCACGCACCGCTTCCCGATGAATGCGCGCGGTGGCCCGATGAATCTCACCGACCCGCAGGTGAAGTCGATTGCCGCTTATGTCTGGTCGATTTCGCGGGAGAAGCGCTAGCGCCGGATCAGCGGCAGCGCTGACGGAGGACTTCGTAGAGCGCCACCGCCACGCTGGTGGACAGATTGAGCGACCGGACCAGTGGCGAGTGGATCGGCATGGCGAGGAAGCGGTCGGAATACCGGGCGTGCAGATCGGCGGGGAGCCCGCCGGTCTCGCGACCGAAGATGAGGACGGTGCCCCGCCCGTCTGCTGTCGCGAGTGGGGCGTCCCAGAACAATCGCGTGGACTTGGTCGAGAAGAACCACGGCTCGCCGAGCGCAGGAAGCTCCTTCGCAAAGCTGTCCCAGTCGGGCCAGACGCGGAGGTCGACGTGTTCCCAGTAGTCGAGCCCGGCGCGCTTCACCTCGCGTTCGTCGAGCGAGAAGCCGAGCGGTTCGATCAGGTGCAGCGTGGCGCCGGCGGCGAGGCAACTCCGCCCGGCGTTGCCGGTGTTCCAGTGGATCTCGGGATGCACCAGCACGACATGCAGCGGTGCCACCTCGGCCACGAGGCTATTTCCCGACGACGGCACGCGCGATCCGTCCCTGGATGGCGCGGAACGCCAACTGCTTGCCTCCGGCGATGTTCCAGCCATTGAAGACGACGACCATGTCGAGGTCGGGGAAGGCCACGGGAAACTGACCGCCGAAGCCCGAGCCGGCCCAGACGAACTTCGCCGGGTCGAGCGGGTCGGGGTGGAGCCACCACTTGAGGCCGTAGCGCGAGGCATTCGGCCCGGTGCCGGTCGCGACCGCCGGCGTGACGGACTGGCGCACCCAGTCGTCGGAGACGACGCGTTGCCCCTTCCACATCCCGCGCTGCAGGAAGAGCTGCCAGATGCGCGCGAGGTCGCTGGCCTCGAGGTAGAGGCCGCCCTCGGTGTCGGCGGTGCCCGACGGCGTGCGCTTCCAGAACCAGCGCGTGATGCCGAGCGGGAGGAAGAGGTGCGCGGGCGCCGTACTCCTCGATGTCCTTGCCCGTCGCCTGGCGGAAGATGTGCGCGAGCAGCGCGCTCTCGCCGCTGCTGTAGTTGAACTGTGTCCCGGGTTCGCGCATCATCGGCCGGTCGATCGTGAAGCGGACCCAGTCCGCACTCTCTTCGAGTGCGGTCGCGGTGTTGCGCGGGTCGGTGTAGGGGAGCGACTCGTTCCAGTCGAAGCCGCCGGTCATCGTCAGCAGGTGGCGCACCGTCATGCGCCGCTTGCGATCGTCGATGTTGGCGACCTTCGTCGTGTCGAAGAAGGAGAGCACCGGGGCATCGATGCTGGGGAAGTCGCCACGCATGACCGCGGTGCCGATGATCACGGACGACACCGTCTTGGTGACCGACTGCAACGTGTGGAGGTCGCCGCGCCGGTAATAGGGGTGCCACCACGTGTTGTAGTAGTTGTACGGACCGGTGAGGTCGTGGGCGTTGAGCCCGCCGGGCACCTTGGCCAACGCACCGTAGGCGGCGTCGTAGTCGACCGGGTAACTCTTGTCGTAGGCGACCTGCCCGTGGCGGATCACCAGCATCCGGTCGATGTAGCCGTAGCGCCCCGACCGGATCTCGGCGTCGATCGAGTCGAGCACGGCGGCGTTGAATCCGACCTTGGCTGGCGTGGTGCGCGGCCACTCGGTGCGCGCCGGCGCGGCCTGGGCGGTGAGCGGGGCGGACGGGCTGCCAGCCAGCAGCGCGGAAGCGAACAGCAGTCGCGTGGCGGTCAGTCGCACGAGCACTCCTCGGTGGGAATGAGAGGGGTTCACTTCGCGGCGTCGGTCGGGTTGCCGAGCTGCTGGTTGAGGGCGACGGCTTCGCGCACCAGGCGGCGCACGACGGTCGGGGTGATCGTCATCCCCTGGCGCAGCTCGAGGGTCGCCATCTCGTACTTGCCGCCGGGCTTCAGGCGTGGTTCGACCTCGGCGAGTCGTTGCCCGCGCCAGAAGCCGAAGAGCACCCGTTCCTCCTCGGCGCGGATGAGCAGCACCGGGCCGTTGGCGAGGTAAACGATGTGACCCCACTTGATCACTTCCTCCAGCGGGGCAGCCTTCCGCACGGTGGTGCGCAGTGACTCGACCAGCGTGCGTCGCCAGCCGCGCAAGGCGGTGACGTAGGCGTCGGGGTTGGCGGCGGGTACCACCTTCTTCATCGCCATCAGGCGGCTCGCGGAGGGGGGTCAGGCAGAAGCTACCACCACGGCCGAGGGGGGAGGGGGGCGCGTCCGGGGCCCGCGGCCCCCCCCCCCGCGAGCGCGCCCAGCGTGCCCCCCACGGCGTTGATGCCGGCCACCCCCCCGCGGGGCGCGGCCGCGGGCGGGGGGCGGGGCGCGGCCCCCCCGGGCGCGGGGCGGGGGGGGGGGGGGGGGGGGGGGGGGGGGGGGGCCGGCGGGCCGGGGGGCCGGGGGGGCGGGGGGGGGGGGGGCGGGGGGGGGGGGGGGGGGGGGGGGGGGGGGGGGGGGGGGGGGGGGGGGGCCCCCCCCGCCCGGGGGGGGGGGGGGGGGGGGGGGGGGGCGGCGGTGGGGGGGGGGGGGGGGGGGGGGGGGGGGGCGGGGGGGGGGGGGGGGGGGGGGGGGGGGGGGGGGGGCCGGCGGGGCGCCGCGGCCGGGCGGGGCGGGGACGCACCCCAGGCGCGAGGTTGCCCTCACCTTCCCGGGGGCGTACCCTTTTCGACGCAGTCCACCCCCACCATCGGAAGCCGCCATGCGTCGTGCCGCTCTCACCATTGTCAGCGCCTTGCTCCTCGCCGCGCCGTCGCTGCCGGCGCAGCAACCCACCTTCCCGACCAACGACGCGGTGCTCAAGCGGATCTGGGCCGTCGGCATGGACAGCTCGAAGCTCGAGCCGCTCGCCGTCGCGCTCTTCGACTCGATCGGCCCGCGCCTCACTGGCAGCCCCGGCATGCGGGCCGCCAGCGACTGGGCGATCGCCCAGTACAAGTCGTGGGGGATCGACGCCAAGCAGGATGTCTACGGCACCTGGCGTGGCTGGCGGCGTGGCGTGTCGCACATCGACCTCATTGCGCCGCGGGTGCGCTCGCTCGAAGGCACCATGCTGGCGTGGAGCCCCGGGACCGGCGTGAAGCCGGTGCGGGCCGAGGTGATCACGCTGCCGAAGTTTGCGGACAGCATGGAGTTCGTGAAGTGGCTGCCGAAGGCGCGCGGCAAGATCGTGATGCTCTCGCCGGCGTGGCCGACCTGCCGCCCGTCGGAGGACTGGCTCCGCTTCGGGACGGTGGCGTCGAAGGCACGCCTCGACACGATGGTCTCCGCAATGCAGGCCGACTGGGCGCCCAGCGCCGACAGCAGCAAGCTCTACCGCGGCACCGGCAAGTCGATGGGCCTCGGCACCGGCACGCTCGGCATGCGGCTCGAGCAGGCCGGCGTCGTCGGGATGGTGACGTCGCGCAACAAGCTGAGCGGCTTTGGGCTTCCGCAGCAAGGTCGTGGTGGCGCGGGTGGTCGCGGCGGCGCGGGTGGCGGTGCCGGTGCACCGGTGGGCGCTGACGGCAGCATGCGCGGCGGCGGCGGGGCGGCCTCGTTGAGTGCCGGCATTCCGCCGGCGCTCGGCTCGGGTGGCTGGGGGTCGATCGAGATCTTCGAGACCTACAACAAGGTCGCGCCGGCTGTGACGCTCTCCTGTGAAGACTACGCGATGGTCTGGCGGCTCGCCGAACGCGGCATGAAGCCACGGCTGCGGATCAACGCCGACGCGACGCTGCTTGGCGAAGTGCCGGCGTTCAACACCATCGCGACGATTCGCGGGACCGAGAAGCCGGATGAGTATGTCATCCTCTCGGCGCACTTCGATTCGTGGGATGGCTCGTCCGGCGCGACCGACAACGGCACCGGCACGCTGATGTCGATGGAAGCGATGCGCATCCTGAAGAAGGTCTACCCGAACCCGAAGCGGACGATCATCGTCGGCCACTGGTCAAGCGAAGAGCAGGGCTTGAATGGCTCGCGCGCCTTCGCGAAGGACCACCCCGAAGTGATGAAGGGGCTGCAGGCCCTCTTCAATCAGGACAACGGCACCGGGCGCGTCACCGGGCTCTCGGCGGCGGGCGTGACCAACATCGGGCCGCACCTGAAGGAGTGGTACAGCAAGCTGCCGTCCTTCTTCACCGACAGCATGAGCCAGAACGCCGTCTCGTGGAGCTTCCGCGACGTGCCGACCGGGAATCCGGGCGGGACCGACGGCGCGGTCTTCGCCTGCTACGGCACGCCGTCGATCGGGATGAGTGCGGTGGGGTGGAACTACGGCGCCTACACCTGGCACACCAACCGCGACACCTACGACAAGGTCGTGTTCGACGACCTCAAGCACAACGCGACGCTCGCGGCGATGATGGCGTACCTGGCGTCCGAAGATCCGACCTTCATCGATCGCACCAAGTCGCCGGGCGCGTGGCCGGCCGACTGGCCCGCCAACTGCGGCGATGCCCCGCGGAAGACGAAGCCGCGGTACTAGGTGCGAGGCGTCTGGCGCACTCGGTTCCACAGCGCCTGGGGCTCGACCGGAACACGCTGGTGATCTCACGTCGGCGGGGTTGGGGACCCAGGGGCGATGTGTCGGAATCACCGCCGCCGCGGCCACTGAGTTCAGCCCGCCTCGTTGTACGATTGCCTGATCCACTCACGCACGACGGCATCCACCTCGGCAGGCGAGCTGACCCGAGTGGTGAACTTGCACATGCTGTTGGGCGGCATCTCCTTCAGTCGCGCATCGCCTGAGAGTGCCTTGCCCCCGAAGCCAAGCTCCACCGCCGTGGCCGTCTTGGGACCCACCATCAAGAACTGCTTCTTCCGTCGGTAGGAGATGTAGTCCTTCTTGGGGGCGGCTTCGTAGTCGCCAAGGGTGGCGAGGTGGGCAAGCACCGCATCGTGAATCGGGCGGAGCGCCTCCTTTTTCCCTGCGTAGATCGCATCGAGCACGTCGTCGGCGGATTGGCCCGCGGCGGCTGCGGCACTCGCCCCATCGCTCTTGAGGGCGAGGTGCACCACGGTGTTGGCCTGACCATGCCCGAGGCCGAACTGCTCCATCAGCATCGTGCGCAATTCGGTGTGCTTGGTCAGCTTGGACTTGGTGACCACCGCGGCGAGTTGAGCGAACGTCTTGCCGGTCTGCTTCTCGATGTTGGCGATCATCGTGGCCATCGCCTTCGCTTCGTCAGCCATCGCGCGACTCCTCCAGGGGCCAGTGGGTGCTCAAGCATTTCGCGGGGGTGGTAAAGGCGAGCAGACCGAAGACGCCGAAGAGGATGCGCGTTCCGAGGGCGGGCCTGCCGTTCTCGATGATCTCCTTGAGCGTCTTGACGATGAAGTCCCCACCGCGCGTCATGTCCTTCGCCGTCTTCGTGCCGATCGGAACGTCTTCCGAGATCAGGGTGAACTCGACGCCGTCCGGCACCTCGCGCAACTCGTACGTCACTTTGCAATACGGATCGTCGTGCGCGGTGAACTTCATCGTGTGCGAGAAGCGGTACGGCGGGGACACCTCGAGAATCTCTCCGACCACCGACGTGTACTTGGCGTCCGGCGTCCGCATCTGCACCGGGGAGCCGGGGGTCAGCGCTCGATAGCGCATCTGCGCGCCGAAGACGGCAAGCTGCGGCGTGTCCGTCTTGGTGATCTCACGCCACACGTCCTCGATGCGCCCGCGAATCACGACCTTCGAGACCAGTCGCACGGTGTTCGTCGTGGTGCCCGTCATCCGTTCCCTCCGAGGAGTGGTGGTGTTCAACCGCGTACTTCACGTCGGCCATCTTGCTCGCCCAGAAGCCACCGTACTCGGTGGTCCAGCGATCGTGGATGAGCTGAATCGGCACCGGGTTGTGGTACAGCTGCCGAGTGCGCCCCTGCTTGAGCGACACGACGAGGCCGCTCGCCTCGAGCTGGCGCAGGTGGTGCATCACGGCGATCCGCCCCACGTCGAAATGCTCGGCCACCTCGCCGACCAGCATCCCAGGCGACGCCCGCAGCAGATCCAGGATCCGGCGCCGGGTCGGGTGACCCAGGGCGTCGAAGACCTCGGACATGTCGTCGAGCGCGGAGGGCGGGCAAGGCGGCGGGGTCGGCATATGTCAAAAAATATTAACATATAGCGGCGGCCGCGCAAGAGGCCCCCCGAGGGGGGCCGTGCGCAGTCCCTGGGATCGGGGAGTCCGGCTACTTCTTCCGCGTGAGTGTCATCTCGAAGATCGGGACCCAGCTCTTTCCGTCGTCCCGGGAGACGGCGCCGGTTTCCACCCAGCGTCCCTGGGCATCGAAGTGCATCTCGTACTTGATGAGCCCGGCGCGCGGGTCCCGCATCGACCAGGTGTAGCCGTCGGCGCGGAGCGTGAATTCCGGATCGACGTAGTTGCCACCCTGCATGGAGTGGGCACGCATCCTCGGGGTCACGTGGTCGTGATCGAGGTAGATGACGGCGAAGGCATCGAAGGTGACCTGCTCCGCGCCGTTGGGCATCTTCTCGTAGCCACGCCCGCGGACGGCGAAGGCCGTCCCGCCGGCAACGGCTTCCACGCGCTCGGTATGGCGGAGCACGTGCTTGGCCCCGGGTCCCATGACGGCGGTGGCTTCCCCTTCCCATTCTCCCACCAGCTTGGTGAAGAAGGCAAGCGGAGGCGGCGTGCCGGGCGAGGGCGCCTGGGCAACCAGGATCAGCGGGGCGAACATCAGGGTGGCAGATAGCAGTAGACGACGCATGACCGGACACTCCGAGGGTTGAAGGACGGCGGGGAAGATGGCCGTCGTCAGGGAGCGCGTCTTGAGGAAATCGGTCACCGCTCCCCGCGGAGGGTCCGGTTGACCTGGTCGTGTTCCGTCTGGGCGATCCGTTCGCCGAGCTCCTCCGGGCGGAGGCCGATCAATGCCCGAACGTCATGGTGGAGGTGGGGCTGATCGGCATACCCGGCCAGCGCGGCAATCCGGCCCCAACGTTCCTCGCCATCGATCACGTGCCAGGCGGCGGCCAGCAGCCGGCGGATCCGCGCAAACTGCTTCGGGGTCAGGGCAGTGGCCGCACGAAAGCGGCGCAGCAGGGTCCGCGCCGAGCACCCCACCTGTCGAGCAATTTCGGCGATCGCCTCCTCACCATCTGACGCCACCATGGCGTCGACGGCGGAGCTGACCATTGGATCGGGCGGAACGAGGTGTGACGACTCGCTGCGCCAGAACTCGTCGAATGCCTGCGCCGTGTCATCGAGCGTGGTGCTGGCCATGGCGCGTGGAGAGAGCGCCGCGTGCAACTGCGCGCCCCGGAGGCCCCCGTGTGCGAGCGCAGGCCGCGAGGCGTTGAAGAGTGAGGCGGCCGACACCTGAAGCAACGCGCTCGTGGCACCAGGGCGCAGGCGTACCCCGACGAATCGTGCCCCGGGAATCACCGGGACCCCCAATGGTTCGAGCCAGGGGCCGGTATAGAAGAGCGTCCCGGCGAAGGGGCCACCGATCGGGATCAGGAGGGAAGTGCAGCCGTCCGGGGGGACATGATGGATCGGTGGCGCACCCTCGCGTGCACTGAACTCCCAGTAGCTTGCGATCCACGGTGCGAGCGAGGGATGCGGCAGGCGCTCGGCGTAGCGCAACGCGGCGGGCATCAGTCCGGCCGCTCGGGGTCGACCGCGATGTCAAAGTGGAGCACTTCCTCGCGAGACCCGAGCCGGGTGTACAGGGCGATCGCCGGTTCATCCTCGGGCTGCGTGTCGGCCTGGACGAAGATCACCCACGCGCCGCGCCGCGCGGCGATCCCCTGCAGCGCCGTGATCAACGCGGTGGCGACTCCCTGCCGTCGATGCGTGGTCGCGACGGCGAGGTCGTAGAGATAGATCTCGCTGCGCGCCTGCTCGAACTTCCGGAGTTCGTAGGCCGCAATGCCGCCCACGACGGCGTCGCCATCCAGCGCCGCGAGGGCAATGAAGGAGTCGCCGCCGAGCAGTCCGCGGAGATAGTCGGGGCTGGGGCGCGCGGCCGTGTAGGTCTCGAGCTCGTCAAAGGCCTCGCCGAACATCGTCAGCAGGCCATCCATCAGCGGCAGGTCGTCTGGGCCCAGCTGGTGAATCACGAAGGCCATGGCACGCCTCAGCCCGCGGCGGCGCGCACCACCCGCACCGTCACTGAAAGTTGCCCCACATGGCGCATCGCATGCTCGGCGCCGTGGACCAGGCAGCCAATCACCGTGGAGGGGAGCTGCGCGCGGCCGACCGCACGAAAATCACCGAGCGTCTCGGCCGGGACGCTCCGCAATTGCGCCATCGCCGAGTCCACCTGATCCGAAAGGGCTGTCAGCACCGCGGGCACGTCGCCAAGGGAGAGGGGACTGCCCTCGGCCCTCAGGGCGGTGAACTGTGTCTCGGTGAGGCTCTCGCCGCGTGCATAGGTGAAGAGCCGGTCGATCACGCCGCTCATGTGCCGGACGTGAAAGGCAGCAGAGGCGATCCCGGCCGGCCGCGCATTCCACTCCGCTTCAGTCAGTGACGCCACCAGCTCCCCGACGCTCTCGCGTACCTGCAACAGGATGTGCGCCACCGGCTGCAGCACATCCGGGACGTCAGCGATCGGACCGCGTTGCCACCACTCCGTGTCGGCCATGGGACCTCAGTGTCGTTGATGCACCGAATGGGTGGCGACGGTCAGGTTGCCGTCTCGGTGTGAATGGATGATGGGAAAGCTACCGCTCCTGTCGTATACTGTCAGGATCCTCCACGATTTCGATGGCACCATCCCCGACCCGAGGTCTGCGCATGGTAGGCTCCTTCCGTGTCGGCACCTGCATGGCCCTGCTGCTGGCGTCCTGTACCCCGCAGACCACGCCGCAACCGTCGGCGGCGACCCCACCCAATGTCCTCTTCATCGCCATCGATGACCTCCGTCCGAGCCTCGGCGCCTACGGTGACCCGGTCGTCAAGACGCCGAACATCGATCGGCTGGCGCGCTCGGGGGCCGTCTTCCTCGAGGCGCACGCGCAGGAAGCGGTCTGCAATCCCTCGCGCGCCAGCCTCCTGACGGGGCTGCGCCCCGACTCGCTGCGCGTCTGGGACCTCGAGACCGACTTCCGCCGCACTACACCCGATGTCGTCACCCTGCCGCAGTACTTCATCCGCAACGGCTACACCGCGGTCAGCGTCGGCAAGATCTATCACAACCTGATCCCTGACTCGCTCTCCTGGAGCGAGCCGGAGCACAAGGTGGCGGGCTTTCCCTACGATCCCGACGCGGTCTACCATGGGCACGACAATGTGTCCATTCAGGAGATCCGGAAGGCGGCCCTGATCCGTGCCGGGCGTCAGGCGACGGCCATCGACCAGTTCGGGCAGTGGTACCTGAAGGCGAATGCCACCGAGGAGGAGGACCTCCCCGACAGCGTCTATTACGACGGCGCTCAGACCGACTATGCGGTGCGCCGGTTGGCGGCGCTCCGCGACGCCGGCCAACCATTCTTCTTCGCCGTTGGCTACTACCGACCGCACCTCCCGTTCAACGCCCCGAAGCGGTACTGGGATCTCTACAAGCGCGACGCCTTGCCACTCGCACCCAACCAGATGGTGCCGGCCGGCGCGCCGGGCATGGCCGTCAACACGAATCGCGAACTCCGCGGCTATGCCGACTTCGCCAACGCGAAGGACGCCGTCGACGGCACGCTCGATCCGGCCGATGTGCGCCGCCTCACGCATGGCTACTACGCCTCGATCAGCTACATCGACGCGCAGGTCGGTCGGTTGCTGGACCAACTCGATTCGCTGGGCCTTACCAGGAACACCATCGTGGTGCTCTGGGGCGACAACGGCTTCAAGCTCGGAGAGCACAACAGTTGGGCCAAGATGACCAACTACACTATCGACACCCACGTGCCGTTGATCATCCGCGCGCCCGGCCAGATTCGCCCCGGACTCCGCTTGTCACAGCCGGTGGAACTCGTCGACATCTACCCGACCCTGGCCGCGCTCGCGGGGTTGCCCGTGCCGTCGCAGCTGCAAGGCGCCAGCGCCGTGCCCCTGCTGGCGAATCCCCAGCGGCCCTGGAAGGGCGCCGTGTTCAGCCAGTACCTCCGCAACGGGATCTGGGTGGCGAAGGACAGCATTCCCTACATGGGCTACTCGATGCTCACCGCGGACTGGCACTACGTCGCGTGGATGAACTGGACGACTCGCCAATACGTGGCGTGGGAGTTGTACGATCGTCGTGCCGACCCGATGGAAAACGTGAATCTGGCCAGCCGACCGGAGCGCGCCGCGTTGCTGGCCCGGCTCGAGACCGAGCGATTGGCCGGCTGGCGCGCGGCGATGCCCGCGAAGTGACCATTCCATGCCCTCGAGGGTGACCATGTCCCACCGCATGCTGTCGTCGGTCGCGCTCACGCTGGCCGTTGCCATGCCGCACCCCGCCACGGCACAGACGGCGACGCGCGATCCGCTCACCATCGAGCGCATCTTCACGAAGCGGGAGTTCGCGACCGCACCGGCGGGGTGGCAGCCATGGCTGGACGACGTGCGCGGCTCGACGCGCCTCGAACCGTCCCGGCAGGCGAGCGGTTTGGTCGACCTGGTCGCAACCACGGCTGCCGGGGTCCGAACCACGCTCGTGGCGGCCACTGAGCTCGTGCCCCTCGGCGGAAGCCGACCACTCCGGATCGTCTCATACGCGCTCTCGGCGGGCCACTCGCGTCTCCTCTTCAGCGCGACCGGCGCCCCCGCCTCGGGAAGCGAGGCGACCTGGTGGGTGATGGATCTGGGGTCGCGGCAGCTCACGCAGGTGGGCGCGTCGGGGCTGCCCGGCCGCGTCGTGGCGCCACAGCTCTCGCCGGACGGGAGCCACGTGGCGTATGCCTCGGACCACAACCTCTATGTCGAGGCGGTGGCGACGTCGATTCGGCGCCAGCTGACGCAGGACGGCTCGCCGACTCGCATCAACGGCGACTCGCCACGCCCGTTCGCGGCGGTCAACAACACGAAGGGTTTCCGCTGGAGTCCGGATGGCTCGCGACTCGCCTACGTCCAGTTCGACATGGTGGGCGTGCGGAGCGTCCTGATGGTCAACAACGTCGACTTCCTCTACCCGCAGGTCGATTCCTTCCAGCACGTGAAGCCGGGCGCCACACTACCGGCGAGTCGGGTGGGGGTGGTGTCGATCGACGGCGGGGCAACATCGTGGGTCGAGCTGCCGGGTGACCCTCGGATGAACTACCTCACGACGGTCGAGTGGGCGGCCAGTGCGTCGGAGCTGGTCGTCCAGCAATTCGATCGGCACCAGAACCGCATGACGGTCTTCCTGATGACGCTGCCGACGGGCAGCCCCAGGGCGATCCTGACCGAGACCGACCCAGCCTTCCTCGATCCGGTCAGCATCCAGTGGATCGGCGGCGGTCGCCACTTTCTCTGGATGACGGAACGCGACGGCTGGCGCCACGTCTACCGTCACGATCGCGATGGCAGCCAGCCGCTGCTGGTGACCCGCGGGAACTTCGATGTCGCCTCGATCGAACGGATCGACGAGGCTGGTGGCTGGTTGTACTATCTGGCGTCCCCGGACAACGCGATCTACCGCTACCTCTATCGGACGCGGCTGGACGGGAGCGGCATGCCGGAACGCGTCACGCCGACCGGCGCGCCGGGCACGCACAGCTACAGCATCTCGCCATCGGGGCAGTGGGCATTCCACAGCTATTCGCGGTTCGATACGCCGCCGGTGTCCGAGGTGGTCGCCCTCCCCACGCACCGCGTCGTGCGCACCGTGCAGGACAACGCGGCACTCCGGGCCCGACTCGACGCTGTCGCGCGCGCGCCCTACGAGTTTCTCAAGGTCGACATCGGCAACGGCGTGCGTCTCGACGCCTGGTGCATCAAGCCGCCGGACTTCGATCCGTCGAAGCAGTACCCGGTGATCTTCCACGAGTACAGCATGCCCGGCGGCCAGTTCGTCACCGACAGCTGGAAGGGTGACAACTATCTCTTCTACCTCATGCTGGCCCAGCGCGGCTTCGTGGTCATGGCCGTCGACTCACGCGGCACGCCGTCGTTGTACGGGCGGGCATGGCGCAAGATCATCTACCAGAACCACGGCATCCTTCCCTCGGACGACATCGCGGCGGCCGCCAAGGTGCTCCTCGCCGAGCGGCCCTACCTCGATGCCAAACGCGTCGGCGCCTACGGCTGGAGCGGTGGCGGGTTGATCAGCATGCTCCTGCTGCTCCGCCATGGCGACGTCTTCAAGGCGGCAGTCCCCGGCGCCTTCATCAGCGATCATCGCTATTACGAGGCCGGCTTCACCGAGCGCTATCTCGGCCTGCCGCAGGAATCGCCCGCGGCCTACGACAAGGCGGCCGCGCTGCGGTACGCGAAGAACCTCACCGGGGACTTGCTGATCCTGCACGGGACGGCGGACGACAACGTGCACTACCAGAACATGGAACTGATGGTCGATGCGCTCATCGCCACAGGCAAGCACTTCGCCGTGGTGCCCTATCCCAATCGTTCCCATGGGATGGCCGAGGGGATCAACACCAAGGCGCACCAGCACGACACGCTGCTCTGGTTCTTCACCGAGCATTTCCGCCCTGGTGGAGGGGCGTCACCCGACCTCAGGTGATGCATGTCTGGCGACCTGTGACTGGGTCTGTTTGGCGAGGTACATCGCCGCATCCGCACGCTTCAGCAGGAGATCCGCGCTCTTCCCGTCCTCCGGATAGATCGCGATGCCGATGCTCGCGCCGACGCTGAGGCGCAGGTCATCGAGGGCGATCGGCTCCCCGATGCTGGTGGCGAGCGCAGCGGCGAGGTCCAGGACCGAGGCGTCGCCCTTGACCTCGAGCAGGAGGAGCAGGAACTCGTCGCCGCCACGCCGACCCACGCTGTCCCCACCGCGCACGAAGGCGGTCAGGCGCTCCGCGGTCTCCTGCAGGACCCGGTCGCCGATGTCGTGCCCGTGCGTGTCATTGATGTGCTTGAACCGGTCGAGATCGAGGAACATGACGGCGAGGCGCCACTCGTGGCGGCGAGCCTGTTCGAGCGCCAGTTCGAGTCGGTCAGCAAAGAGCGTGGCGTTCGGCAGGTTGGTGAGTGCATCGTGCAGGGCACGATGCCGGGAGGCCGCCTCCGCCGATTGGCTCCGCAGCAAGTCCGATTGCATTTCGAGGACATGGCCCTCGAGCGCCTCGCGTTCGTCGACTTCAGCGGCGAGTGCGGTGGTGACTTCCACGAGCTCGGCGGCGGCCTCCTGGACCTTCTGCTCGACCGCCTCGCTCTTCTCGATGGTGCGCTGGACCTGCGCGGTCGGCGCGCCGGCGGTGATGTCCTTCTGGAGCGTCGTGTTGACGGCCGCAAGCTCGTGCGCCGCTTCCTCCACCTTTACGGTGACCTTCTCGCTCTGGTCGAGGGCCGCGTGCAAGGCGGGCGTGGCGGCGGCCGGGTCCTCAGGCCTGGAGGGCGACATGGTGGGTGCTCCTGACTGGGGACGCCCGTTCCACGCATGCCGACGGGACGACGGAAGAAGCAATCGTCGAGGGGGGCATACAATTTCGCCAACGGAGATCAGCCCGAGGAGCGAGTCAGTCTCGTCCTCCATCGTCGGATGGAGTGCCAGTGGACATCGTCACGCGTGCCTCGGTGCAGCAGGGTATGATGCGCTTCCCTGCACAACGAGGCACCATGTCATTCGGACTCTACTTCGCCGGTGCGCTGATCGTGATCGGCGGCGTGGCTTGGGGCATGATCAGGGCCGGGCTCCCGACGGTCTGGGTCATCATCGCCGCCGTGATCATGCTGGGTGTCGGTATCCTGAGCGGCGTGAGTCACACGCGGTCGCGCGACTTGCCGAAGGATCCCTCCTGAACGCGCCGAGCTGCGTGCGCTGAACGGCAGTCAGCGCACCGCCTCGCGCAGCAACACCATGAGCTCGGTCTCGGCCCGCAGTCGGTCATCCTCGATCCACTCCGCCCGCACCTTCGCCCCCGCCGCCACGAGCGCGCGTACGATCTGCCGATACGGCTCGGCATCGGGCCGGCTTTCCTTGAGCCAGGCATGGAGCGCCCACACCAGCGGCGGTGTGCCGAAATGGGCATCGGGAAGGTCAAGTGGTGCAGCGTGCGCGATCAGCAGTTCGACCAGCGGCGCGTCGCCTTGATAGGCGGCCACATGCAGGGCCGTTTGCCCTCCTTCAGGCCGTCGCACCGCCGGATCAACGCCGAGCTCCAGCAGGAGCGCGATCACGTCCCGGCGACCATACCATGCCGCCATCGCCATCATCTCGCCGCGATCGGCGAGGGAGACGGTCTTCGGGGGCTCGAACGCCTGCCGCAGCAGGTCGAGCCGACCGATGCCGGCCGCGTCGGTCGCGGTGACACGCGCGCCACGCTCGGCCAGGTGTGCCGCTGCCTCGGGGCAGCCATTCATCAGGCAGTAGCGCACGATGCCTGCGTCCAGCCGTGCGCCGCGCGCCAGCAGGAGATCGGCAAGAGCGTTCTGGACCCCGGCCGCGCGCGGGTGCGAGCTCGTCACGACGAGCGCAAGCGTCGTGGCGCCGCCGCCATAGACATCGGCCTCGGCATCGATCACGGCGCCGGCATCGAGCAGGCGCGTGGTGATCGCCTCGATGTTGGCGGGCGTGCGCTGGCGATAACTCTCCACGCCGTTCGCGGAGGCGTAGTGGAGCAGTGTGCTCCGATGCTCGCGGCTGGAGCGTGCACGCGCCAGCGACGGCTCGGCCCGGAGCAGGCGGTCCAGTGTGGCGAGATCGCCTTGCACGATCGCGTCGGCGGCCTGTTCGAAGGTGGCGACCGACGAATCACTGCTGCGCAGCGCCTCGACGTACTGCCCCAGCTTGGGCCAGCTGTCGAAGCCGTGCGCGCGGGCGATCACGAACTGCGCCTGTGCGATGGTGGCGTCGTTCGGGCGGAGCCGCTCGCGGACGAAATGCATCAGCTGCTGCCCGCGGCGTTCGACGTCGGCAGGGCTCAGCCGGCTGCCGTCGGGCTGGAGTCGCACCAGATCGGCGATCCATCGGGTGACCCAGCGCTGCATGGCGGGGTCGCCGTCGCGACACGCCGCGACGAGTTCCTTGGCGCGCGTGCGGTACTGGTCGAGGTCGGGGCGTGGCGGGAGGGGAAGCGCGTCCTGCGGATTGGGATACATACGAATCTCCTTTCGGGGCGCCTGGAGTCCGCACTGATCAGGCTGAAAGAAGGTTCGTCGATTTTTTGGCGACTGCGGTGGGTGGGCACGGCCCTTTACGCGGACTGAATGCGCCCCAGACGCACTTCAGTGTAGCTCCGAAATTTCCATGGCACAATGTCGTGGGCCATGGCAGGCCGTCAGGAGGCGGTCTCGCGAACCTGCAGCACATTGCCTTCCGGGTCGTGGCCGTCGCATGCCCGAAATCCCCGCGCCACCCATTCGTGCTCGGCCGAGCGAATCGCTCCACCCAGCGCCGCGGCCACCTCGCGGGCGTGCAGGATGCTCACGACCGGCAGGCAGAGCTTCCAGTACGAGTCCTCACGCACCGCGACAGTGGTCGGTGTGGCGTGGTCGTCGCCCCCGTAGGCCGGAAGCGCGTGGATCACCACCTCGAGTCCGTCGATCGCCAGCACGGCATGGCTCGGCTCCTGGTGCAGGACGGTCATCTGCGCGAGCTCGGCGTAGAATGCCGTCATCCGCGGAACGTCATCGACGAACAGCACGACACTCGGGTTCGGGGGTGTCATGGTGCTACACCCCGAACTGCCGAAGGTGATGGTCGGTGTGCAGCCACGCCCAACGCATCCAGTTGGCCCGCGACATCGGTCCGAGCACCGGATGGCGGTCCACCAGCGCCTCGGGTGTGGCGGCCGCGAGGGCCCGGAGCAGCGAGACGGCTCGCTCGAGGTCGGTGGTGAAGTTGACGGGGTCGACGGCGGCCCCTGCCGGGTCGGCACCGGCCTTGATGCCGCGCGGCATCTGCCGGAGCACATGGAGCAGCAGGAACTTGCGGAGCGGGGAGGGTTTGCCGCGCGCCCTCGACGCGAACGGGCGCAGCTTGAGGACGGCCTCGGAGGCGTCCCCGAGGTGGCGCGCCATCTGTTGCCCGTTCATCGTGCCCCACGCCGCCGCGTGCGCGGGAGTCAGGCGTTCGAGGCGCGCGACCAGCTCGTCGCGCACGGCGTCATCCGCGAGGTTCTTCATCAGGGACCCGGGTCAGGAGGGGAAGAGGGTGCGGGAGCTCACCAGAAGCCGTCGTCGTCCCGCGCCTTCACGGCGCGCACACGGGCCTTGGCGATCTTGCGGATCAGCGCCTCGGGCAGCGGTTCGGTGTACGGGATCTGGAGCAGCCCCTTCGTGGTGCGGTGCTTCGCCATTTCCTTCCGGAACGGCTCCAGGCCCGCCTCCATCAACGTGAAGCTGCAGTGCGCCTTGTGCCCCGAGAAGGCAAAAAGAAACCGGGGCTCGACGAAGAACGGCGTGCCCCACTTGATCGCTTCCTCGGCGTCGGGCGCGATCTCCTTCAGGATCGCGTAGAGGCGGCGCAGGTGCGGCTGTCCCGCGGCAGGCGCCGCGGCAATGTACTCGGCGATCGTGGTCGGGTGCCGCTTCGCCATGAGATCGACTCAGTCCTTCGCCGAGGCGACGTTGAAGGCCACCGCAGCGCGGATGAGCGCGGTGAACGCCTTGGCGTTCACCGCCTCGCCTTCGTGAATGTCGATCGCGCGGCGCACGTTCCCGTCGAGGCTCGAGTTGAAGAGGCCGCTCGGATCCTTGAGCGATGCCCCCTTCGCGAAGGTCAGCTTGACGGCCTTCTTGTAGCTCTCGCCGGTGCAGATCAGGCCAGTGTGCGACCAGACCGGCCCGCCCCACTTCCACTCCTCGATGATGTCCGGATCGGCGGCAAGGATCAGCGCGCGAACCTTCGCGAGGGTCTCGCCCCGCCAGTCACCGAGTTCGGCAATCCGTCCGTCGATCAGCGCGGACGGTGAGCCGGTAGAGCTCGAGGCACCCTTCTTCATCGGCGATTCTCCCAGGGGTTTCTCATTCACCCGCTTCAGTGCACTCCGCTAACGCCCACCGCCGCGCTCCTCGACCAGTCGCATCGACTCGCGACTCACAAAGATCCGTGCGTGGTACTGCTCGCCCCAGCCGAGCGGCGTGACGCCGCGAACTTCGTGGATCGGCCCACCGCCGTGCCCTTCCTCGAGTTGCGCGCGGATCGACGCACGGACGTTCGGGTCGGCACCACGATCGAGCAGCAGCCGGGTGAATCGCGCCTCGTCGGGCTGCCCGCTGCCGTAGTTGACCCAGAAGTTGCGCTGGGAGACCACGGTTGAAAAGAGGGACGTGTAGCCGCCAAAGCCGTCGGCATCGATGGCCGCAGGGACATTCGGGTCCATGCCGCGGTCGAGCAGCCACTCGCCGATTTCCACGTCGTCGAAGTATGCCGCAATGTGCAGGAGCGTGGCGCCCTCGAGCGGTGTTCCCTGGGCGGTGTACGGACCTGCTGCGCAGGCCGGCGCCATCGGAAAGATCGCCGCCTTCGGGAAGGTGCGCGTGAGCAGTTGCGGGTCGCGCAGCAGGTGGGCCTCGAGCAGGTCGAGCCGACCGCGATGAAATGCCATGATCGGCGTGTCGGACGGCTCGAAGCCGTGCTCGACATACAGCTCCAGGATGCGGTGCTTCGCCGCCGAGTTCCGGCTGTCGGTGCCGAGCAGGTGCTCCATGACGTTGGGCTCGACACCGTTGGGGCCATCGGCGCGCACGCCGAGCGAGAAGAGCACCGCCGTCCCCGGGACGTTCAGCGTATACGCGGGGCCGGCGAGCGAGTCGTGCTTGACCGGCGGCCGCCCCGCCAGGTCGTAGATCATCTGCACCGTGCCGGGATGGCCCTGCAGGGCGGCCCGACCGGCGGCATTCTCCAGGTCGCGAGCACCACGGGCATGCAGTTGGCGGATCAGCTCGTCGCGACCAAGGTTCGCCGCGTAGCTCATCGGCGGCCCCCAGTTGCTGTCGGGGCGGAGCAGCACCGTCTCATGAAGCAGGGCCGGATTCGCATCGACGAGCGACAGCACCTTGGTGCGGTCATCGCGCCAGATCCCATCGACCAGCTCCACGGCGACGACCAACCTTGGCCAGCTCGACGCGCGATAACTCTTCGCGAGGACGCGCTGCGCCTCGGCGAGTTTCGCCGCCGCGGGATCGGCTGGTTCGGGGTGGAGTTCGCGCCATTCGGCGATCGCCGCGGCGTCACCGGCGTGGATCGCCTTGAGGAATTCCTTGGCCTGGCGATGCAGCTGGTCGAGATCGGGGCGGACGGGAAGATCACGGGCGGGCATGACGAACCTCCTTGGTGTGCCCGTGGTCCGCTGGCGCCGGGCGAAGGAGGGTCATGGGTACGTCCCGGGTACTGCTCGGCACGCTGCTCAGGTGGACTCGGTCCTGTCCGCGGACGGGAGGCGCCCTGCGCGCCTGCCTCGAAATTACTGCTCGTGCCGTGCAGCCGACAGGGAGGGGTGCGTTCGTTTCATGTGTGCGACGTGGCTACCTATCTCGGCCGCTGGGCCGTAGGATTCCCCGTTGCTGCACGCATTTCTCCCCTGGGACCAGGTCGACATGCCCCTCCTGAGTACCTACGAGCTGACCAAACGGTACCCCGGTGGGGTGACGGCGCTCGACAATCTGACGCTCGACCTCGAGCCCGGTGTCATCGGGCTGGTCGGTGCCAACGGCGCCGGCAAGAGCACCTTCCTCAAGATCATGCTCGGCCTCCTCCCGCCCACCAGCGGGTCGCTGACCGTGCTCGGCATCGACGCCACCACCCGTGGCACCGAGCTGCGTCAGTACCTCGGCTACATCCCCGAGTTCGACTGCCTGCCGGCCGATCGCACCGCGACCGATCTGGTGACGCACCTCGCCCGGGTCTCCGGGCTGCCGGCCACGGCCGCGCGCGAGCGTGCCGCCGAGATGCTCCGGCACGTGGGTCTCTACGACGAACGGTATCGGCCGATTGGTGGCTACTCGACGGGGATGAAGCAGCGCGTCAAGCTGGCGCAGGCGCTGGTACACGATCCGAAACTCTTGCTGCTCGACGAGCCCACCAATGGGCTCGATCCGGCCGGCCGCACCGACATGCTCGACCTGATCAAGCGCACCGGGCGCGAGTTCGGCATCAGCGTGATCGTGGCGACCCACCTGCTCGGCGAGGTCGAGGAGGTCTGCGACTTCCTGGTGGCGATCGACGGCGGCCGCCTGCTGCGCGCCGCGCCGCTCAAGGAGTTCGTGCAGGAGACCGAGTTGCTCGTGGTGGAAATTGTTGGCGATGCCGATGCCTTCATGGCGATGCTGGTCGCCCGAGGGCTGCCCGCCCGCATGGGGGCGGGCGGGGCGATCGCGATTCAGGTGGGGTCGGACTCGCCGTTCGACATCGTGCGCGATGTCGCCGCCGAGATGGGGGTCGGGCTGTTGCGCGTGGCCCGCCGGCGCGACCGCCTCGAGGATCTCTTTCACGTCGACGATGCGGTGATCGCCGGAGGGATGCATGGCTGAACCAGCCACTCCACGCACCGGCGTCATCTACGACATCGGCTACCAGCACTACGACGGTCCGCGCCTCGGCCGCGCCGGCGCCGTGCGGGCGCTCTACGTCGAGGGGATCCGGTCGATCTTCGGCATCGGCCGCGGCGGCAAGGCCAAGATTCCGCCGGTGGTGCTCATCGCGATGATGGTGATTCCCGCGCTGATCCAGAGCGCGGTCACCGGCCTCGCGGGCAACATGATCCAGCTCTTTGCCCACGCCACCTACTTCCGCACCACGGTGTGGCTCTTCGGCCTCTTCTGCGCCTTCCAGACGCCGGAGCTGATCACCAGCGACTCGCAGAGCCGCGTGCTGGCGCTCTACTTCTCTCGCGCGGTCCGCCGGTCGGACTATGTGCTGGCCCGTGTCGCCGCCCTGGCCACGTCGCTCTTCGTCGTCGCCTTGCTGCCGCACATCGTGCTGCTCGCGGGCACCTGGATGTCGGCCGAAGATGTCGCCGCGGCAATGCGGACCTCGTTGCCGACCATCCCGCGGATCCTCGCCGGCGCCTTCGCGATCGCGATCCTGCTCTCCACGGTCTCGATCACCATCGCGGCGGTGCTCAAGCGGCGTCCCTTCGCCACCGCCGCCATCCTCGCCTTCTTCCTGCTCGCCAGCGGATTCGTCACCCCGCTCATCATGCAGCGGCCCGACAAGATGCGCTACCTCGCGCTGACGTCGCCGATGATCGTCGGTGATGGCGTGACGACGTGGATCTTCGACACCACCTCGGTCAAGCAGAAGGCCGACTCGATCGCGGCGCTCGACGCGGCGGACGCCAAGGCCCGGCCGCCGAAGAATGCAGCCGACAGCAATGCACAGCTCCGCCGCCGTTTTCGCCGCCGCAACCGCACGGTGCTGCAGGCCGCGAACCTGCCAGGGACGACCTACCTGGGCACGATGGTGGGCTTCATCGCGATTGCCGGCGTGGTGCTCACGCTGCGCTACCGGAGCATCGAGACGTGACCGTCGAACTCGCGCACGTCTCGAAGTGGTATGGCAACATTGTCGCGGTGAACGATGTCTCCTTCACGCTCACCCCAGGCATCACCGGACTGCTCGGCCCGAATGGCGCGGGGAAGTCGACGATCCTCCACATGCTGGTCGGGCTGCTGCGACCCTCGAGCGGCACCGTCACTGTCAATGGTGTGCCGTCGTGGCAGCATCCGGAGATCTACCGCACCCTCGGCTTCGTCCCCGAAAGCGAGTCGGTGTACAGCTTCCTGACCGGCTATGAGTTGGTGCGCCTCAACGCCCGGTTGCAGCAACTGCCCGATGCCGAGGCCGCGGTCAAGCGCGCCATCGACCTCGTGGAGATGACCGCGGCGCAGGGCCGGCCGGTGGCGACCTATTCCAAGGGGATGCGGCAGCGCATCAAGATCGCCGCGATGCTGGTCCACTCCCCCACGGTGCTGCTGCTCGACGAGCCCTTCAACGGGATGGACCCGAAGCAGCGGCTGCAGATGATGGCGGTGCTGCGCCGGCTCGCCGACGCCGGCAGCACCATCCTCGTCTCGTCGCACATCCTGGAAGAAGTCGATCGCCTCGCGGATACCGTGCTGGTGATCATCGGCGGGCGGCTCGCCGCCTCCGGAACCAGCCGGGTCATTCGGCAGTTGATGACCGACCGGCCGCATACCTTCACGGTGCGGACCAGCGACGACCGATTGCTGGCATCGAGCCTCATTCGGCAGGATGTCACGGCGAGTGTCGAGGTGACGCCCGCCGGGCTGAGCATCCGGACGTCGGACTTGGGTGCCTTCACGAGAGCGTTGCCCAGACTGGCCCGTGAGTCGAACGTCTCGATTCTCGAGGTGCATCCGGCCGACGAATCGCTCGAGAGCGTCTTCTCCTACCTGGTGCAGGGGTAACCGATGCTCTTCAACCCTGTGCTGGCCGGGCTGACCGTGCGCCAGGCGCTCGCCAAGCGACGCTGGATGATCGTCCTCCTGCTGGCCGCCCTGCCGGTGGTGATGGCGACCCTGATTCATCTGTACGGTACCGTCGACGACGAGCCACTCCAGATCGTCGCCATTCCGATCATGACGCTGATCTACACCGTGGTCGTTCCGGTCATCGCGCTGATTCTCGCGAGTTCGTCGTTTGGCGCGGAGATCGAGGATGGCACGGCGATCTACCTGCTGGCCAAGCCGATCTCTCGCACCGAGATCGTCCTCACCAAGCTCGTGGTCACGGCCGTCATCTGCATGACGCTGGCGGCCCTGACCACCCTGGGCGCCGGGGTGAGCCTCGTGCGCGGGCTCGACCCCACCGGATTGGTGCTCGGCCTGACTGCGGGTGCCGCGCTCGGTGCCTTCCTCTACACCGCGATCTTCCTCGCCCTCGGCCTGATCACCAAGCGCGGGATGCTGATCGGGCTGACGTATCTGGTGGTGTGGGAGGGAGCCCTCGGCTCCTTCTTCAAGGGAACCCGGGTGCTCAGCGTGCGGCAGTACATGCTCGCCGTCGCCGACGCGATCAGCACCGTCAACGCCGAGGTGTTCGTGGCGTTGCTGGCGCCGAAGACCGCCTACATCATGAGCGGAGTGGTTGCGGTGGCGGCGGTCACCCTCTGCATTCGGAAGTTGCGGACCTTCGAGGTCGGGCAAGCCGGGTAGCCGAGGCACGAGAGAAGGACCGACAACAGAATCGCCGGTGCCGGACGCGAGTCCGACACCGGCGATCTGTTCTGCGTGGCGCGATGCCTAGCGCGGGATGACGGGCAGCACGATGTGGCTCGGGTGGGCCGCGTCGTGGATCAGTCGCTGATGCGCCGAGACGAAGATCGACTCCTTCTCGTTGTTGCCGCCGGTGTTCAAGTTCCGGTTGTACTTCGGGAAGAGCGCCGAGGTGATGCTGACCCGGAGCCGATGGCCGGGGGCGAACACCTTGGACGTGAACCAGAGGTCGATCTCGTATTGCTCGATCTGCCCCTTCACCAAGGGGACCACCTTGTCCATTCCCTTCCGGAAGCGTGCCCGCACGAAGCCGTCCTGCACCCGCTCGGCGTGGCCGTCGGGGAAGACATCGAGCAGCATGACGGCCCAGTCGGTGTCCTTGGCGTCGCTGGAGGCCCAGATCGTCGCCGTCATCTCGCCGGTGACTTCGAGTGGCTTGGTGAGCGGCTTCGAGGTGAAGACCAGTGCGTCGCGCCGGGTGGCATTCAACTTGGTGTAGTCCTCGTTCAGCGACTCTTCGAGCTCGCGCGAATCGATCAGGTACGGCGTCGGGTCGCCGGGGTTGTAGGTGAAGGTGTCGGCCACCGCGCCGCGCGGCGGCAGGGTGTCGAGCACACCGTCGCCCGCACTCGTCTGCGCCCGCCCGCCAGACGAGACATACCACTTCATCGCCCGCGCCCGCTTGAGCGGCCACTCCTGCTCCTGACGCCAGCTGTTGTCGCCCTGCACGAAGATGTCGACCGGCGGCATCTTCTCGACGCCGTTGTCCCGGCCGAGCAGGTAGTGGTCGAACCAGCGGATCTGCATGTCGCGGTATTCGTAGCGCGCCTGCGGTCCGAAGTCGCCGGCGACGTAATCCACGCCCTTGTGGGCATGGACGCCCATGACCAGATGCCACGCCGGGTGATTCTTCACCTTGAGGAGCGCGTTGGTGTAGTCGAGCGGGCCACGCGCGTCGTCGTGCCAACCGGCCAGGGACATCGCCGGCACCTTCACCTTGTCGATGTAGGTGGTGACGGCGCGCGCGCGCCAGAACGCGTCGAGTGTCGGGTGCGCGATCCAGCGGTCCCAGATCGCGTTGGGGGCGCACCCCAGGCGCGCCGGCAGCGCGGAGAGCGGGAGGTGGGTGATCGCCTCGCCGATTTCGAGGTCCGCCCCGTTGGTGGCCATGTTCCGATCCCGCATCATGCAGGCCCAGCTGATGTTGATCGGGCCGAACGCCATCGCGGCGTACGGGACGATCCGCCAGGGGTCGCTGGTCGCCGCGGAGGGCGCGATCGCCGCGAGGTGCGGCGGGGCGCTCACCGCAGCGTACCAGGCCAGCCGGCCCTCGTCGGAGTGGCCAATCAAGCCGACCTTGCCGTTGGCGCCTGGGAGCTTCGCCGCCCACTCGACGGCGTCGTAGCCGTCCTCGATGTCATGGCTGTAGTCGCCGAACTCCTCGATCCTGCCCGTGGACTTGCCGCGCTCGCGCACCAGCTGGCCGACGAAGATGTAGCCACGCGCAGCCCACCACCGCCCCGGACCAGGGTTGGACGCGCGGTACGGCGAGCGCTGCATGACGATGTACGTCTCCAGCATGGTGCCGTCACGGACCGGCATCAGCGTCGTGGTGTCGACCACGGTGGCATACTGCGAGTCCGACGCCGGCATCTTCCAGATCTGATGGGTCGGCTCGGGGGCGCCGGGGGTCGCCCGGCGAACCAACCGATACCGGCGATCCATCGGCCGGTCGTTGGTGTACTGCACCCCTTCGAGCGTGTCGCCGTGCCACGCGGCGCGGAGCACCGTGTTGGCGTCCTGTGCCAACAGGAGGGAGTCGCCCTTGGTCGTCACCTTGGCCACCGTCAGCATCGGGGCACCGGTGCGCCGACGCAGGAATCCGGCGTTGGCCGAGTCGGTGCCGGCGAAGTGCGCGTAGGCCATCCGCCGCCATCCCTCGAAGCCGAACTTCGGCTTGGCGCTCAGGGCGATGTACACATCCCATTCGCCGGCGAGGACCGGCACGCGGCGGCGCGCGGCCAGGGCACCCGCCCCGAGCGCGACCAGCACCACCAGGATGACGGCCCAGCGAGCGCCGCCCGTGCGCGAGGTTCGAATCATCATCTTACGCTCCCATGTCCGGAACCGAGGAAGATCGCCGCTGGGCGGCAACCAGGATGGCCACGCCGACCAGGTTCATCACCAGCACCACCACGCCGATCTTGAGCGCGAAACTGCCGACGCTCTCCACCGGAATGATCGGGAATACCGCGACCACGATATACAACAGTGTCATCAACAGGCCGGACAGTGAGGCAATCCGCAGCAGGGGCGATGGCCGCGGCGTCACGTTCCGCAGCCCGAACAACGGGATCGAGAACATCACCACGTACGCCAGCGCGTAGAAGATGCCGCCCGCATTGAACAGCAACTGGAACGCCTCCGCTTGCCCGACGCCGACCTGGCTCACCAGTGACAGGACGAACGAGCAGATCGCCACCAGCAGGATCGAGTTCACCGGCGTCCGGTAGCGCGGATGCAGCTTGCTGAACGCCGCCGGCAGCATCCGGTCCCAGCCGGCCACCATCGGGAGCCGCGTGACCGCGGTGAAGCTGACGCTGACCTGCGCCACGCGCATCGCCAGCGTCATCAGGATCGCGATCGTCACCAGTGGCCCCGCGATGCCGAACGGTTCGAAGCCCGCGCGCAACACCTGCGGCATCGGCCCGATCAGGTCGATCTCGTTGGTCGGGACATACGCGACGACCGTCGCCGTGCCGAGGATGAACATGACCGCGATGATCGGCGCGGCGATGTACACCGAGCGCCGGATCGCGCTTGCCGGGGCGCGCGTCTCGCCGGCGAGGATCGCCATGTACTCGAAGCCGCCGAGGGCGCCGAATCCCATCTTCCCGAGGATGTTCAGGTTGAGGAGCGACATCTCGGGGAGCTCGGTCCGGAAGGGGTGAAACTCGCCGAGATGTCCGGTCGCCAGCCCGATGAATGGCAACGCGATCAGCACGCCGAAGATGATCAGCATGAAGACGCCGCCGATATTGTGCACCCACTTGCCCACCGCCAGGCCGATCGTCGCCGCCGTCGCCATCAAGGTGAGGATGATCGCCGACGAGAGCGCGACGAACCAGCTGCTCGACGTCATCCACGCCGCACTGGGACCGAGCGCATAGGAGAGGTAGGTCGCGCACTGGATGCCGATCTCCGACGTGAAGACGATCACGTAGAGCCAGAGATTCCATGCCAGCAGGAAATCCGATCTTCGGATTGAACCCCAGCTTGGCCCACTGATACAGGCCACCTTCCAGCGGCATCAACTGGTTCAGGTAGATCACCACCGCCGCCATCGGCAGGTAGAAGAGCACCATGGCGGTCAGCCAGAGCACCACGTGCGACGGTCCGAGCTTCCCCGCCACGCCGATCCAGGTGAGGCCGATGATGAAGAGGATCTGGGTGAGCGCCAGGTCCCGGACGCCAAGCTCCTTCTTGAGCCCGGCGCTGTGCGCCTCGACCCGTGCCTCGTCCTGAGCCAGCGTCATGCCGTGCGCTCCTTGCCGAGGCGATCCCAGAGCCTGGTCCAGGCGGCCAGCCCCTCGTGCAGTCGATGGATGCGGAAGAACTCGTTCGGCGCGTGAAAGTCCTCGTCGCCGGTCGAGAAGGAGAAGAAGACGGTGCCGAGCCCCATGGTGCGCTGGAAGATCTCGGCCACCGGTACCGTGCCGCCCATGCGGACGATCAACGGTGGCGTGCCGTACGTGTCGCGCAACGCGGCCTCAGCCGACGTGAGCGCCGGGTGGTCGCGGGGAATCCGTGCGGCGCGTGCGCCGTGGTCTGCCACCTGCGCGCTGAGCGTGGTTCCCGCCGGGACGTGTGCCTCGAGGTGGCGCATCACCAGCGCCACCACGTCGTCCGGCGACTGATCCGGCACCAGGCGGCAGGTGATCTTGGCGTGCGCCTCCGACGGCACCACCGTCTTCTGCCCCGGCCCCTGATAGCCACCCCACATCCCGTTCACCTCGAGCGTGGGCCGCGTCCACTGCCGCTCGATCGTGGTGTAGCCCGGCTCCCCGACCGCCGCGGGCGCGCCAACCTGCGCCAGGTACGTCGCCTCATCGAACGGCAGCGCGGCAATCTCGGCGCGCTCCGCCGCGCTCAGCTCGACCACCTGGTCATAGAACCCGGCCACCGTCACGCGCCCCTCGGCGTCATGCAGCGAAGCAATCAGCTGCGCCATCGCATGCAACGGATTGGCGACGCTGCCGCCATGCCGACCAGAGTGCAGATCCTTCGACGCGCCGCGCAGCGTCAGTTCGAGCCCGCAGAGGCCACGGTTGGCAATCGTGATCGACGGTTCGTCGATCCGCCACATCGCGCCGTCGGCGGAGATGACCACGTCGGCGGCGAGCAGGGCGCGGTTCGCCTCGACAAACTCCTCGAGGTGGCTGCTGCCGACCTCTTCCTCACCCTCGAGCATGAACTTCACGTTGAGCGGCAACCGCCCATCCACGGCGAAGAACGCCTCGGCGACCTTGATCGGGATGAACATCGGTCCCTTGTCGTCGGAGATGCCGCGGGCGTAGAGGCGGCCGTCGCGCACCGTCGGCTGGAAGGGTGGCGTGGTCCAGAGCTCAATCGGGTCGACCGGCTGCACATCGTAGTGTCCGTAGACCAGCACGGTCGGCGCACCCTGGGCGCCGAGCCACTCGCCGTAGACGATGCTGTTGCCGGCCGTGGGCATGATCTGCACCGTGAACGGCCCGGCGGCCTGCAACTTGGCGGCGACCCACTCGGCCGCGGCGTGCATGTCGGCGGCATGCGCTGGGTCGGTGCTGACGCTGGGGATCGTGGCAAACTCCACCAGTTCAGCCAGGATCCGGTCGTGCGCCGCGTCGAGGTGCTCGAGCACCGGCATGATGTCTGTCATCGGCCACCATCAATGGAAAGAACCTGTCCCGTCACCCAACGCGCCGATTCGGAGGCGAAGAAGAGCACGCCGGCGGCGATGTCCTCGACGGTACCGAGTCGCTTGAGGGCGATGCTCTCGACGAGCGCCCGCTGCTTCTCCGGTCCGTAGGACTCCCACTGCCGTTCGGTCGTCGGGTTGGAACGGACGAAGCCGGGAGCGACGTTGTTCACGGTGATGCCCCACGGCCCCAACTCATGCGCCAACTGTCGGGTGAGTCCGATCTGGGCCGCCTTCGCCGAGGCGTAGGCCTGGATGCCGGTGAGCGAGATGCCGAGGCCGGCGCCGCTGGAGATGTTGATGATGCGGCCGGACTTCGCCGTCTTCATCCCGGGCGCCACCGCCTGCGCGAAGTGGAAGGCGCCGGTGACGTTCACGTCGAAGATCGCCTGCCACTGTTCGGGGAGCACCTGTTCGAGTGGTTGTCCGACCTGCCCGAGCACACCGCCGGCGTTGTTCACCAGAACGTGCACGGAGCCCGTCGCCTGCGCGGCTTCGGTCGCCAGTCGCTCGACTGCGGGCTTGTCGCGCACGTCGACGACCCGCGCGGTGCAGTCACCACCGGCTGCCCGGCAGAGCCGCTCGGTCTCCATCACTTCGTCCTCGAGCACGTCGCACGCCCAGACGCTGGCGCCGCGCGTGGCGAAGGCGAGCGCAATCGCCCGGCCGAAGCCGTGGGCCGCACCGGTGACGATGGCGGTCCGGCCGCTGAAGTCCTGATTCACGTCGTGAGTGCCTCGAGGTTCTCGCGCGCTTGCGGGCGGGTGCCGCGCTCGATCTCCTGGATCATCGTGACCACCCGCGTCGTCAGCGGCGTGGGCACGCCGGCCGCGGCACCGAGTCGCACCACGATGCCGAGCTGGGCATCGACCTCGGTGGGGCGCTTGCGGATGGCGAGGTCGCGCCAGATGCCGCTGTGCGTCTTGGCCGAGCGGCGGTTGTGGGCGACCAGCGCATCGAGCGATTGCGTCGCGGCGTCCGCCGGGGCGTCGGGACGGTAGGCCGCCGGGTCGAAGCCGTCGAACGCCATCGGCTGCACGTGGTGGGCGGCGGCCACGGCGAGCATCTCGCGGGCGATGGCGACGTACACGCCGCGATACTCGGGCATCGCCAGCGCATCGGCGATCGAGTCGTTGGTGAGGGCGGTGACGAACAGCATGGCGCCGTACGCCTCCTTCCCCCAGAGATAGCCCATGATGTTGTCGGTGGCGAAGGCGCGTTCGTCGAAGTCGCGCCAGCTGTCCCGGATGGCCAGCACGCGCGGCGAGATCCGCTCGACGGCGGGGCCGAATGCCTCACCGACCGTCACGGTGCCTCGGCCGCCGTAGAAGAGCACCCCGGGTTCCAGATAGTCCGCGCCGAAATTGACGAACGCCCCAACGGTGCGCGCCTCGCCCACGACCTCGGCGATGGTCAACTCGTTGAGGCCGTTCTGCGCCGAGACGACGCAGCCATCGTCCGCAAGGTGAGGCAGGAGCGAACGCACCGCGCCGGCGGTGTGGTGCGCCTTGGTCGCGAGGATGATCGTCTCCCACGTCCCGCGCAGCGTCTCCGGCGTGAAAGCCGGCACCGTCGCGGTGAACTCGGCGATCGGTCCGGTGATCCGGAGCCCGGCGTCGTTGATGGCGGCCACATGGTCGGGGACGTTGTCGACCAGGGTCACCTCGTGCCCGGCCTTGGCCAGGAACGCCCCCATGGTGCCGCCGATCGCCCCAGCTCCCCAGACGAGACAGCGCGTCCGGGGCGCGGTCACGATGGGCCACCCCACGCGCCATCAAGCAGTTCTCGCGTCTCTTCGACGGCGACCTGCCAGAGGGCAAGGACATCCTCATCGGGGCGCTGGTAGAGGCCGCCGTAGTTGCCATCGGGGATGTAGTCGCGCATCGCGACCGGGTCGAGCATCCGGACCTTGGCGAGGTCGACCATCGGGCGCTGCGTGGTGGGATACTCCACACCCGGAAGCCGCGTCCAGGGGAAGTTCTCCATCCACGAGCCGTGCGAGGCCACCGGGTCGATCGCCTGCACCTTGGCCCAGGTCTTCGGGGCATTCCACCAGTTGTGGAAGAGCACCTTGCAGCCTGGATGATCGGCGGCCCATTCCTGCGCGAACTGCTGCACCGCGCCGTTCCCGCCATGGCCGTTGCAGATCATGATCCGTCGGAAGCCGCTGTGCGCCATCCCGTCGAGAATGTCGCGCACGATGGCGAGGTGGGTCTCGACCCGGATCGAGATCGATCCCGGATACTCCCGGAAGTACGGCGTCACGCCGTACGAGAGCACCGGAAAGACCGGGATGCCGAGCGGTTCGGCCGCATCCACGGCCACTTTCTCGGGAAGGATGCAGTCGACGGTGAGTCGGAGATAGCTGTGCTGTTCGGTGCTGCCGAGGGGCAAGACGGCGCGGTCGTCGCGCTTGAGATACGCGTCGACCTGCATCCAGTGCATGTCACTGATGCGCATGGGGCGTTGTTTCCGGGGGTTGATCGGGGTGCGAGGAGAATAGCGCCCCACGAGGCGGAGCGTAAGATACCCGGCCGTCCCGGATTGGTTGCCGCCCCGCATCAGGTCAGGAAGTGCGCAGACGCTCCAGCGCGACGCGCTCAAGCTGCGCGAGCTCGGCGGTGTACACGCGGCGCAGGTACGACGTCGCCAGGATCTTCTCGAACCATCCCAGGATGCCGGGCTTGTCGTATTCGGTCGTGATCGTGACCATGGCAGCGTTCGGTTCGCGCGGCTCGACCAGAAAGGTGGTGACGATGCCGGAGGTGAGCGTCTCCCGCAGCTCCGTCCCCGGCCGCGGCTCGGTGACATCACCGGTGGCGATGTTCAGGCGGCCGAACGCCTTCATCTCGAAGCGGATCTTCGTGCCGGCGCCGCGGCCCCCCTCGAGGACGTCGAGCGCCCCGAAGTATTTGGCTGGGAGGATGTGGGGGTGCCCTGTCCGGTAGTCCGCGATGATCTCATAGATCGCGGGAGCGGGGGCGGGAATCTGTCGAACTTCCGAGAGGCGAATGTTTGGCATGGCGCGTCAGGGGGTTGAAGGCTGTCGGGACCGCCTCCTCAGGCGGGCTGGGTCTGGGACTCCAGTAAGTGTACTGCGCGGGCGCGGGTCAGATCATGACAAGGGGCCGGGCCATCACCAGGTCCCGCTGGTCGTCGTCGCCGAGGGAGAAGGGGAGCTCGCCGACCTCGGCGAATCCATACTTGTGGTAGAAGGCGATCGCCCGCGGGTTGTGTTCCCAGACACCGAGCCAGGCCACGTCGCAGCGGCGCGCCTGCATCAGCCCGAGCGCCGCCTCCATCAACTGCTGGGCGACGCCCTGGCCGTGCCATTCACTCGCCACGTAGAGTCGCTGGATCTCGCCGGGGGCGTTCGCCGCGACGCACGGCGGTGCCACCTCCCAGCGGAGCTGGGTGAATCCGATCAGCGCGCCACCCACCTCGCACACCAACGTCGTCAGACCGGGGTCGGCGATCTCCCGTGCCTGGATCGCCTCGCCATACCGTTCCCGGGTGTGGTGGTCCATGTTCTCGGGCGTGTTCATCGGGCCGAACGCGTCGCGGAAGGTGCGCTCCCCGAGGTGGGCGAGTTCACGGGCGTCGCGCGGGGTGGCGTGGCGGATGGTGGGCATGGCGAGCGTGACCTGTCAGCGGGAAATGTCGGGCGTCAGCCGACGCGCGCCCAGAATACGCTGGCCGGGTCATCGCGCGCCACGATGGGCGGCTCGGGGTTGGGCCCCGCTGGTTGCCACCATCATACCCGGCGTTACATTGTACCGATCGTTCCATCGCCTGGAGAGCCAATGCCCCCCGCCGTACTGAGCCGAGATGAAGTCGTCGCCCGCGTGATGGCGGTGGTCCGCCGACAGGGGTACGACGGTGCCTCGCTTTCCGAACTCTCGAAGGCCACCGGTCTCGGCAAGTCGAGCCTCTACCACTACTTCCCCGATGGGAAGGACGACATGGTCGGCGCAGTCGTCAGCCACCTCGATGCTTCCCTCGAGGCGGCGGTGTTCGCGCCGCTCCGCGAGCCTGGCCAGCCAGCGGCCAGGTTGCGCGCCATGAACGAGGTGCTCGAGGGGTTCTATCACGGCGGCCGCGAGGCCTGCGTCCTCGCGATCCTCGGTGTTGGCGATGCCTCCCGCCGCTTCCATCCCCAGGTGAAGAAGATCTTCCGCAGCTGGATCGACGCGATCGCCAGCGCCCTTCGGGACGACGGCCTCCCACGGCACGTAGCCCAGGCGCGCGCCGAGGATGCCGTGGCGCGGATCGAGGGGGCGCTGGTCCTCGCGCGCTCGCTCGACGAGCCGGCGATCTTCGGGCGGGCGCTGCAGAGTCTTCCGGACGAACTGCTGCGACGCTGAGGCCGGGCGCCCCTTGCGCGGATTGGGGGCAGTCGGTATTGTACCGAACGATCGGTACAATACCTTTGCCTACTCAGCCACGGAGAAACACCATGTCCCGGATTCAGCCCGTTCTTCCCTCGACCGCCACTGGCTTGCCCGCTGAGCACCTCGCCGCGACCAAGAAGCTCTTCGGGTCGACCCCGAACCTCTTCACGACCGCAGCCCAGTCCCCTGCAACCCTGGCCGCGATGAACGGCTTCTTCGCCTCGCTCGGCAAGGCCCCTCTGGGCGGGAAGGTCGGTGAGCAGGTCGCCATCGCCGTAGCCCAAGCCAATGGCTGCGAGTACTGCCTTTCGGCGCACACCGCCATCGGCGGAATGCATGGCGTCAGTGCCGCCAATCTCGCCTCGGCTCGCCACGGACACTCGGACGACCCGAAGACGCAAGCCGCCATCACGCTGGCGCTCGAGATCGTCCGCACCAAGGGTCGCGTGTCAGACGCGACGCTTGCGGCTGCTCACACGGCTGGGTTCACTGACGGCGACATCGTGGAGGTGGTGGGCCACGTCGCCCTCAACATTTTCACCAACTATCTGAACAACCTGGCCGAGACCGAAGTGGACTTCCCGCTCGTGGCGATCGAGCAGGCGGCCTAGCCCGATGGCGCTCACCCTCGGCCAGTTGTGGCGCTACCCGGTCAAGTCGATGGCCGGGCAGCAACTTGCCCACGCCACCCTCACCGACCTCGGCGTGCCGGGCGATCGACGGATCTGGGTGCGCGGTCCCGAGGGTGTGCGCACTGCGCGGAGACAATACCAACTGCTCGGATTGCGCGGGACGATCAGCTCTGAGGGCGAGGTGCTGGTCAATGGGCACGCATGGGACTCCCTGGCGGCCGGCGATCTCGTGCGCGCCGCTGCGGGGGAGGACGCCTGGCTCGAACGCGCACCGATGGGCCACCAGTTCGACATCTTGCCGTTGCTGGTGGCCACCGATGGGGCAGTCACCGCATTCGGCCGTGACATTCGGCGACTACGGCCCAATCTTCTGATCAACGGCGTCGAGGGGATGGCCGAGACCACCTGGGAAGGCGCGGAACTCGAGATCGGCGACGCGATCATCGAACTCGACTCGCTCCGCGGACGCTGTCCGATGACGACGGTCGACCCAGACACGATCACCCGGGATCCCGCTGTGCTCAAGGATATCGGACGACGCTTCGGAGGGAAGCTCGCGCTCAACGCGGCTGTCGGTCGCGGTGGGAATATCACCGTCGGGGACCCCGTCACCCTTCACCGCAGGAGGTAGCACGCATGCGTCCACCTATCCCCCCGTTCGATATCGCCTCCGCCACGCTCAAGGTGCGCGCCGCGGAGGACGCCTGGAATCGGCGCGACCCCGCCAAGGTCGCGCTCGCCTACACACCGGACAGTCGGTGGCGGAATCGCTCGGAGTTCATCACCGGCCGCGCCGAGATTGAGGCGTTCTTGACGCGGAAGTGGGCCAAGGAACAGGAGTACCGACTGATCAAGGAGCTGTGGGCGGTCACCGGCGATCGCATCGCGGTGCGCTTCGTCTATGAGTGGCGGGACGCCGATGGCCAGTGGTTCCGCTCGCACGGCAACGAGAACTGGCGCTTCGATGCGGAGGGCTACATGGCCGAACGGCACGCGAGCATCAATGACGTGCCGATCAGCGAGGCGGAGCGGAAGTTCCGGTGGGAGCAGGGCGTGCGACCGGCTGACCATCCCGGGTTGAGCGAGCTCGGACTCTGAGCGCCGTCTGGCATGGTGGCGGGTGTTGTCGCTAGGTCGGGGACGATCCGACAGCTGCCCCGAGCGCCTGCTCCACGTCGCCACGCATCGACTCCGGCGTATCGGTCGGCGCATACCGCTTGATCACGGCACCATCTCGCCCGACAAGGAACTTCGTGAAGTTCCACTTGATCGCCTCGGTGCCGAGAACGCCGGGCCGCTCCTCCTTCAGCAGGCGGAACAGCGGGTGCGTGTCATCGCCATTCACATCGATCTTCGCGAACATCGGGAAGGTCACGTCGTAGCTGGTCGAGCAGAAGGTCGTAATGTCGGCCTCGCTTCCCGGTTCCTGCGCGCCGAACTGGTTGCAGGGAAAGCCGAGCACGGTGAGGCCCTGCGGGCCCAGTGCGCGGTGGAGCGCTTCGAGTCCCGCATACTGGGGCGTGAGGCCGCATTCGCTTGCGGTGTTCACGATCAGCAACACCTTCCCGCGGTACTGGGCGAGCGTCTGTTCGGTGCCGTCGATGGTGCGCACGGGAATGTCGTAGAGGGTGGTCATCCCGCAATATCGAGGGGGTGGGGGCCTGCGACCACCCTGGCGCACCGATGTGGAACTCTGGTGGTAGAATTCCAGTCAGGAAGAACTCGAACCAGGGATCTCGATGCGTCGTCCGGCCTGTCTCGCCCTGTTGGTCGCTGCCACCGCGTGCGGCGGTGCCGCTCCTGTTGACCCGGTCCCGCCGCCGCCTCCCCCGCCGGGGAGTGCGACCGGACGTCCGATCTTCACCAGCACCGCAGTGGGGAGCGGCGGTGGCACCATCCGCTATACCAAGGCAGGTGACCCACTCGATGGCTTGTCCATCACGGTGCCCGCGGGGGCGTACACCGGGGCCACGTCGTGGACCCTCGTTGCAGATTCTGCCGCCGTACCGTCCTTGCCGACCGGATTTTCCCAGGTCGGGCCGACGCTGCTGATCGGGAACGGGCAGGGATACGCCAGCAGCAACATGACGCTCACGATGCCGATGCAACTGGCCGCGACCGAGACGGTGGCACCCTTCTACTTTGACCCCGCCACCAACACCCTCGAAGGGATTCCGATCGTTGCCGCCACGGAGAACTCCGTGACGCTTGCCACCAAGCATTTCAGCGCCAGCCAGATGGCCATTCCCGGGAGCGGCCCCTCGCTCGGCACGGCACCGGCATCGCTCAGGCAAGCATTCGGCGACATCCACATCGTGTGGGTCAAGACCACCACGGCCTCACTGGTCGGCAGCTGGAGCTCCACGTTCCGCCCCGGTGTGGACGACTGGGAATTCACCAACTATGGCGATTTTGTCGGGCCTGGTGGCGACTGCGAAGGTATGAGCATCACGGCGATGTTTTATCACTATTACTTCCATCCCACCGCCGCGGGGAAGGGGCTGTATCACCAGTTCGACACCACCCTGGTGAATCAATGGGACAACATCCAGGGGATCCGCTTCGCGGGTGGTGTTCAGGGTGACTACGAGGAGATCTGGGATTCCGGCGTCCGCCAACTGTACACGCTCATCGAGCAGGGAATCGCGGCCGGCATCCAGACGAAATTTCTGACCTCCACCTGGATTCTCCTCACCCTCAAGCTGACCCAGCAACCGGTCTTGATGGCCTTGCAGGGCACGAGCGGCGGGCACCGGGTCGTGGCCTATGCCGCGACCTTCGACGGCACAAAGACGGTGGTGTCGTTCGCCGATCCGAATGACCCTGGCGTCGCCAGGACCATGAACTTCGTCTCGGGCGTCGCGACGCCGGTCTCAATGCAGCAGAATGTCAGCAGCCCGGCGACGGCCTACGGGAAGGTCTGGGCCCTCGGCGTCACGGCGGAAGTCCCGCTTCGGCAAATCAATGCTCGGTGGCAAGAGTTTGTCGCGCGAACCTCAAGCAGGGACCGCTATCCCGCGACGTACCAGTTGGAGGATTCGCTCACCGTGGATCAGAGCTGGGCGCGCGTGGTGCCAGGTGACACGGTCTGGACCGGACAAGGACTCACCGTGCGCTTCATGTGCAGCGCGTGTACGGTGCGCGCTGTGGCCGGCACCGACCAGCAATTCGTCTACTTCTGGGAGGAGGACGGTAGCAGGCCAGTCTCCTCGCTTAACATTCCCGACGGCTTCTCCACCTACTTGATGGTGTTCAAGGCGCTCTCGCCGTATCCCGCGAGCGACCCCGGGCAGCTCGGTTTCGTCGACGTCCAGAAGATGACGGTCGGATATCACGTGCTGACCGTCACGGCGCCCGCTGGAATCACCGGGGCCGTTCCCGCCAAGCTGACGGCTCACCCAGGCGTCCTGGCCAGGGCGCAGTCGATCTATGTCTGGCGGTTCAACGATGGGACCACCCCCGCCACGGTGACGGTCACCGGCGATAGCACGGTGACGCATGCCTTTCCCGTTGGTGGGCCCTATACGGTGTCTGTCACCATGCGTGACCCGGTCCGCGCACCAGCCGCGACCGGCTTCGGGACGGCCACCGTGCCGGTCACGGCGGCGCCCACCAACTTCGCCTGGCGGTTCACGTCGGCCACGCTGGTCTCGTCGCAGTTGCCGCCTGGTGGCATCGGCAGCGAGAAGTCCGACACGACGATCTTCAACCTGTTCAACGGCTGGAGCCAGAGTCTCACGAGCACGCCACAGAACTCGTTGCTCTTCCTGTACAACGTTCCCAGTCCGACATGTCGCGCTCTATCTGGAGCAGTTCCCTCCAGGACAATATGCCCCCGTCCTCGATTCCTCCTTCTCGGGTGTGCTCAAGGCATTCCTCGGCTCCGACTGTCCGCCAGACCCCTCGTACATTTGGTCGTTGACGATGGGGACGCTGGGGAGCGGGACGCTGATCGCCTCGGCCGTGAACATTCCGCAGCCGGATGAGATTTCGCTCCCAGGTGGTTCACTGAATGCCACGATGTCAGGGCTCACGCTCACCGGCACGCTGATCTGGCCCGTGCGATACAGCAGTGGCCTTGCATACCCCACCTTCAGTTTCCAGGCGACGCGGGTGTTGCCCCCTCCGTAAGGCGGATGCGCGCTCGGGGCCAAGGTGTGCTCCAGTGCGCTTCAGGCTCGCGCCTTCTCCGCCACCTCCGGCTCGATTCCGGCGCGCCCCTCCCTCAGTCGTCCGGCCAGATGCGCTGCTCGGATCCGGACGCGCCAAAGGTGAATCGCATGCTGGCCCAGCCCGACACCGCGCAGCCCTGGTACAAGGCAGGCACGAAAATGAGGTCGCGGCTGAACTTCCTGAGTTTGCGCACGAATCCAGAGTCGGGCATCCCTGTCACGATCGTGCTGTCGACCTTCCCACGTCGATCGACTCGCATCGTCAACGTGACCAACGAATCGAGGTACTTCTTCGGTGGTTGCCCCTTGATGATGACCATGGAACGCACGTAGGGTTTCCAGTACACGCCGCGTGTCGTGTCGCCCGGAGCCGGCAGGAAGACCTCTGTGCACTCCACCTCCGGCCGACGCGGCGGTCGTTCGCCCGTTTGCACGACCAATTGCCCTGATGCGGGAGTGGCCACAGTGAGCAACGCCGCCAGGGCGAGAAGAAGCCGAGTCATCTGGTACTCCGAGGGTGGTGCCTACAATCCTGGCTGCAGGGGGTCGGTCGCGCGCCACCCGCGCGGCCCGATTATCATTGCCTCCTTCTCCAAACCCTTTCCCGAGACTGTCATGACCGCTCCTGCGCTGAACGCGACCAACCTGGGCTGCTCCATCACCTGCACCGACCTCGCGGCCTCGATCCGCTTCTACCGCGATGCCATCGGGTTCGCCGTGGCGCAGCAATTCGAGAACGAGGGGAAGGTCGTCGCCGCCGTGATCGTCGCCGGCAACTGCCAGTTCGTCCTCAACCAGGACGACGGCAAGCTCGGCTGGGACGCGCACCAAGGGGCAGGGCTTCTACCTGCAGATCAACGTCCCAACCTACGCCGACGTCGACAGCACCGCCGAGCGGATCAAGGCCAACGGCGGAACGCTGCTGAGCGAGCCGGCCGATCGCCCGTGGGGCGCGCGGATGTTCCAGTTCCAAGGATCTCGACGGCTTCAAGCTCGGCGTGTCGACGCCGTTGGTCGCGTAGGTCCGACGGACCGCTAGAGCCGAACGCCCTGGGGTGCGGTGAACGTCGGATCCTCGACGTTCCCCGTGTTCCGGGTCGCGGCGGGCTCGAAGATCAGCACCTCGACCTCCTCGTCCGCGACCGTGCGGTGTTCCACGCCGCGCGGTACCACGAGGAACTCGCCGGGACCGAGCTCCACCACGCTGTTCCGGAACTCGACCTGGAAATGGCCGCGCACGCCGAGGAAGAGCTCGTCCTCGTGGTCGTGCTGGTGCCACACGAACGTTCCCTTGAACTTCGCGAGCTTGACCTCCTGCCCGTTCAGTTCGCCGACGACCTTGGGGCGCCAATGCTCCGTGATCAGGGCGAACTTCTCGGCGAGGTTGACCTTGTCCATCGTCCCTCCCAGATGCGCGCGTGGCGCTCGGCCTGCGGTGGTCGTCCCAACCTCCGCTCAGAACCAGCGACGCACCCGCGCGCGATACGCCCGGTAGTCCTCGCCGAAGAGTCGCTCGAGATAGCGCTCCTCGCGATGGACCACCCCCACCTGCATCACCGCCAGCACCACCGGCAGGGCCAGCAGTGGCCAGACGCTGTTCCGCCAGCCCGCGATGCCGAGATAGCAGAGCGTGAAGCCGACGTACATCGGGTTCCGCGAGAAGCGATACGGCCCGACCGTCACCAGTGCCTTGGTCGGCTTCCACGGCTCCGGATGCGTGCGCGCCTTCCGAAAAGGCGAGCACGGCCGGAAGTGCAATGAAGCCGAGGAGTACCAGCACGAGCGCGCCAGGCATCGTGGCGCGTCCGGCGACGAGCGGCCACGGCGACCAGCGGTCGAGCAGCAGGCCCGCCAGCAGCGGGACGCCGTAGATGAGCGGCGGCGGGGCGATCACGCCGGCGGTCCTGGCGCGCGGGGTGTCGGGCGTGTGCGTCCCGGAGGACATCAGTCGTTCGACGCGCCGGTGGGCGGTGCCACGTACGGCGAGTGGAGTTTGACGGGGGGTCCCTTGGGGCGGCGCATCCTGAGATTCAGGAGCTCCACCATGACCGAGAATGCCATGGCGAAGTAGATGTAGCCCTTCGGGAAATGCTGACCCAGACCTTCCGCGACGAGCGTCACACCGATGAGGAGCAGGAAGCTCAGCGCCAGCATCTTGACCGTGGGATGCCGGTCCACAAAGCCGCTGATCGCGTCCGCGAAGAAGATCATGAACGAAATGGCAATCACCACCGCCGTGATCATGATGCTGAGGTCGTCGACCATGCCGACCGCGGTGATGACGGAGTCGAGCGAGAAGACGACGTCGAGCAGCATGATCTGGATCAGCACGCCACCGAAGGAGGGCGCGACCCGAGCGGACATGGCGCCTTCATCGCCTTCCAGCTTGTTGTGGATCTCGTGCGTGCTCTTCGCGAGCAGGAAGAGACCGCCCGCGATCAGGATCAGGTCCCGTCCGGAGATGTCCTTCGACGCAATGGTGAAGAGCGGGGCCGTCAGCTTGATGATCCACGCCAGCGAAAAGAGCAGCGCGACCCGCGAAATGACGGCGAGCAGGAGGCCAAGGCGCCGCGCCTTCGATTGCTGGCTCGCCGGCAACTTGGACGCGAGGATGCTGATGAAGACCAGATTGTCGATCCCCAGCACGACCTCAAGCGCCGTCAGGGTCCCGAGTGCGATCCATGCCTGCGGGTCAGTCAGCCATTCCATTCGCTCCACTCCCCGTTGCGCCGCGCCTCACGTGGCCTTCACGCCGCGGCAGCGGGTGTGGCCATCGATCACTGCAAAGTAGTGGTGCATGATGGCATCGTCGCGCGGTGACCGATGTCAGCGCCGGGACGGGGCTGCTACGGCGCCTTCCCGTCCAGCACCCATGCGCGGCGGATCAACCCGCCCTGCACGAGATACATCCACGTTGCCTGAGTCCGTTCCGGCGGCCCGCCCGTGAAGTGCTCCTGGTCGATCACCAGGTTGCCCTCGACGATCCTCGGCTGCACGGTGATGCGCCAAGCGGGCGGCATGGGCGGCAGCGACCGGGCGTAGCGGGCGCGGATGCTGTCGCGCCCCTGCGCGATGATCTGCCCACCCGGAAAGCGTTCGAAGACGGCGTCCGGCGCGACCAGCAGTGCCATCGCGTTCGCGTCGCGCGCATTCGCCGCATCGACGAAGCGCTGCACGACCACCTCTGGCGTCGGCACGGCGGCCTGTTGTGCTGAGGCGCTCCCGGCGAGGAGGGCAAGGAGTGCAATGGCGCGAAGCGTGGTCATCGAGGTGCTCCAATCGGAGTATGTGGTGGGGCGTCGGGGCCCGCACGCATAGACAATTCTAACGCGCGCGGACCACGGCGTGGCGCCACTACATCGTGGAGGCCAATCGCTCCGACAGGACGTCCATCTTGGTCCCCACCTGATGGAGCAGCTGCGCCCCGGGCGCGCCCCGCTGCTGCAGCAGGCCGTACCAGAGGTGCCACGGGCCGACCCCCTCGCGGCGGCGGGCGTCCGCCGCCGCCGTCGCCGCCGCGATCGCCGCCTCGGCGCCGGCATCAAGCTGCAACCCCTCTCCCTGAAGCGGATCGGCATCGGGGAGGAGCCTCGTGCCGACCAATGCGCGCAGCTGGGGCATCTCCGCGCCGGTGCCGTGGAGGAATGAGAGGAAGGCACCATCGCGGAGGCGGAGGACACCGACGAGCAGGTGCTCGGTGGTGATCGCTGGCTGCGCCTGCCGCGCCGCATCGTCCGCGGCCAGTTGCAGCACACGGACCGCCATCTCGTCCATCGGCGGCGGCGACTGCCTGGTGGCATCGATCTCGGCCAGGATCTCCTCGACGGTGCCTGCGCCGCAGATGGCCAGGAGCTGGCGCACGTCGTCGGATGACGGGTCGTGGAAGTACTGGACGTGTCCGCGGGCCGGCGCGCGCCGAGCCGTGCCCCGGCCAGTCGTGATCGAGGTCGGCACCGCGACGCACGAGAAACTCGGCGAGCGGCACCATCAGGTTCCCCACCGCCTCGCGGAGCAGCGGCCACTGGAACGGCGAATGGTCGATCGGGAATCCGGCGGCGAGCAGCGCATCCATCGCCGCCCACCGCTGGTTCCATCCGGCGATCTGGAACGCCTCGTACATGATCTCGAGGTCGTCCGCGTCGTGGTGGGGAGGGAGGTGGCCCTGGTGCAGTCCCATCGCCACCGGATCAGGGCGATTGAGCCGTCCCTCCGGGGTGAGCCGCCCCTTCCCGGCGATGAAGCGCTTCACGCCGGCGACGTCGCCGAGGCCGGCGGCGATCCAGAGGGCGCGCCGTGGCGTGACCCGTGCGGCGATGACATCGACCGCCGCTGGGTTTCGGAAGCGGGCGAGCGCATGCTCGACGATCGGGATGCCGTTGGGCGGTAGCCAGTCGGGATCGGCGCCGCGGTCAAGGCACCACTGCACCGTCTCGGCGAGGAGGCCGTCACGTGTCCGCGCCCCGTCCTGCGGCCAGCCGAGGAGCAGCTCGTTGAGTTCCTGCTGGATGTCGACGCCGCGCGCGGCGAGGAGGTCGGTGATGCGGCGCGCGTCGGGGGTCGTCGCGTCGCGCTCGGCGCGGAGTGCCAGCGGGCCCAGCGTGTTGCGCCACTCGCGATCGGAAACGGAGGGCGTGAGCAGCTCGGGGTGCGCGTCGAGGATCGCCGAGAGGGCGTCGACATCGTGCGCCTGGATCGCGGTGCCGGCGCGCGCTCGTGGGCCACTCCCTCGATCCCACACGTCCTTGTCGTTGCGCCGCCGCGAGTCGTCGCCACGTGCGATCAACTCCTCCCAGCTCGCCCGACGATAGCGCCGCGCGACGACGAGCCGTGCTTCGTCGAGGGTGATGGGCACCGCGAGAATCTCCGCGAGTGGCCGCGCGAAGAAGCGCGGGACGAAGTGGGCGAGCTCCGCGCCACAATGACATCGCCGCGCTCGTGCCGCTTCACCACGTTCTTGGCCAGCGCCTCAAAGCGTGCGAGGCCGTCGTCGGCGACGTTGAATCGCGGGGCATGGCGGTGCCGCTCGAGCACCTCGAAGTACTCGACCATCCTCGGCCAACTGGTGAAGCCGTACTCACGCGCAATCACGTGCTGCACGTCGGCCAACTGGAGCGCCTCGGCGCCGTGGTCGCGCAGGGCGGCGGAGTGCGCCGTCTGCACGCGACGCAACGCGTCGGCGTCGCCGGCGTGCACCTGCTTGAGGAGCGCCTTTGCCTGCTTGCGCTCGTAGTCGAGATGGGGAGTGGCGGGGAGCGGGCGGGCGCTGCGCGCGATCGGATCGGCGCGCCGGGGGCTGGTGCCGGACATGGGATCTCCTTTCGTGGTGACCCGTGTCCGCCAGGTGGGTCCGAAAAGAGGATGAGTTGTCGGGGTGCTGCGGGACTACGACGACATCGGAGGGGACCATCCCTTCCCGCGGACCGGAGGCGCTCCGACCAGCGCCTGACCCAAGCTACCATGCGGTTCGGGAACACGGAAGCGAAGGGCCGGGGATGTGCCGGAGCGATTAAAGACGTTTTCGACTGGACACCGCGTAGTTCTTGCCCGCAATCAGGGTTGCGCGGGCGTTCCGTCCGACCAGTTCGCCGCCCCGATGAGGAACACCACGATCGGGGGCAGCCCCTGCATTGCCGATGCATCAGTCGACGAGAAGAACCAGTAGGGAGCCGCCATGAGCGGCGAGTCTGCCGCATTCGAACCCCAATCCTTCGCGTCCACGCCCGCGGTGAAGAACATGACATGCGGCGCGTTGTGGGTGCCCTCATCGGTCAGATAGGCCGATCGCGACATCATGTAGGACATCGCGCCGCCTTGCAGCTCCGGTACCTCGCCGTTGGTGAACGCGGCCTTGACCGCCGTCAGGATCTCGGCCTTGGACTTCCCGGCCATCAGCATTCTGCTTCGCAAGAGCACCACGGGGAGAATCGTGCGGGCCGCCTGACGGTTCATGCAGTCGGCAGCGCGCACCTTCGGGTTCCAGAATTCCGGCCAGTCGAATGCCGCCATCCAGCTCCGTGCCACCATGCAGACAAAGCCGTTCGTCCCTTCGACCGCCGTCCGGTACCCCTGCGGGCCCAGCACCAGGATCGTCGCATCGCGCGCAACCGAATTCGGCGCGGCACTGCGCGCCAATTCGATCTCGGCGCGCTCGTCCATCTGGTACTCTCCGATTGTCGCCATGCGCGGGTACTTCTCCGCTTGTGCCGCGACCTGCGCCACGGCACCGCCACTCATGAGGGCCAGGAGGGCCAGCGCGCGTGCGGACGCGCAATGCAGGGAGCCCCTCATGGCGTGGCGTCGTCCATGACGGCCGGCATCGGGAAGCGTTCCTGCATCCACGCCTGCCACAGCGGTGTGTAGCGGGTAACGTTCTCGGCTGCCTGCTCACCGTACATGTAGAACGTCAAGGTCGCCATGACCATGCTGCCGAACTTGATGGTGCCGAACGCAGCGGTGCCGGGCCCCGGCGTGTCGAGCCGCATCAGGGCACCGTACGGACTGTCGCTGATGTACTCCACCACGCCGCCAAGCGCGGGCACACCCGCCTGTGCGGCGCAACGATCCCCCACACGCGCGCCGTGCAGCCCGAGTGCCGCGGTCAGTGTCTCCCACGCCTCTGCGGCCGTGCCCGGCACCGGGGACATGATCTGCATGATCGCCGAGCGCTGTCCGCGGAAGTGCGTGAGATAGAGCCGCAGGACGCGGGCGATGCCCGGCCACCCCTCTTCGGCACCAGTCAGCTGCGCGTCCCAATCGTCCGTGCTGGAGAAGAGGCTCTGTACCACGCGCACGACGCAGATGCCGCCGGCGCGCGCCTCGACGCTGAACTCGGTCGCGATCGGCGGGGAACCCGGGGCCCAGCCAGCTCCCTCGCGGGCGAACAGCCTCGGCGGATTCCACGCCGTCACCACCGAGCGCGAATCCATCGCGGGACCGAAGTCCAACGTCACCGCGACCGGCTTGCCGCCTTCCTCCTCGAACTGCGCCGGCACGAACCACGCAGAAATGCCCGGGCCGGTGGCGATCGCTTCCCAGACTTCCTCGGGCGTGCCGGGGACCTCGATGTCGACCTGGATGGAACGGCGGCCGGAGGCCTCTCGCTTGATGCTCATGTCAGCTCCTTGGAGTCGGACTGTTGCGGAATGGGGTGCGCCACGACGACGAGGCGATGCGGGCGTCCGCCGGGGGCGGCGGGATCGTGGTACTTCGCGACGAGCGTCGCGATCGCTTCGGTGAGCTCTCTGCTGAACGCGGCACGGTCAGACGCCGACCGGAAGACCACGTCGGTCTCGACCGCGAGCGTCGCCAAGCGCTTCCCCGCCTTTTCCGCCCGACCCACGAGGTCGGCCACTTCGCGGATGATCCGGGCGCCCAGGGCAATGAGGTAGCGCGCCGAGAGCCGATCGACTTGCCGCTCCGGGTTCACGGCAATCGGACCCAGCGCCTTCGGCGACACGACGTACGAGGCGGCCGTCGCGACGACCAGCCGCTCCGTCAGCCCGCCCCATTTCCGCTCCTCAGCCAACCGCACCAACCCGTGGGCCTCAAGCGCATGCAGGTGGTAGTTGACCTTCTGGCGACCCAAGCCGACCCGGGTGGCCAGCGTCGCCGCCGAGGCGGGGACGGCCAATTCGGAGAGCAGCCGGCTGCGGATCGGCTCAAGGGCAGACGTCGCCGCGGCCGGATCGTCTATGACTTGGAGGTCAAGCATGGAGAGATTCTACCTTTGACAGATTTTCTTGTCAAGGGGGGCGCAAGCCACCTGCCGCCGTCCTTCCGGTCGATGGGCCTAGCGCCGCCCGATCAGGAACCACTTCTCCTGACGCGGCCGGAAGAAGTGCCAGCCCTCATCGTCGAGCCAGGCATCGTCTTCGAACATCACGAAGAGTTGCTCCCCATTCCACTCCGGGATCGCGGTCTTGGTATTGAGCTCGATCGAGATGTAGGAGCCTTTCCGGAGTCGCTTGCCATCGGCGCCCGGACGCGCCCCCGATCGGAAGTCGATGCTCGCGCCGAGGCCGTGGCCCTGCAGCCCGATCGGATGCGAATAGATCATCGCCTCGATCCCGCGCTCCTTCATCTCCTGCATGGTGGCCCGATACACCTCGCCGGCGGAACGGTCGGGACGCGAGTGGCGTTGCATGAGAGCATCCTGCAGGATGTTCGTGTTCCGCATCGCGGCCTTGAGCCCCGCCGGGGCGTCGGTCTCGCCCGGCTTCAGGACGTAGGCCATCTTCTGCCAGTCGGTGTCGAAGCCCATGTAGGTGATCCCGAAATCGATGTGCACCACATCACCGGGGAGAATCACCGTCTTCTCCGGCGCCACGGCGAGGAAGCCGCGCGAGAGTGGCAATCCGCCGCCCTGCCGCTGGACACGCAGGTCCGGCTGGAACCAGGTCCGCACGCCGTGCGCGCCCAGCGCGTCGTACAGCCAGTTGCGCACGTCGCCGACCGTGGTGACACCGGGCGTGATCACCTCGTTGGAGAGGGCGCGCTCGACGATCCGCGCCGTCACCGCCACCGCCGCAGTGTAGTGCGGCTTCTCCTGCTCAAGACGCGTGTCGAGGAGCTCCTCGATCAACGGCGCGGCACTGACGAAGCGGGGCACGGTGCTGTCGCCGAGCACGCCGACGAGCCAGGTGTAGGCGTCGTGGGTGAGGGCGCGAGCCTGCCCGCGTGATCCGCCGATCTCCAGGCCGATGGTGGCGGGGGCGTGCTCGGCATAGAGCTCACGCAGGACGACCGCCGCAGGCCGGGGTTCGGACGTGCTCTCGAACCAGCGCGTCAGGTTGTCCTCGGAATAGCCGGTGAGCGCCACGCGCCGAAGCCCCTTTGCTCCGGCGTCCACGAAGACGAAGACGTCGCGGTTGCCGGTGTAGGGGCGCGGCGGGGCAATCGCATGCACCACCGGGTTGTCGTGGAACTCCTCGTTCACCACGATCCACATCCCGATGCCATGCCGGCGCATCATCGGCAGCAGCATCGCGTGCCGGGCATCGAGCCACGACTCGCGGACGCGAATCTGTTGCGACCAGGGAAGCAGCCCGGTGGGTCCTGCCGGCGCCTGGGCGGCGGGCGCCACGAGCGGGAACAGCGCAAGCAGCGCAGCGAGGCCGATGGGAGCGCGCAGCAGCTTTCGCATGGGACTCCTGAGAGGTGAGGGGTCCGGACCTGCCTCGTCCGGCGCTGCGATCGCGGTGGCCTGTCTGGCGCCCCGCGACCACGCCCGCTAACATAAAGAATGCCAACACATTACCACGATGCCGAGCCCGGCGCACGCGCTGGCCGTCGGCATGGTGGCGCTGCATCCCTGTGGCGACCGAGGGCATGATTCCTGCTGTCCCAGCGAGGAACATCCACACCAACCCCATAGGGCCTTCCATGGTGCACAAGCTCGGAGTCATTGGCGCCGGCGTGATCGGACGATTGCGTGCACGGACGGTGCACGAGGACCCCCGGACCACGCTCACCGCCGTCTTCGACCCCGATCCGGCCGTCGCCGCCGCCTCCGCCGTGGGCGGCGCGGTCCCCGTGACCACCCTCGAGGCCTTCTTCGAGCAACCGCTCGATGGGGTGATCATCTCCTCCCCGGTGCATCTGCACGAGGCCGCCTGCGTCGAGGCCTTCAGCCGCGGGCTGCACGTGCTCTGCGAAAAGCCGATGTCCAATACCGTGGACGGATGCCAGCGCATGGTGGCGGCGGCCGTGGCCGCGGACCGCGTGCTGGCGGTGGGCTTCCATCAGCGATTCCTCCCCTGATGCAGTACCCGGCACAGGCCGCCGGCACCCTGGGGAGATCGACCCCACTCTTGGGGGCGACGGTCGGCCACTTCCGCGCCAGTGGCAGTACCGCATGCCGGATCGGGCGGCGGCGACGATGGACATCGGCATCACATGGCTCTCTTCCGGCAAAGGTCGGCCGGGGCGGGTCTGGCAGCTGCCCGGCTCGGAAGACAACGCGATGGCCATCTTCCACAATCAGGCGGGCACTCCGGCGAGCTATCACGCGACCTGGAACGAATGGGCCGGCTTCCGCGTTGCCGTGGAAGTCTATGGTCGCCTGGGGATGGTGCGCGGCTCCTACGGACCGATGCGCAACACCCTCATCACCCACGAGCGCCCCGGCGCGCCGCGACACACCGTCCGCAAGTTCTACCCCGATGTCATCCTTCGCGAGAAGTTGAAATCGTGGACCGTCACGACCCAGATGTCCTTTGCCGATGAGCTGAACGACTTCATCGCCCGCATGGAAGGGGGCGTTGGCGGCGATCTCGCGGATGGGCATGACGGTCTCCGTTCGATCGAGGTCGCCTACGCGCTGCGCCAGAGTTCGGAGAGCCGCCAGGTGGTGCAGCTCCCGCCGCTCGGCAGGATGCGTTGACCGAGCCGCTCCACCCCTCCGCCATGGCACCACCTCGAACTGCGCCCGAACTCAGCGTGGTGGTCACCGTGGTGGAAGGCGGGGACGCCGTGCCGCGGTTCTTGACCGCGCTCTGCCAGCAGCAGCACGCGCCCTCGATGGAGATCCTCGTCCCGATCGACGACAGCGTGCGCGATCTGCTCGCCCTCGCGCCCGCGTTCCCGACCGTGCGATTCCTCGATCTGGGGCAGGTGTCCACCACGCGCCCGATCACGAGCCCCGGCGGCCAGCACGAGCTGTACGATCGACGTCGTGCCGCGGCGCTCGCCATCGCGACTGGCGACATCGTCGCCATCCTCGAGGACCGCGGCGTGCCCCGCCCGGACTGGGCGCGCACCGTGGTCCAGCTGCATGCGCAGCCGTGGGCCGTCATTGGTGGGGCGATCGAGCCCGCCCCTAGCGGACTGATCGAGTGGGCGCTCTATGTCTGCGACTTCTCCCGCTACGCGCTGCCGCTGGCTGCCGGACCCGCCGCGTGGGTGAGCGACGTGAATGTGACCTACAAGCGGCATGCGCTGGAATCGACCCGCGCGCTCTGGATCGATCGATTTCACGAGCCGGCGGTGCACTGGCAGCTGGTGCGGCAGGGCGAAGTGCTCTTCCTCACGCCGGAGCTGGTCGTCGATCACTACCGGACACCGAAGCCGATGCTCGTCTCGCTCGCCGAACGATTCCACTGGGGTCGACTCTTCGGCTACATCCGGGCCGGCGAGCTGAGCGTCGGCAAGCGACTGCTGCTGGGATGCTCGTGGCCACTGGTGCCGCTGGTGGTGCTGAGCCGGCACGCCCGGGTCCACGCCCGCCGCGGGGATGCCGGGCGATTTGTGGCCGCGACGCCCGCCATCCTCGGCTTCCTCGTCGCCTGGGCATTGGGCGAGGCGATCGGCACCGTCACCGGTCGACCGTAGCCCGTGATGCCCCACCCGCCACCAGCTCGCGTCCGCCACGACACCGCTGTCGGCCGCAGCTTCCTCAAGCTCGGCGTTGGTGAGGCCGCCGCTCGGATCATCGCCTTTGGCGCCACCGTCTATCTGGCACGCACCCTCGGCGCGTCGGTGTACGGCGTCATCGTCCTCGCCACGGCGGTGATGCTGTACCTCACCTTCCTCACCGACTGTGGCGTGGATGCACTGGGTGTGCGCGAGGTCGCCGCCGCACCAGAAGCGCTCCCCACGCTGTTGCCGAGCACGTTGGGGGCGCGACTGATGGTCGGCACCGCCCTCATGGTGCTCACGGTCGCCGTGGGTGCCCTGCTGCCGCAGCCTGACGGGGCGATCATCGCGGCCTACGCCTTCACGCTGCCGATCTATGCGCTCGGGACACGCTGGGTGCACCTCGGGTTGGAGCAGTCCGGTCGGGCATCGATCGGGCGGCTGCTCAGCGAGTGTGTCACCGTGGTGCTGGTGCTGGCGCTGGTGCGCGGCCCCGACGACCTCGGTCGGGTGCCGATGGCGCAGGTCGTCGGCGAGGGCCTGGGCGCGATCATCCTGCTTCGCCTGCTGCCGGCGCCGCTTCGCGCGCTCCGCGTCGTGCTGGAGCCGGCGCGAATCCGGACGCTGCTGCAGCAATCGTGGCCACTGATCGCGCATGCGCTCCTGGGGCTCGCGATCTTCAACAGCGACTTCATCTTCTTGCGGATCTTCCGCGACTCCGCCGCGGTCGGCATTTACGCGGCCGCCTATGCCCTGATCAGTTTCTTCCTCAACCTCGGCGCCACGTACACCATGACGCTCCTCCCGGTCATGACGCGCGTGCGGGACGATCGACCGGCGGTCACGGCCCTCTACGACGGCTCGTTGGCGCAGGTCCTCGCGGGGGCGATCCCGGTGGCCGTCGGCGGCGCACTGGTCGCGCCACGACTGATCGTGCTGGTGTTCGGCGCGGACTATCTGGCCGCCACCTTGCCACTGCAGATCCTGCTCTGGTCGATCCCGGTGGCCCTGATTCGCAACGTCTCCCAGAGCGCCCTCATCGCGTATCAACGGCAGGACCAGTTGATGCTCACCGCCGCCTGGGCCGCGGGCATCAACGTGGCGCTGAACGTCGCGTTGATCCCCGGGTGGGGTCTCGCCGGCGCCGCGGTGGCCACGCTCGCGACCGAGGTGCTCCGGACCGCCCTCGCTGCGAGATACACGCACCGGCTCGGGTTGCCGATGTCCTCGCCGTGGCGGTTTCGCCGGGTGATCGTGGCGTCGGCGGCGATGGCTGCCGTGGTCTGGTGGCTTGGGCAGCAGCCCCTCGGACTCGTCGTGGCCGGCGGCGCCCTCGCGTACCTGCTGGCACTCACGGCGGCCGGTGGCATCACGCTCCGTCGGGGCGCCTTGCCGGAACTCACGCCATGAACCCGATGGCCTCGAGGCAATCGCCGATCGGCACCATCATGCAGGTACTGCCGAAGATCGGGTCGGTGCTCCGCAACCTCGAGCCGACATGGCATCTGCCCTCCCTCGACCTGCTCGACGCCGAGTTCGTGGCGCACCACCGGATCAAGGCGCTCATCTGGGATGTCGACGGCACCATCACCAATTTCCATGACACGACGGTGGCCGACGAGGCCCGCGCCTTTCGCACGCTGTCGTCGATCCCCGACCTGCAGCACGCTATCCTTTCCAACGCCGGCGAGGATCGCTTTCGGGAACTGGGCACGATCTTTCCCGCGGTGCCCGTCCTGAAGGGATATTGGTGGGAGGATGCGGTGGCGCTGCGGCAGATCCTGCGCGGTGAGGATTCCTGGTCGGCCGAGCAGGTGGCCGAACGCGCCGCGGCCGGCGCGATGCCGCTCCGGAAGCCGCACGGTGAGCTGGTGCTTGCCGTGACACGCCATCTGGGGCTCGTACCACACGACGTGGTGATGGTCGGCGACCAGTACTTCACTGACATTGCCGGTGCCAATCTCGCAGGCGTCCGGAGCATCAAGCTCTCGGCGATCGGCCCGGAGTCGCTGCCTCGCAGTATCAGGATGGGCCAGATGGTGGAACGACTGGTCTACCGTCTGCTCCACGGCGCCCCCGTGTGGGAGCGCCCACGTGATCGTACCATTGCCCGGGAGGGCTGATGCGCCCCGTTGAACTCACGGTCGTCATTCCCTCGGTCAACGGACTCCACGACCTGATCGGCTGTCTCGAAGCGGTCGAGCGGATGCGCGACGGCCTCGCGCTCGAGGTGCTCGTCGTCGACCGGCTCGGACCGCTGGTCCGGGAGTTGGTGCGTTCGCGCTTCCCGGAGGTGCGCCTGCTTCCCGTGCCGGCCTCGACCACCATCCCCGAGATGCGGCATCTCGCCTTTCAGGAAGCGCGCGCCGACGCAGTCGCGGTCATCGAGGACCACGTGATCGTCCCGCCGGAGTGGGGACGAAAACTGCTGGATGGTCTGGCCGCCGGCCACGACGTGGTGGGCGGGCCGATTGCCAATGCTGCCGATCAGCGCTTGCTCGACTGGTCAACCTTCCTGTGCGAATACAGCGCCTGTCTCCCCCCGCTGCCGGAGGGCGCCGCCAATTGGCTGCCAGGCAACAACATCGTCTATCGCCGCGCGCTGCTCGAGCGCTTTCGCGAGGTCACGGCCGAGGGGAAGTGGGAGAATCGCCTTCACGACGCGATGCGGGCGGAGGGCATCACGCTGTATTGTGACGCCTCCCTCATCGTCGGGCACAAGAAGCACTTCGGCTTCGTCGAGTACATCTCCCAGCGCTACCTCTATTCCCGGTCGTATGCCGGGGCGCGGGTCGCTGGCGCGCCGACGGCCCGGCGCCTGGCGATGGGGGCCGCGGCGCTCGCGCTGCCGCCGTTGTTGCTGCTGCGGATTCTCCGGGGCAATCTCGCCAAGGGCGTGCCGCGCGGATTGGTGGTCACGACGACGCCCTTTCACCTGGTCTACGTCAGTGCCTGGGCCGTGGGCGAGATTGTCGGATACTGGTTCGGACCGGGCGATTCACTGGCCAGGGTCCGGTAGCCCGCGGTGGCACGGAACTGGCGCACGAGGGATCCCATGGCGATTACCGATCGGTCAGACGCACCCACCCCGCCGGGCCGCATGGACCCTTGGTATCGGCTCCTGCGACCGAGCCATTGGACCAAGAATCTCTTCGTCCTCGCCCCGCTGCTCTTTTCGGGGCGCGCGCGCGAGGTGGACGTGGCGATCTCGGCCGGGATGGCTTTCGTCGCCTTCTGCTTCGCGGCGAGTTCGGTCTATGCGTTCAACGACGTGCTCGATTGTGACGCCGACCGCAACCACCCGACCAAGCGGCTCCGGCCAGTCGCCGCCGGCCTGATCACCACCAGGCAGGCAATCGCGGTGTCGGTCCTGCTCGCGGTCCTCGCATTGGCCGTGGCACTGCAGGCGCACCTGCAGACCGCAGGGTGGGTCGGCCTCTATCTGGGACTCAACCTGGTCTATTCGTTCGGGCTCAAGCGCGTGGTGCTGCTCGATGTCTTCGCCATCGCCAGCTTCTTCGTGCTCAGGCTCCTCGCCGGGGCCGCGGCGGTTGCCGTCCATCCGTCGGTCTGGTTGCTCCTCTGCGGCGGCCTGCTCGCGTTGTATCTCGGCTTTGCCAAGCGGCGGCACGAGTTGTCGGCACTCGGCGACGCCTCGGCGACGCATCGCACCGTGCTGGCCCAGTACAGCGCGCCATTCCTCGACCAGATCTCCTCCGTCCTGCTGGCCGTGACGATTGTCTCCTACCTGATGTACTCGCTCACCTCGGACACCGCCATGCGCGTGGGGACGGAGGAGCTCAGTTACGGGATTCCCTTCGTGCTGTACGGGGTGTTTCGCTATCTCTATCTCGTCCATCAGCGCGATCAGGGGACGCCGACCGACACGGTGCTCTCCGATCGGTGGCTGCTCGCCACGGTTGCGCTGTGGCTCGTGTACAACGCGTGGGTGCTCTACCGTCCCTGATGGTGTCCCCCTGATACCGTCGCAGGGTGACGGATAGACGGACTCGTTTCGCCCCTCCCGGAGACCCATGACCCGCGCTTCGATGGCCGTTCGCCTCTTTCTCACGGTATGGTTGGTGTACGCGGCCTTTGCCACGACCAACGTGGTCCGCGAGACCTACCTCGCCGTCTCCCTCGGGGAGCGGCTTTCGGTGCGCGTCGACCCCTATCTGGGGCTCCATCCTGACCTGTTCGAAATTCCTGGCCGCGGGGCGTACATCAACAGCAATCCCGGGGCGTCCTTGGTCGGCGCCATCCCGTACGCCCTGGCTCGCCCGGTGATTGCCGGGCTCTTTGCGCTCCGACCGGAACTCGCCCGTCCGAAACCGCCGACGACGTACGATGACGCGCGCCCGAACCGCACCACCTTCATGAACGAGATGCGCGCGCGCGGGCTCGACGTGCGCCTGGCGCTGGCCGCGCTCGTGACGCAGGTCGGACTGATGGCACCACTCGGGGCGCTCGCCGCCGTGCTCCTCTTCCGCTACCTCTCCGCACGGTATCGGGACGATCGGCTCGCGCTGTCGCTGTCACTGCTCTACGCCCTGGGAACGCCGATCTTCTTTCGGTCGGCCTTCCTCAACCAGAACGCCCTGTTGGCCCACCTCGTCCTCGGCGTCTGGCTCGTCCTCACGTGGCCGACGACCACGGAACCCCCCGTCTCCCGTCGGGGGCCGTGGGTGATGGCCGGATTGCTGCTCGGAGTCGGGCTTCTGATGGACTACAGCGCCGCCCCGATCGCGTTGGTGTTCGGGGGGTGGGCTCTCGTCGAGGGATGGCAGCGCCGCGGGGTGCGCGGGGCGGTGGAGCTGGGCGGAGCATGCGTGACTGGTGCAATCGGTCCCGTGCTCCTGCTGTTGGGGTACCAATGGCTGGCCTTCGGTTCCCCGTGGTTCCCGGCGCAGCGCTACATGCCGGCCACGCCACTGAGCGTCCGCGGCCTGAGCGGCATCACCCTTCCCGATCCGGAGCTGCTCTGGCGGATCCTGATCGACCTGCGCTACGGACTCTTCGCCTTCTGTCCCCTCCTGGTGGCCGCGCTCGCCGCACCCTGGGCGCAACCGGCCGACGGCGACCTCGATCGTCGCGAGCGTGCCGTCGCGTTGCTCGCCGTCGCCGCACTCGTCCTGTTCAACGCCGCGAACCAGTTCGCCTACCTGCAGTGGAACACCGGCGTTCGCTATCTCGTGCCGGCCGTCCCGCTGCTCTTTCCGCTCGTCGTCCCGGTGCTGCGTGGCCTGCCGCGCTGGGCCGCCGTCGGACTCGTGGCCCCGACGCTGGTGATTTCGCTTGCCGTCTCGATGATGCGGGAAGATGTCGCAGCATCTCTGACGCTACTTTTCACCGTCGGCCCGACCCTCCCCGTGCTGCTCACGCTCCAGAAGACCGCGGCCGCGTACGCGCCCGCGCTGGCAGGGGGCGTGCAGCCGTTCGGCGCCTTGGCTGTGCTGGGACTCGCCGGCTGCGTCGTGCTGATCTGGCGCGTCCGACGCCGCCCGGCGGTGGGTTGAGTCATGGACCATCTCTGCAACGCCTGCTCTGTCGCCGCCTCCGGGGGGGAATCCATGGTTCGGCCACTCACAACCGGGTCAGCGTGGCGGTGGCATCGGATCGTCCGGTGCGCCGTCGTGACGATCGCGTGCCTCGCGCTGCACGGGTGCAATGACTCCGCCGTCGACCAGCGTCCCTTTCCTCCGCCACCCTCCCCGCCCGCACCGCCCCCCCCGGCCTCGCAGGTGACCGCCACCATCACCGCGGACACGTCGACGCGGTTTCAAGTGATGACGGGGTGGGAGGCGGTGACGCAGGCCGGCCAGGACGAAGCCGGGTTTGCCGGCTGGCAGCAGCAGTTGCTCGATCTGGCGGCCAACGATCTCGGACTCAATCGGGTCCGACTCGAGATCCGTGCCGGGGTGGAACATCCCGTGGACCATGACGCCGCGTACTTCGCCGGCACGATCACCGAATCCGAGTGGCGCCCCACGCGGTACGTCGTGGTGAATGACAATGCCGACCCGAACGTGATCAACCCGGCGGGATTTCACTTCACCGCACTCAACCGATCCGTCACGACCGTCGTCCTCCCCCTCCGGCAGCGCCTGGAGGCGAGGGGCGAGCGGCTCTACGTGAACCTGAACTATGTCGCCTTCAATCCCAGCACGGGCACGACGCACCTGGACCCTGCGGAGTATGCGGAGTTTCTGCTCGCGGCCTTCCAGCACATGCAGCGCACGTTCGGCTTCGTGCCGGACGCGGTCGAGGTCATTCTCGAGCCCGACAACAAGACTCCGTGGCGGGGGACCCTGATCGGACAGGCCGTGGTCGCGGCTGGCAATCGGCTCGCCGCCGCGGGGTTTGCGCCGGAGTTCATTGCACCGTCCACCATGAGCATGGCGAACGCCGTCCCGTATCTCGATCAGATGGCGGCCGTCCCGGGTGCCCTGACGTACCTCAGAGAGGTGTCCTACCATCGCTACGCCGGCGTCTCCGATGCGAACCTCGCCGCGATCCGCACGCGGGCCAGCCAGCTCGGCCTCCGCACCGCGATGCTCGAGCATATCGGCAGCGACGTGGAGGACCTCTTCCGGGATCTGACGATCGCGAACGTCTCGGCGTGGCAGCAGTTCACCCTGGCGTATCCAACTCCGGACAACGGGGCGCAGTATTACACGATCACGGGCGGACGCCCCGTGATGGGAGCGCGGACGGGTCCGCTCCGCCAGTACTTTCATTACGTCCGCCGGGGTGCCCACCGCATCGCGGCGACGAGCGACAACGCCGATGTCCGGCCGGTTGGCTTCACCAACCCCGGGGGTGGCCCCGTCGTCGTGGTGCACGCCAAGGGTGCCGAGACGCTCGCGGTCCGGGGCCTGCGCCCTGGTCGCTACCTGATCACCAACTCCAATCCCGCCGCCGTGCTGGCGACGACGGCGACCGTCGGCACGGACGGCGCGCTGCGCTTCGAGGCGATCGCCGGCGTCATCACGGTCGCATGGCAGCCATGACGCCAGCTGGCGTGCCCGCCCCGGTCCAGCCGGGCGAGCGCTGGCGGAGCGTGCTCGCCTGGGCGCTCGCACTCGTGCTTGGCCAGCTCACCTTCCTGCAACTGGTCGAGGCGGGCCCGGCGGTCGGGTACCAGCATCTCGGATCGCTTGGCACGCTGATCAGCACCAAACCGCTGCTGCTCGGCAGCTATGCGGGCTACGCCATGGCCGTGCTGCTGGGTGGCTGGGCGATGCGGGGCCACTGGGCCGCATGGGCATTCCCGCGGCGACTGGCTCTGGTGCTCGTGGTGGTCTTTGGCTCGAGCAGCGTGCTCTCCGCCTCGCCGGTCGACTACCTCGTCGAATCCGCTCTCCTCTTCGCGGTGCAGCTGATCGCGGCCGTGAACCTCGGCCTGATCGCCGTCATGCTTCCCCAGTCCACCGCGCAGCGACTCGGCGAGGCAAGTGCACGATGGCTGGGGAGCGATTCGTCCGACGGGGTCGCTCGCGACGGGTGGGCCTGGGCCATCGGACCCGCCGTCGTCGTCCTGATCGTTTCGGCGCTTCTTGCGATGACCGTCTACCAGCGTCGACCCCACATCCCCGATGAGGTCGCGTTCTTCTTGCAGGCCAAGTACTTCGCCAAGGGGCTGTTGTGGATGCCGGCACCGGCCGTGCCATCCGGCTTCGGCGTTGACTTGATGACCATCGACGGCACGCGCTGGTTCTCCGCCATGCCGCCGGGATGGCCGGCCGTCCTGGCGATCGGCATGGCGGCTGGCGGCCCGTGGCTCGTCAACCCGATCCTCGGCGCTGTCAACATCGTGCTGGCATACGCCGCATTGCGATTGATCCTGCCCCAGCGGACCGCGAGAATCGCCACGCTCCTGCTGGCGGTCTCGCCGTGGCATCTGTTCCTGGCCATGAGCTACATGAGCCACACCTTCAGTCTGACCCTGGCGCTGGTGGCGAGTCTGGCCGTGGCGCGCGCATGGCGTGGCGGGTCCGCCTGGTGGTGCCTGCTCGGCGGCGGGGCCATCGGGTTCGCCAGCGTGAATCGCCCGCTGGAGGGCGTGGCCTTGGCGATGATCTTCGGGGCCGTGACCCTCGGCATGCTCGTGGGTCACCGGCGGCTGGGACCGTCGCTCCTGCTCGGGCTAGGCACCCTGCTCGCCGGCGCCACAGGACTCGCCTACAACGCCGCCATGACGGGTCACGCCTTGACGTTCCCGGTGGAGGAGTACTTCCGGCAGGTATACGGTGTCGGACGATACGAGATCGGGTTCGGCCCGACGCGCGGCCTCGGCTGGCCCGGGCTTGACCCGCTCCCGGGGCATGGCGCCCCGGATGTCCTCATCAACGGCCTGCTCAACCTGTTCCAGGTGAATACGGAACTCTTCGGTTGGGCATGCGGCTCGATCGGACTGGTCGTGCTGGCGCTTGCTTGCAGGCGTCCACGAGGCGTCGAACTGCTCATGCTTCTGAGCATCCTCGTCGTCATTGGGCTGCATTCCCTGTTCTGGTTCAGCGGAGGTCCGGACTTCGGCGCCAGGTACTGGTTCCTGATCATCGTTCCCTGCGTGGCGCTGGCAGCGAGCGGCCTCCGATGGCTCGAAGGCGAGGAGGCCAGCCGCCAAGGACGGGCCATCGCGATCGTCGGGATCCTGTGCATCGGCTCGCTGGGGGCCTTTTCCCCGTGGCGCGCCCTGGACAAGTACCATCGCTACCGAGGGATGTCCTCCGATGGTGCTGCGGCCCTCGCGAAGTCCCCCGAGGCGGCAGGGGGACTCATTCTGGTCGCTGGCCGTCGATTCCCGGAATTTGCCTCGATGGCATCGTACAATCCGGTCGATGTTCGGGTGCGCACGGGCACCATCCTTGCTTGGGACAGGGATGCGGCGACGCGGGCCGCGCTGATGGCCGCCTATGCGGGCCGTCCCGTGTGGCGCCTCCTCGCCCCGCAAGCCCCTGGCGGCGCATGGTCCCTGGACGGCCCCCTCGGTCCGGATTCGGCGCTGGAATCTCCCCATTCTCCTGAAAGGCCTACGAAGTGACTGACATGAACGCTGACCTGGTGCGGCACCGCCGGCTGACGCGACAGATCATCTCGGCGTTCGACAGCCCGATCGTGCGCGCGTACGGTCGGGCGAGGTTTACCATCATCAATGCGACGATCCTGGACATGCTGAGCCGCTCCCTGCAGGGCAAGCATCGCATCCTGGAAATCGGCTGCGGGTTCGGGTTGTTCGGGTCCTACCTTGCCGCTCGTGATCCGGAGGTGCGCTATCATGGGATCGACCTGAACGCGAAACGCATCGAGTTGGCACGCTCCGCCGCCGCGCGGCTTGGACTCAGCAACACGCGGTTCGATCATGGCGATGCGCGAGGGGATCTCCAGCTCGATCCGGAATACGATGCGGTCCTGATGATGGACTTGCTGCATCACGTCCCCGACCCGGCGAAACATCGCCTGATCGAGACGGCCACCTCCCGTCTCGCGCCCGGCGGTCACCTGGTCATGAAGGACATCGGCCGTCGGCCCTGGCCCAAGCTGTTCTTCACCTGGGCGCTGGATGTCGCCATGACGGGCGGATTCGACATGTGGTACTGGGATGAGCAGCGGTTCCGTGATGCGGTCCCGTCCGACTGGCGGCTGGAGGCCTATCCGATCAGCGATTGGCTCCCCTACCCACACGTCCTGTACCTGGCCTCCCGGGCGCCGGTGCCGCTGGTCGAGCCGGCGGGGCGATGATGCCCCCCGGGGGCCGAGGTCGGGCGGCCTCGGTCTAGCCTCGCACCGGTTGGGCGCGCTGCTCCGCCACGACGTCCCGGATGATGGTGGCCAGTGGCGTCTCCGGACGGAAGTCGATCATTGCCTTCAGACGCGTCAGGTCAGGAATCCGGCGGTGCATGTCCTCGAACCCCTCGGCATACGCTTCCTCGTACGGCACGTTCACGATCGGCGAATCGCTCCCCGCCGCCTCGCGCACCATCTCCGCCAACTGTCGGATCGACACCTCTTCGTCCGAGCCGACGTTGAAGACGCCACCGATCGCATTCGGATTGCCGATCAACCGCAGCAGCGCCTCCACCGCGTCCTGCACGTGGCCGAAGCAGCGTTGCTGGTCGCCGGTGCCATAGACGGTGATCGGCTCGCCGGCGAGCGCTTGCCGCACGAAATTCGGCAGCACCATGCCGTAACGTCCGGTTTGCCGAGGCCCCACAGTATTGAAGAAGCGGACGATGATGACTGGCACGCCCTTCTCCCGCAGATAGGCCAGGCCCAGCCACTCGTCGAGCGCCTTCGAGCAGGCGTAGGCCCAGCGCGAGTGCGTCGTCGGCCCGAGCTGCAGGTCGCCATCTTCGCGGAACGGAAGGCTGGCGCTCTTGCCGTAGACCTCCGACGTGGAGGCGATCAGCACCAGCTTCTGCTTCTTCGCCGCCGCCGCGAGCACCACCTCGCTCGCCTTGACGTTGGTCTCGATGGTGTGCACCGGACGTTCGACGATCAGTCGCACGCCGACGGCGGCGGCGAGGTGGATCGTCACGTCGCAGCGGTCCACGCACTCCGAGACGAGCGGCACGTCAAGCGCCGAACCAATGCGGTAGCTGAAGCCCGGTCGGTCGACCAAGGCTGCAATGTTGTCCATGCTGCCGGTGGAGAGGTCGTCCAGGACCAGCACCTCGTCGCCTCGATCGATCAACCGCGTCGCGAGGTGGGAGCCGATGAAGCCCGCGCCGCCGGTAATCAGGTACCGCATGTCCGACCTCAAGAGTTGGGAGAAGGCACTCGCGCGCCCTGACGATCGGCGGCCGCAGCCCGCACGATCTCAAGGTATCTAGGGATCACCGTCCGCTCGGTCCAGAGCGACTCCAGCGCCTGCCGCCCAGCCAGGGCGAGGCGAGCCCGATAGCCCGGGTCATGCAGGAGCCGAGCCATGGCCGCGTCAAGCTCCGCGCGTGTGGCGAACACTTCGCCACCACCGGAGGCCGCCATCAGTTCGGGCAGCGGGCCAAGCCGTCGGGCCAGCACCGGCGTCGACTGCCGGAACGCCTCGAGGAGGATGATACCGAATGTCTCGTAACAGAGCGACGGCACCAGCAACCCGACGGCACCCCGATACCATGCCGCGAGCTCCGTGCTTGGCACCCGGCCCAGGAAGCGGACTCGAGGGTTGCCCGCAGCCTGCGCGCGCAGCGCCTCACCATACTCGCCGTCGCCGGCCACCACCAGATCGGTGGGGCCGTCGCCCTCGAACGACGGCAACACGTCCTGCAGCCCCTTGATCAACTCCAGCCGACCGACGAAGAGGAAGTACGGCCGCGGGTGCGGGGCGGCGTCGCCAACCACCGGTGCCTCCGCTTCCCCCTCGGGCAGGAAGTAGGGCAGGACGTCCATCTCCCGCGGGAAACCAAACTCCCGGTGCTTGTCGCGACTGAACTCGCTCATCGCGATGAATCGGTCGATGTGCCGCAGGTTGCGCTCGAGATGCCCGGTCCAGCGCCACCACTGGGGTGGTCGGCGGTACTGCAGCTGGCAACTGAAGCATTGCCGTCCCGTGCACACCTCGCGTCCCTTCCGCCAGAGGACGTGCGTGGGACAGACCAGCCAATGTTCGTGCGCCATGTAGAGCTTGATCGCGTCGCCGTACGAGAAGAGTCCGGGGCCACCAATCAGCGACATGTTGTGGAAGTTGATGACGTCGAACTGCCGCTCGTCGAGGAGCCGCTTGATGCGCCGTCCGTTGACGATCGGCCGGCCAGTCTGCTGCGTGAGCAACGGGGAGAGCACACCGAGTCCGCTGCGCAGCGGGATGACTTCCAGCCCCTCCGGCTCGGGCTCGGCCGGCGGTGCCGGCCGCTTGGCGAGTGCCTCGTAGGCATCGACGTCGTGGATCACCGTGACCTGGTGGCCGGCGCGGACCAGTCCCCGAGCCAGGCGCTGAATCCCGATGCCGTCGCCACCGAAGTTGTAGGGGGGGTAAAAGGTGGTGAGGAAGCCGAAGCGCAGCTTGCTCATGCGGCCGCCTCGCGCAGGGCCGCCAGCGCCGCGCGTGCACTCGAGTCCCAGGTGAGCGAGAGCGCCCGCTCGCGCGCGCGGCGACCCATGGCCGTGCGCGCTGCTTCATCGGTCATCATCTGCTCGAGGGCGTGGGCCAACGCGCTCTCGTCACCCGGCGCCACGAAGATCCCGCCGCCCTCGAGCAATTGTGGCAGCGGGCTGGCGGTCGTCGCGATCACCGGCGTCCCCGTCGCCGCGCCCTCAACCGGCGGGAGGCCGAAGCCTTCGGACGCCGACGGCAGCACGACGGCGAGCGCGCCGGCCAGCAGGTCACGCACCGCGTCGTCCGGCAGGAAGCCGGTCCAATGCACGAGGGCCTCGGTGCCGCACGCCTCGACGGCCGCGACGATCGCGGCTTGATCACCATGGAAGGCATCCCCCGACCGCGCTCCGATCAGCAGCAGGTGCACCGGCTCGCCGTGCAGTCGCGCCGTCTTCGCGTGCGCCCGCACCAGGATGTCCACGTGCTTGTGGGGAGAGAAGCCCCCGACGTACGCGAACCAGCGCGCGCCAGCCGGCAGTCCCACCGACGCGGCCGCGCGATGGATCGCGTCCGTCGGAGGCGTGGTTCGGTAGAGCTCGGCCGGCGCCAAGGGGGCGACTCGGATCCGTTCCGCCCGCAACCGGTGCACCTCGGCGATCTCCCGCGCCGCGTAGTCCGAGATCGTCAGCACCAGGCGCGCTTGTCGAAGCGCGAGGCTCACCTTCGCACGCCAAAAGAGCCGAGCTCGTCGCGATGGCAGTGTCAGCTCGGGGAAGCGCTCGGCGATCGCGTCCATGACCGTCACGACGGCCGGCAACCGGAGCGGCAGCGGGAAGTAGGTGTATACCGTCGGCGAGAAGAAGACATCCGGACGGTGACGGCCGACCGCGCGAGTGAATCGCCACATGTCGGCGGGCGACCGTGCCGAGTCGGCACTCGCGGCGGTCGTCGGCGAGACATGCTGCGGGACCACGATCGTCCGGATATTTGGGGCATCGAGGGTGAACACCGCCTGGGCGCGTTCGTCGAGGAAACAGACGAATTCGTCCTCCGGGGCGATGCGGACCATCGCCGTCACCAATTCGCGCGTGAAACGACCGTAGCCCCGGGCGTTGGCCCAGCAGGTCGCGTCGATCCCGATGCGGAGGCTCACGTGGCCACGCGGGGCACGCCGGCGCTCGCCGGTGGGCGTGACCTTTGGTGTGGCATCTGTGCAACAGTCATGGGGCTCCTGAGGGGGCGACGCAACAGGGTCATCAGGCGGGGCCGCCTGCCGGTGGTGCACAAGAGCATCTTCCATGCCTGCCCCGGCCGGGAATTGGCGTCCATGTTGCGCCGCGGAGGTGCCTCCCCGCACATTCCGCCTTCCCAAGGCGACATCGCCAACCTCGCAGGTCGGCCCCGGCGACGCCATTCCGGGGGTGCCCTCCTTCCCACTCCTCGTCGCGGGCCCCCCGCTGGAGCAGCTTGGTGACCCTGCTGATGCAACGTCTCGAGCGTCTTCGGGAATTTGGCTTCCTCGCTCGGCATCATGCCGATGGGGTGTCAGGGGTCGCGGCATTGCTGTCGTGTTACGCGAAGACCTTTGGTGACCCGATGAGCACCGAGGAGGTCGCCCTCCCGCTCCGCGCAGGGGGAGTTCGCCGAGAACTCGCCATCCGGGCGTGCGACATCTACACGGTCGCCGAAATCTTCCACGAACGCCAATACGAGCTGGCACGGCCGCTGGGCCCGGCCCCCGTGATCGTCGACGCGGGGGCGAACGTGGGCGTGGCCTCGTCCTGGTTTCTGATGGCCCACCCCGATGCGACCCTGCTTGCGATCGAGCCGGTCTCGAGCAACTTCCTTTGGTTGGCGAAGAACCTCGGGGCGAATCCACGGGCCACCGCCGTGCAGGCCGCCCTGGGCGCGGAGGAGGGCACCGTGATGATGGCGCTTTCCCGGCACGGCGCCGAACATGCGGTGGCAACGGCCCCCGGCGATGGCGGCAGCGAGCCGGTGCAGAGTCGGCGGCTCGACCGTTTGCTCGACGAGCACGGGATTGCCCAGGTGGACCTCCTCAAGCTCGATGTCGAGGGCAGTGAGCTCGCCGCGTTGGCGGGGCTCGGGGACCGACTGGGGCAGGTCCGCGCGATCGTCGCCGAGGTGCATGAACGGCAGATCGATGTCGACGCGTTCTATGCGCTGCTGGCGCGGCATCATTTTTCCGTGGTTCGCCGCAGGTACTACCGTGAGGGGCAGGAGAGTGGCGTACACACCGTCGAGGCCTGGCGAGACTGACGCGCGCCCCCGGAATCACTTCAACGAGGACATCGCCAATGATTGAACGCCGCCGAATGCTGGGAATGGCCGTCGCCGGAATCGCCGGGGTCAGCATCCCTGGGACGCTGCAGGCCGCAGGCGCCGAATCGATCGAGATTGGCGAGTGGCTCGAGAGCATCTCGAAGAAGAAGGTCCGTGCCTTCCTCGATATCCGCAGCTTCATGCCGGATGGCACGCCGTTCCGGAAGGCGTCCAATCTGCAGCGCGCGCTGATCGATGCGCACGGGGCGAAGCCTGAGGAGGTCGGCATTGCCTTCGGGGCCGGCTCCGCGTCGATCGCGCACGTGCTGGGTCCCAAGGTGTGGGCGGAGTATGGCGTGGGCCGCAAGGTCGCCGGCGCGGCCAAGACGCCCGAGGAGGCCGCGTCGCTGCGCACCGATCCCGCCAAGTGGTCGGCCATCGGAGGCGAAGGCGTCGCCGCGATGCGCGCCTCAGGCATCCGCGTCCTCGCCTGCCGCAACACCATGGGACACTGGGCCCAGGATTTCGCCAAGGAGACGGGCGAGAACGTCGAGGTCGTGAATGCCAAGCTCATCGCCGGGCTTCATCCGGGTGTTGAACCGGTGCCGGCGATGATCGCGGCCGCCGTGCTCGCCCAGGGCCGTCACCTCTCGTACGTCGCGATCGGATAATGACACCGAGGGGGACATGGATCCGGCGGGGAGCAGCGGTGTGGCTCCTCGCCTTGCCGCGCGGTCGGCCGGCTTTCCCTGTGCTCGCCTCGGAGCGTGTCGATGCCGTTTGAATCGCGCGCATCCGGCACCCCCGCCCTTCGGTTGCTCGACGCGGCTGTGCTGGGCGCGGCCATCCTCTCGGTGGCCTTCCTCATTTGGCGGACGCCAGCGCCCGATGGTCCCGATCTTATTCCGAGTACGTGGTTCGTGGATGCGGTATTCGCCGGCATTGGCATGGCGCTCTTCTTTGTCTGTTGGCGATTGCGGCGCTCATCGAGTCTACCGGCGCGTCTGATTCCCGCCCTCCTCACGATGGTGCTCGCTGGCATGGCGATGGCGCGACTTCGTCTCCTGAACTACGAACGGGATGCCGCGTCGCCGCTCACGCTCGCGGGGGCCACCAGCGCCTCTGCCGGCGGAACACCATTGAGCCCTGGTGAGGCAGCCGAATGGGCAGTTCGCGTCGCGCTCCATGCCGCCCCTCATGAACGGATAACGGACGACACGATTGAGATCCCGGCCAACTGGCCTCTCCCGGCCACGGCAACGCTTGGAGTACGCGACCGTGCGGAACGAGGCCGCGAAATCTGGGCTCGAGTGGCTGGGGCTCAGGGCACGGTGACCTGTCACGTCAGCGTCGCGCCCGAGGGCGAGTTCACCGCGGACCTTCAGTTCACGCCGAGTTGCGACACCACCACGGCGCTTCCGGCAGGCGTGGTGCTTGGGCCCCCTGTCCGGGGTGCGGGCAGAACGTCCCTACCCTCGCCACCGTCCGGGGCCGCGCCCTGGGTTCAGCATCGCGGCAATGCGAGTCGAGCGGCTGCCGCGCCGGGAGGGCCTTCGACACCGACTGCTTGGCATGCCACGACCCATACACCGGTTCGAGCCGACGTCAGCGTCGTGGGTGAGTTGGTGCTGGTGGGAGGACACGGGAGTGGATTGCTGGTCGCGCTCGACCGCTCCAATGGTGTGCGTCGGTGGTCGGCACAGCTTCCGAACTGGATCCATCAGGCACCGGTCAGTGATGGGCAGGTTGTTGCCGTTGGGTTCGGCGACAACGACCGCTCCTTTGGCGGACATGCCCCATCCGGCGTGGCGGCCTACGATCTGGTCTCAGGACGCCGGCTCTGGACAGAATTCGAGAACGGCTCGGTGATGACCTCCCCGGCGATCCACGATTCGATCGTCGCGTACGTCACCTCCAATGGCGTGCTTCGAGTTCGTCTCCTCGTGACGGGACAGCTGCTCGGAACGACGCAGCTCCCTGGCGGGGTCATCATGGGGCCCCCGGTACTGACTGGTGACACGCTCGTTGTCACGCTTGACCCCAACAATACCTGCGGTGTGGACCTCTCACCGTTGCGAGTGCTCTGGTGTCTGAGACAAAACGGACTGCGGATGGTTGGCCATGCCAGCGCCGCGATCAAGGATGGGGTTATCGTGGCCAGTGGGGTGGCGACTGCGGGCACGCCAGGGCTCTCAAGCTATGTGGCGTTGCCGTTGCGTCTTCAGGCCGAGATGCTCAAGGCCCTGCTCTTCCCGGAGTACCTTGACTATCGGGTCGCCCATTTCCCTGGGCAGGTCTTCAGCGGAATCAACCTCGCGACTGGTAAAGTGCGCTGGACAAGCCCGTTCTTCGAGCGTCGTCGGTCGGTGGACGGCCACACGTCCGGCACGGCGGCCCTTCAGGGCGGGATCGGGGTGATCGTGCTGCCCGTGGCCGACACCGTCGTCGCCTTCGAGCCGACAACTGGCACCATCCGGTGGACCAGTGGTGCAAATCAGGCCCGGGGTGCCCCGCTGATCCTCGGGAACCAGGTGATCATCTCGGGGCGGAATGGCGTCATCGAGGTGCGACAGCTGGAGAGCGGGGTGTTGCAGTGTACCCTGCGCCGCGAAAGGGGCTATGATCGCGCGGGGCCGATCCTCACGGAAGGCATGCTGGTCTTCGCCAATCTCGACGGTGAAATCGAGGCGATCCCGACCGCCGACCTGCTCACCTGCCACGTCGGAGATGGTACATGAGTTCCTCGAATTGGCCCAAGCGCGCCGCCCACGCCCCGCGAGGCGTCGTGCGTTTCGTCGATGCGGCCGTGATCGCCGTGATCGTGCTGTCGGTGGCCTTCCTCGCCTGGCGCGTTCGGAACCACTTCAGTCCCGACTTGATCCCGACCCACCGACGCGCCGATGCGGTGTTCGGCGTCATTGGCGCGGCGTTCATCGCCCTGCTCGTGCCCTGGGGGCGCAACCCGCGGAAGTTCGCTCGCGGCGTGGCCTATCTCGGTGCCCTGCTGCTTGTCGGCATGGTGGTCTCCCGCCTCGCGCTGCTGCGCATGGAGCGGTCCTTCCCGCACCCACTCGCGGCGGCTGCCCATACGATGGGTGATGGATCGGGCGAGATGATCGAACCGGCACTCGACCACAAACCGACCGATGCGGCGGAGTGGGCGGTGCGGGTCGCCCTCCACGTCGGTATCGACTCCGCTGGCGCGCTGCTCCCGATTCCCGATGGGTGGGCGCTGCCTCCGGGCGTTTCCCTTGGCGTGGAGCCACGCGCGAAGGGCGGCTGGGAGATCTGGGCGCAGTACGCGGCGGCGTCGGCCATCGCCACGTGTCACGCACGGGTCGACGTCGATGGCGACGACGTCACCGGGGCCGAGCTCACGCCGCGGTGTGCGAGCAATGCCACGCTCCCGACGGGCGTGGTGCTGGCGCCGCCGCCGCGCGGCGCGGCGGCCGATCCGATCGTCACGCCGGGCCCCGCCGGCGCATCGTGGCTGCAGCATCGCGGCAATGCGAGGCGGGAAGCCGTCCTGGCGTCGCAAGACAGCGCCGGCCCCGGATGGCGCGCGAGCACGCACACGGCGGTGCGGACGGGTGCCAGTGCGTCGGGTGATCTGGTGCTGATCGGTGGACATGGCACCGGGTTGTTGGCTGCCCTCGACCGCCGGACCGGCGCCCGGCGCTGGTCGGCCCGAGCGCCGAACTGGATTCACCAGGACCCGGTGAGTGACGGCCGGATTGTCGTGGTCGGCTTCGGCGATAGCGATCGCTCATTTCTGGCCCGCGCGCCATCGGGAGTCGCAGCCTTCGACCTCGTCACCGGCCGGCGCCTCTGGACCGAGTTCGAGGAGCGCTCGGTGATGACCTCTCCGACGATTCTCGATTCCGTGGTCGTCTATGTCTCTGCTGATGGGACGCTGCGCAAGCGGCTGCTGGCCACGGGGAAGCTCCTCGGCACCATGACGCTCCCCGGGGCGGTCATCATGGGCCCGCCGGTGCGCACCGGGGACACCCTCGTCGTCACGCTCGAGCACTACCACACCTGCGCGGTGGCGGTGTCGACCCTGCAGACGCTCTGGTGTCGCGAGCTGCGTGACCTGCGCATGCTCGGTCATGGGAGCGCCGCCATCGATGACGGCGTGGTGGTCGTCAGCGGCGTGGCGACGGCGCTGACGCCTGGCCTGGGCGAATTCCTGCGGCTGCCGGTCGGGTTGCAGGCCAATCTGCTGGGCAAGCTCCTGTTCCCGAGTTACCGCGATGAGGGCGCCGGCGCCGGACAGATTCTCTTTGCCCTCGACCTCGCGACCGGAGCGGTCATGTGGCGGAGCTCCTTGTTTCCCGAGCGCCGCACGGTGGAGGGCCACAGTGCCGGCACCGCCGCAATCCAGGACGGACTCGGCGTCGTCATCCTGCCGATCGCCGACACCGTCCTCGCCTTTGCCCCGAAGACCGGGGCAATTGTCTGGGGCGGGCAGGCGCACGCATCCCGTGGCCCGCCACTCATCCTCGGCGATCAGGTCATCATTGCGGGGCGTGATGGGGTCATCGAGCTGCGGCAACTCAAGGATGGGGTGCTGCGCTGCACCCTCCGCCGGGACGTGGGATCCGATCGCGCGGGACCGATTGCCGTCGGGGGATTGGTGATCTTCGCGAATCTCGACGGCGAGGTCGAAGCGATTCCGGCATCGGCGCTGCTTGGGTGCACGGCGACTGGCGCGAGCCGACCGGCACCCACACCGTAGCGCTACCGCGGTCGAACGGACGGCGGCGGCGGCACCATGGCACGTTCGGGCGTGGCGCGCGGCAACAGCGGTGGTGACATCGACGCCGTTCGGCCGGCCGTCGCATACGGCACATCATCCGGCGCGCCACCCGACGGCCAGTCGGCGTCCTTCCCCGGCATGTCCGGCCTCGGCTGCGCGTCGATGTAGGCGGCCACGTCCCACGCCTGCTGATCGGTCAGCGTGCCTGGTGCGCCGAAGGGCATGTTGTGCCGGATGAACGACGCAGCGCGCTCGACGCGTGCCATCGAGGCACCGATGCTGTAGGACCTCGGACCCCAGAGTGCCGGCGCGCGCGGCATCGCACCACCGATCCCGGCCCCGTCGGCGCCGTGACACGATGCGCACACGGTGGTGTACACGGTCTTCCCGGCGGTCGGGTCGGGCTGCAGGACCGGAATGCCCGCGATCGCAGGGGCGGGCGCCGGTGCGCCGCTCGGCGCGCCATGCGAGAGGAATGCGAGGTACGCGATGATGTCCTGCATCTCGCGGCTGTCGGACGGAAGTCGGTTGCCGCTGAGGCTGCGGGTGAAGCAGTAATTGACGCGATCCTCGAGCGAGACGACCGCGCCGGCCCGGGAGAGGTAGGCCGGGAAGCGACCATGCACGCCGATGAGCGGGGCCGCGTTGGCTCGACGACCGCCGTCGAGGTGACAGCTGGTGCAATTGAGTGAGCTGGTGGCGTAGGACGGCAGCGAGTCGCGGGTGTCGATCAGCAGGGCGCGACCGCGACGGATGGACATGCCGAGGGGGCCCTCGGGGATCGCGGAGTCCGACGGTGGAGCCCAGGCGGCCGTCGCGACCGCGACCGGCTCTGGCGCCCGCTGCCCGCATGCCACCAGGCCGAAGGCGGCCCCCACGATCGCACTCATGCGCCAACGCGTCATCGTCACCCTCCGTCACGGACCGGCACATGCCGGTGAATGGGAACAGTCGCCGGCAGGCACACCCACCGGTCCGATCCACCGATGCAGGAATTGCGCCGATCCTGAGGCCCGATCCTCAGAATCGACGGGCGCCTCCCGGTCGGTACCCCACTGGTGCCCTCATCCTTCCTTGTTCTTGTCGTCCCAGGCCATCGGCTCCCAGAGCTCGACCTTGTTGCCGTCAGGGTCCATGATCCACGCGAACTTGCCGTTCTCATGGGACTCGGGGCCCTTGAGGACATCGACGCCACCGGCTTTGAGCTGCGCCAGCATCTCGTCCATGTTGTCGATGCGATAGTTGATCATGAAGGCCGACGTGCTGGGGCTGAACCACTTCGTCTCCTTGGCCGCCGCGTTCCAGACCGTCAGTCCGCCATCACTCGCCTTGTCGTCCGGCCAACTGAGGATGGCGCCCCCCCAATCTTCCAGCGAGAGGCCGAGGTGCTGCTTGTACCACGCGCCGAGCGCGGCGTGGTCGCCGGTGCTCTTGAAGAAGACGCCGCCAATGCCGGTGATCCGTGCCATCGTTCCCCCTGATTGTGTCGAGGCCGCCTGCGCGTGGTGACGCGGCCAGAGAACATACCTCAGATCCTTCGTCAGGAGCCACCACTGGCCAGCACCGCGGGTTCACGGTACACTCGTCGGAACCCGCCACTCCAACTTCAATCCCGACCCGCCCATGCTGATCGCGCTCCTGCTGCCCGTCCTCCTGCAAACCAAGGTTGCCGCCTCGAAGCCCGCGTGGACCGGAGACTTCACCCTCACCGTGCGGGGTGGTGGCACGATCGAGGAACGCCTCCCCGCGGGTGGGAAGATGCAGGTCACCTGGAAGGTCGACCGGGTTGCCCGCGGACGGATCGTTCTCGACCGCATGTTCAAGGGTGGCGGGATTGCCGGAACTCCGAATACGCGCGACACCCTGCGCTACGAGACGTGGATCGCCGACAGTCGGCAACCGATCGAGATGGTGGTGAACGACAGCGCGACCTATTTCGGTCCGATCGCGTCGCCCCGGAACATCACGCTCGATGTCGCGCGGTACCATTGCCCGGCTCGGGACGAGCCGGACCCCAAGGCGCAGGTGCGCTCGTCCATCCTGCAGTTCGATGTCGATCAGGGGAGCTACGCCTTCGAATCGCCACGCATCTTCAGCCGGTGCGACGTGAGCTACCTGCGCACGCCGAAGCAGGGCCCGCCGGAGTGGATGGCCAAGGCGCCGTTCGACCTGGAATCACGCCCGGTCGACCTCGAATTCGAGATGATCCACAAGATGAACCCGCTCGACGAGTGGCGCGTGATGAAGGGGACTTTCACGAAGGGCGCGACCGCGGTCGTCCTGACTCGCAGCTTCACCTTCGAGTGGATGCATCCGATCGCGGGGCGGAAGGCGCCGGTGACCGCGGAATGGCAACTGGTGCTGCGCCGCACCCCCTGAGGCGCCGCTACTTCTTCGATCGCAGTGACTGGATGGTCACCGGCCCGAGCCCGGTATGCACGAACGGGATCCGATTGCGGGCAATCGCCTGGTCGACCAACGCCACGACGGCCGGACGCTTCAGGGTCGCCGCGCTCTCCACGGTGATCCACCGGGTCAGCTTGGCAGTGCCCTGCAGGAGCTTCTCCGGATCGGCCAATCCCTTGCCCGGATTGAAGTACACCCGGACCTCGTCCTCGCTCGTGCGGATGCCGAGAATGCCCTCCATGCCGCGGCCGCTCGGCGAGAAGCTCAGGACGACACAGTCGGCATATTCATAAACCAACTCATGGGCCGCAGGGAGACGCGCCCGCAGCCATCGGCGCACGGTGGCGGTGAGTCGTTGCTGCGTGGGGGCGATCGTGGCCAGCAAGGCACGCATCGTCGATTCCGCTGCGCGTCGCTCGGCCGCAGGCTGGCTGCTTGGCGCTGAAGGGCTCACGATGGCTCCCGACGCAGCACCACGTGCGTCGCCTTCTCCGTGGATGCACTCGCGACACACCGGTAGCCCAGCCCCCGCATGTCGACGCCCTCGAAGAGCCGCTCGCCCGCGCCAAGGAAGACCGGGGCAATCGCCAGGTGCAGTTCGTCGATGAGGCCCGCACGCAGGTACTGCTGAATCGTGCTCGCTCCGCCACCGATCCGCACGTCGCGGTCGCCCGCCGCCTCGCGTGCGCGGTCCAGCGCCTCGTGAATACCGCCCGTCACGAAGTGGAAGGTCGTGCCGCCCTCCATCTCGAGGGGTGGCCGCGCATGATGCGTCAACACGAAGACGGGAAAGTGATACGGTGGATTCTCCCCCCACCATCCCTTCCATTCCATGTCCGGCCACGGGCCGCGGATGGGCCCGAACATGTTCCGCCCCAGAATCCACGACCCGACGTTCCGGAAGCCGCGCGCGGCGAAGTCGTCGTCCACCCCGGTGGTGCCGTCCTCGTTGCCGAACAAGGCGCGCTGCAGGGTGCGCGTCGGGAAGAGCCACTGATGCAGATCAGGCCCGCCAACGCCGAGGGGATTGCTGAGGTCCTGATGCGGGCCTGCGCCGTAACCGTCAAGGGAGATGGTATAGCTCTCGACTCGAACTCGCGTCATCTGGATTTTCCTGGGGGCATTGGCCTTTCACTCGGGGCACCGACGGTGGCTCGACAGGTGGGAGCGCCCTCAATCTCCAATCCCGTCATCGCGCCGGCAAGTGCGGTCTCCCCGACGATACGCAGACGGACCGACCTCCTGGGCGGGGCGACGTAACGGTCCCTTCACATCCCTCGCGCGATGGCGGTGCCGCCTGCAGATTAGTGGCTCTCCCCTCGTCAGGAACCGTGGATGCATCGTCGCTCCTTTCTCGACCTGGCGCGCTACGCCGCGCTGGCCGCCGTCATTCCCACCGAATGGCGCGTCCGCCTGCGCCCCTCCTTCCGGGCCGATCCCTTTGCCCTCGGCGTCGCCTCCGGAGATCCCACCGCCACCAGCGTGATGCTGTGGACGCGGCTCGCGCCCGAGCCGCTGGTGCCCGGGTACGGGATGGACGCGGTGCGCACGGCCGTGCGCTGGGAGCTGGCCGCCGACGAGGCCTTCAGCCGCGTGATCCAGAAGGGGCAAGCCACCGCCGCCCCGGAACTGGGCCACAGCGTGCACGTCGACGCCACGGGGCTCGAGCCCGGCCGTGACTACTTCTACCGCTTCATGGCCGGGGATGCGGTGAGTGCCATCGGCCGGACGCGCACCACCCCGGCAGCAGGCGCGATCGACTCGCTGCGGCTCGGCGTCGCCGGCTGCCAGGGCTACGAGGCGGGCTACTACACCGCGTTCGCGCACATGGCCAGGGAGCGCTTCGACCTGATCGCCCATACCGGCGACTACATCTACGAGTACAGCGGCCGCGATGGCAACGTGCGCAAGCACGCGACGATCGAGATCTCCTCGCTCGAGCACTACCGCATGCGCTACGCCCAGTACAAGACCGATCAGGACCTCCAGGCCGCCCATGCGAGCTGTCCCTGGCTCGTCACCTGGGACGACCACGAGGTCGACAACAACTATGCCGGCTCGGTCGGCGAGAACGGGATGGAGTCCGAGGAGCAGATGCGTGCCCGTCGGGCCATGGCCTATCAGGCGTGGTGGGAGAACCAGCCGGTGCGGGTGCCGCGGGTTCGGTCGTGGGCGGAGCTGACCATTCACCGGACCACGGCGTGGGGCAGCCTCGCGCAGCTGTGGACGCTCGACACCCGCCAGTATCGCAGCGATCAGCCATGCAACGACGGCAATCGCGTCGTGCCGTGTGGGGACTGGGGCAGTGCGCAGCACACCATGCTTGGTGACGCCCAGGAATCGTGGCTCACCGCAGGGTTGGGCGCGAACCGCGCACGGTGGCAGGTGCTCGCGCAGCAGGTGATGATGGCACCGTTCGACTTCCGTGCCGGACCCGAGGCCCAGCTCTCGATGGATCAGTGGAGCGGCTACCCCGCAGCCCGCGACCGCCTGCTCGGCACGATCGCCAAGCGCGCACCGAACCGGACCGTCGTGCTCACCGGTGATATCCACTCCGCCTGGGTGAACGAACTGAGCGCCGACTTCCGCCGCCCGGGCGCCCCCATCGTGGCCGCGGAGTTTGTCGGGACCAGTATCGCCTCAGGCGGCGATGGGGCCGATCGCTCCGGTGGCGTCAATGAAGCTTCACTGGCCGAGAACCCGCACACCAAATGGCAGAACGCGCGGCGCGGCTACTTGAGTTGCCGAGTCACGCCGGAGGCGTGGCACACCGACTATCGCACCGTGCCGTACATCACGCGGCCGGGCGCGCCGGTGGAAACGGCGAGCCGGTGGCGCGTCGAGCACGGGGTAGCGGGAATTCAGAAGGTCTGAAGCGCGCTGGCCTCAGCGTGCACGCGGCCGCAGGAAGGAGACGCCTTCCATCTGCCCTGCCACCGCCGCCGGCGCGGAGATGCCCAGGTACTGCAGGATCGAGGGCGCGATGTCCACGATCGCCAGCGCTCCATTCGTGAAGCGCGGACCGAGCGCCGACTGGTTGGTCACGATCCACGTCGTGCGCTCACGGACGGACTGCCCACCGTGACCCTTGCCCGTTGGCGCATCGCGCCCGTGGTCGGTGGTCACGACGATCATCCACTCTTCGCCCATCGCCTGACGCTGCTTGACCGCCTCCCAGATGCGCCCCACCCGGGCATCCGCCTGCCGCACCGCCGTGTCGAACCCCTCGCCGTCGCCGTTGGCATGCGCGGCGTCGTCGGTGTGCTGGAGATAGACCCACGAAAGGTCCGGACCCTTCGCCGCGATGTACGCGGCGGCGTCCGTGCCACGCGTTCATCGATGGCCAGGATGTATTTCGACGCCGGATCGTGCGGGAAGGCGACGGTGTCCCGCTCGAAGCCGTCGGCGGCATGATCGAGCCGGAAGTTGCCTGCGTCGGGGCGGCCTTCGCCGAGGAGCACCGTCCGGTTGTCGAGCCAGGTGGAGAAGATCGCGGTCTGGCGGGAGGGATCGACCGACTCGACGATCCGGAAGATGTTCCAGTAGTCGTAGTTGGGCGACAGCTTGCTGTTCCCGCGGACGTTGTGCTTGTTGGCCCACGTCGCCGTCAGCAGGCTGATGTAGCCGGGCGCCGAGATGGTCGGTGTCTCGGTGGGGCCACCCAGTTCGCCGCCGACATGGGCGCGCGCATAGCCGCCGGCCGCCGCGATCGCATCGATCGACGGCGTGGCCACCCGTTCGATCACATCGGCCGGGATGCCATCGAGGATGATGAAGACCGCTTTGCGCGGCGCCGCCGCGGTCCTGGCAAGTGGCTGGCCGCAGGCCGACACCAGGGAGAGGCTGAGGAGGAATGGCAGAAGTGTGCGCATCGTTCCGGTGCGGTCCTCAGGAGTTCGGGTCCTATCGGGCTTCACGCGTGTAGTCGAAGCGCCGGGGCGTGCCACCCTTCATGAAGCCGATCGTGGCGCGCAGCGCTCCGTCGGCCGAGAGCTCGTAGACGATCCGCTTCGGATAGTCGTTGCGCGGGTTGTCGAAGACGGCGCGGCTCTTCGTCAGCTCGGTGAGCACGAACACTGTTGGCGGAGCGCCGCCGGGCTGGGCGATGTAGACCAGCCCGCTGTCACGCTCGACGATGCGCAGGTACTCGAACGCCGACATCTTGCCGCGGGAGACCGTCCGCGAGGTGGCGAGCATCGCACCGCCCAGTGCGGGGCTCCATCGCTCCTCGATCGACGACCCCGAGCTCCTCGTCCCCACCCATGGGCCGGCCAGCCACGCCATGTCGCCAATGGCGGCCTTGATCGGCGCGGGCATCGCGATGTCTTCGGCGTGGCGGTAGAGCGCGACCGATTCATACGGGCCGGCCGCTGCGGACGCGGCGCGTACGAGCAGCCCCTCGGGCGTGATGCGGAACTCGCGCCGAATCAGCCCGTCGGGCGTGTTGGTGGAGCTGCGGACGAAGTTCACCTGATAGGTGAACGCATCGTCCTTCGACGCGCCGCGGTAGTGCACCGCCTGCGTCGGCTCCGTGATGGTGGTGGTGGCTCCGTCGAGGGCAACCCGCACGTTGGTGTGCCCGGAGCCATGGCCGCGCACCAGGATGACCGCGCCCTGCTCCACGCGCATCGAGAAGGTGGAGCTCATCGGCGGACCGAGTTGCTCGAGGGCGCGCCCCTCGGTGCGGTCCTCGACGTAGATCCATTCCCCTTCCAGGGCGCGCAACCCCTGGGCCTGCGCCGACAACGTGTCTGGCGTCGCCGTGGCGCCGAGGGTGGCGAGCAGGGCGACGATGATGGTTGGCCGGAATCGTGGCTGCATGGCGGAGCCTCCACTGGTGGTGCGATCGCGCCCACATGGCGACATGGCGAATATACCAGCCCGTCGAAGCGGTGCGCCGTCAGCGCGTGCCGAGAGGACGCATGGCCGCGTAGTAGTGATTCCCGCCTTCATCAACGTCCGTGGCACCGACACTGAGACCGACCTCGGCGAGGGCCTCGCCATACGCCTCGGCGCCCAGCGACTGCGACGCGCGGCCGGTGAGCGAGTCGGTCCAACGGCACGGCTCCACCGGTGCGGTGAAGAGGAACTGCCCGCCGGGTCGCAGTGCCGCTGCGACCCGGCGAATCACGTCCCGTTGCGCGGACTCCGACAGCAGGAAGAGCAGCCCAATGGCCACCACCCCGTCGAAGGTCCGATTGAAGAACGTCGAGTCCTCGACGGCCTCGCACACGACCGCCGCGTGCGGGAATCGATCTCGAAACCCCGCCACCAGGCTTGGGGAGGCGTCGACGCCATGGACGTCGAAGCCACACGTCAGCAATGTCTCCGCGATCGGCACGCCACTTCCGCACCCCAAGTCGAGCACGGCACCCCCCGGCCGCACTGACCGCGCCCACGCCCGGACGGCGCCCACCCCGGCGCGCGATCGCACGGCCATGAACGTGGCGGCCACGTCTTCCCAGCCGTTCGATCGGTCATCGGGGTGTGCTTGGTCTGGTGCCATGTCTGCGCTCGAAAACGAGGTCAAGAATTCGAACCTGCCCGAGTACAGCGCAGGTCGCGGACCGAGTCCTCGCCCGGCGGAGTCGACACGACCAGTTCGCTCACCCGGCCGGCGCGATCGCGACGGAACTGCAGTCGCGCCGACACGGCGCCGTCCGGCCCGAAGCCTCGCAGGTATTGGTCGCGGGCCACTGGCCGGAGGGTCAGGTCAACCTGACCGGGCCGGCGCAATAAGAGCTTTGCACCGCGAGCCTCAAGCTGCCATCCGGCATCGAGGTCCGGGCAAGACCAGAACCCGGCATACTCGGCGATGGCGACGGCGGACGGTCGCCAGATTGCCGCATCCGTGACCCGCTCGGATGCGCCGATGGGTTCGTCGTTCCAGGACATCTCCAGCCGCAGGGGACCGCCCGAAGCCGTTGGCCGGAACGTAAATCGCCCCACCACGCCCGTGCGCCCAACCTCGAAGAAGCGACCATCGCCGGCAGGTGTCATCGGATAGAACACTTCGTCCGTCGCATCGTCGAAGACGACCTCCCCCAGGACGCCCTGCCGCACCTCGATGGGCCACACGTCCCACGGGTCGTCGATCGGCCGATAGGTGCCGGCATACCGCGCGAGTGCGTCGGGCGGCAACACGACGGCGGTGGGCGCTGGCGCGCGTTTGCTCGCCGGACTCATTGCAGCCCCGAGATAGATGTCCGCCACACGCTCAGCCAACCGCGGCGCCTCGAGATCGTCGGAGTTGCAGAGCGTGGCGACAGTGAATCGCTGCTCCGGAAATCGCAAAAACACAGCGTGCGTGCCCGGGGGGTGGCCACGGCGCCAAATGGTCTTGAGCCCCCGGTACACGCCGAGTCGGAGGCCATAGGCGTACGGGATGGTGTCGCCGCTCGGAAGCACCGGTCGGCTGAGCATGCGCGCGATCGTCGCCTCTCCGCCCACCAGTGGTCGGTCGAAATTGCGGTCAAAGCGGGCGAGATCTTCGACCGAGGCATAGACGTTGTCCCCACCAAATGTCTGCGAGGTGGGGAACTCGACGCTCGGCCCCTCGAGCGAGACGGAGTGACCGAAGGCCCGGTCTCTCGAAGCGTTAGTGCTTCGGTCGTCAACGAAACTCGCATGCATTCCCAAGGGGGCGAACACCGCCTGCTGCATGTGTTGACCGAACGGAACGCCGACGACGCGCTGGATGATCAGACCGAGTACACCGAAGTCCGTGTGACTGTACTCGTGCCGCGTTCCCGGCTCGAAGTTCAGGCCACGTTGCGACGCGATGAGGCGGAGGAACTGCGTCTGGGTCGTGACGTCTCGTCCGGCAAGCACCTCGAGTGTCCCGAAATCGCGGAGGCCACTGGTGTGCTGCAACAGATCGAACACGCGGATCGGGCGGCCATAGTCTGGGAGTTCCGGCACCCAGCGACGCACGTCGTCGTCCAGGGCGAGCTGGCCGCGCTCCACCAGCATGAGCGCCGCAAGTGCGGTGAACGGCTTCGAGGCGGAGCCCAGGTTGAACGTCGAACGCGAGGTGAGCGGGCGTCCGTCCTCGATGCTCGCAACCCCATACCCGCGCGCGAGCACGATCTCGCCGCTACGGTAGACGCCGACGGCACAGCCCGGCGCGTCCGGACGGATCGTGCTGCGAAAGAGTGAGTCGACCTGCGCGGACTGCACCGAGTTCCGCGAGTCAGGCGCGGCGGAGCAACCGGTCGTGGTCGCGATGATCGCCAGTCCGGCACAGATCGCGACGCGCCGGTCGCGTCGGTAGCCTGGAGTAGCCAATTCAGGCCTCGCTGGCGGCAAGTGCCGGTTGGGCGGGACGCCACGCGTCGGGAGTGGCGTGCGGCGAGACGCTTGGATTCAGCTCCCGGCGAAGGATACGAGCGCCGAGCGAACCAAGGCAATTGCGAGCGCCCGTCCCGGCTGTGCGCCACCGGTTGCCCGGTGGCGCGTCCGGTGCGAATTTGACCAGATCCCTTTCAGAGAATCCCGATGCTTCGGTACCGCGTGGCCGCCCTGGCAGTGCTTGCCGCATGCTGGACCATGACCGCCAATCCGCTCGCCGCCCAGTCGCGCCCGCCGGTGCCGGGACAGCCGTACCAGTACTGGGACGTCCTCGAAGCCGATGGGGCGGCGCGGAAGATTTACTTCCGCAATGACCTGGAGTACGCGATCACCATCACGGAGGTGACGATCTCCCGCTGCGAAAACACCCTTCAAGTGTGCGGCACCTATCCTGCCAAGCTGCTCGTCGATCCAGGAAAGACCGTGATGGCCTTCCGGGTCGAGCGAGACGACCGGAAACTGGGGTGGAGTTGGGCGTACTCCTTCCGCACCTCGGCCACGGGCAAGCCCAGCGCGCCGCCCCCGAGCGAAGCGCCGCGGGCCATGACGCCGACCGGGCCGATCATGGTGAAGGCGGTCCCCGTGGATTCGCTGGTGCCGATCGTGGCGGCGACGGAGGAGAATGCATCCTGCGGGAAGATCACCGTGCCGAACCTTCCCGAGGGACACCGGGCGTTCGTGATGCTGTTCGGGCCGGCGAAGCAGCAGCCCGTGCGGATGGTGATGGTGCGCGTCGATGACAACAATGCGCCGTACGACTATCGCGACCAGCGGGTGAGATCGGCGACAACCTCGCCGATCCCTACCGATCGATCGTCACGATCGACTTCCTGCGCCAGAGCGCGATCGTGCAGAACAGCGGACACGGGGAGCCACCGACGGTGTTCCGCGCGACCGGCCTGGCCATCAAGACGGCCGCCTCGCTCGGCAACCCGGCGGCGGTGGTGGCGAGGATAGTGAAGGAGTGTGGCAAGTAGCGGGTGCGCCCCGGAAGCTACGCCGGGCCTGACGGGCCTTGGCCCATGGGCTTGACGGCTCTGTTTTGGTATTGTATATAACCATATCCTTATGGAAAGAGGTGGTTATGTACGCTTCGGAATACCTCGACCTCACCTTCGCCGCCCTGGCCGACCCCACGCGCCGCGCCATCCTGGCGCGCCTGGCGACGGGTGAGGCCACCGTGACGGAACTCGCCAAGCCGTTCGCGATGAGCCAGCCGGCCATTTCCAAGCACCTGAAAGTGCTGGAGCGCGCCGGCCTCATCTCGATCGGCGTCGATGCTCAGCGGCGTCCCCGCAAGCTGGAACCGAAGCGACTGGCAGAGGCCGTCGATTGGATCGAGCGGTACCGCGAGATCTTCGAACAGAACTACCAGCGGCTCGATACGCTGCTGGAGGTGCTTCAGGCCCCGCCGTCCAAGCGCAAGACCACCAGGTAGCCCAGGTCGGCGCGCCATCACGACTACGTACCCAGGAGAAGCCGATGCCCAAGCCCGCCGAAGTGACCTTGCCGAATGATCGGGACGTGTGCGTCACACGCACGTTCAATGCGCCCCGCCAATTGGTGTGGGATGCGCATGTCAGGCCAGACCTCGTGCGGCAATGGCAGGGCTATGACGGCTGGGACATGCCGGTGTGCGACATGGATGTCCGTGTCGGCGGCAGCTACAAGTGGCTGTGGAGAAACCTCGAGGACGGCCAACAGTTCGGCTTCTTCGGCACCTTCACCGCCGTCGACGAACCGTCCACGCTCGTCCACGAACAGTTCTTCGATCCGGGGAATGCGGGCTTCGCCATGCCCGTTGGCGATCCCTGCATCGTGTCACTGGCACTCCGTGAAGACAACGGCATCACGACGCTTCTCTGCACCATGACGTTCGCCTCGAAGGAAGCGCGCGAGGACGCGGTCTCCACCGGCATGGCCGAGGGCATGGAGCATAGCTACACCCGCCTCGATGAACTCTGCTTGGGAGCGGCGTGAAGGAGGCGTGCGATTGGCTATCCGGCCAAACACCACCCCTGTGACACTGCTGCCGCGCTACCGCTTGACGATTGCGGCGGCGCGATCGAGCAGCCTGTCCAGCTCTGCACGTGAGAGATAGCGCCCGTTCAGTACCACTGCCGCGATGCGTCGCGTATTGCCAATGTTGTCGAGCGGATTCGCATCAAGGAGGACCAGGTCGGCCAGATTGCCTTCGGCCACGGTCCCCAACTCCTGCTCGCGTCCAAGAAATCGCGCCGGATTGATGGTCGCGCTCTGCAGTGCGGCCAACGGGGTCAAGCCACCCTTGACCAGCAACGCGAGTTCATCGTGCAGGCTGAACCCGAAAACAGAAACGGGAACCGGTTGTCGACGTCCGTACCAGCCAGCAACAGCGCACCGCCGCGCTGCAGGTCGGCAGGCATTCGCAGACGGTTCGCCACCTCGCGCGCACGCTCGGCGAGGAGGCTATCGGGCCCGCGTGGCCCATAGCTGAACTGTCCTTGCACGATTCCCGCGTCGAGCGTCATGGCGGTCCGCCACTCGAGCACGCGCTCCGGAGCGACGTAACGCAACCGCGGATCCTTGAAGCGATTCTTGAACTCGTCGCTCAACGGATACTCCGACACGAACCGTGTCTGCATCTCCACGAGCGTTGGCACGAACCAGGTGCCATTCCGGGCAAAGCGCTCGCCCAATTGCCGGCAGCGCTCAGGGCTGTACGTGTTCAGCCCCAGCACGAATGCGGAGTCTTCGGTGGCCGCGTAGCGCTGGTCGTCCCCCGCCACCCCGATCGCGATCAGATCCCGGAGCAGCCGTCGGATCTCGTCCTCCGCCGTCGCGCACGCCATGCGATGCCGGTACGAATGCTCGATGCTCCTCATGCCCGCGTCCGAAGCCTCTGCCGCCGTGATCGCCAGCGGCACGTGCCCCGTCAAGGGGATGCCGAGCCGTTTTGCTTCGTCCGCTGCGGCGAGGAACACGTCGCGAGAGAGCCGCGTGTACACCTTGATGAAGTCGAGCCCCGCGCGCTGACGTTGCTGCATCTCGACGCGCATCGCCAGCGGGCTGTCGATGGCCACGTAGGTCGCCCGGGACTTGGGTGACCCGTCGATGATCGTACCACTCGCGACAAACCGCGGCCCGAAGGTGTGTCCTGCTCCCACGGAGCGGCGCAGTCGAACAATCTCATCCGTGGGCTTCACGGCCCCGGGATCACGAAACCCGGTCACGCCGTTGGCCACGTTGAGCAAGGACGACCACTCCCACCGGTCCAACGAATGGCTGTGCATGTCCCAGAGGCCGGGAATCAGGACCTTGCCGCTCGCATTGATGACGCGGGCTCCGACTGGAATGCGCGCGCGCGGACCCACTGCTACGATGCGCGTACCAGCGATCACGACCGTGTAGTCGTGAGACACCTGCCCGCTCTCGACGTTGACCACGGAGACGTGGGTGAGGGCGAGCGCGGGCGACCCTGGCTCGCGCCGGGCCGCTCCGGTCGGGGTCGAGCGCGAGACAGGCGGGCGCGATTGGGCATCGACGGCCACGACCCACACCGGCACGCAACACGTGGCCAGCAGGAACGCGCGGCGCAGCCTGCCCCTTGTGCTCCTGAAATTGTTGAGCTTCATCCGCGTTGCCTTGTTCGGAATGGAGATGCGCGTTCTCAGTCGCCCGCACGCCGGTAGTGCATGGCGACCACGCCGTTCCGGAACGGCGTCGCCGAGACCAGGTCGAGGCGTCGCGTGCTGGGCAGCCCGTCCTGGAACAGGGTCGGGCCGTGGCCGGCGATCCTGGGGTGGACCAGGAAGATGTACTCGTCGATCAGATCGAGCCGGTCCAGCTGGGTCGCGAGGTTGCCGCTCCCGAGGAGCACGCCGGCCGGGGTCGCGTCCTTCAACTGCTGCACGCTCGTGCGCAGATCGCCGGACATGTGGTGGCTGTTGGTCCACGGGAAGTGCGTTCGTGTCGACGACACGACATACTTCGGCTTGGCCTCCAGGCTCACCGCCCAGTCGCGCAACGCGGACGGCGCCTCGACGTCGCCGCGGGCCACCGCCGGCCAAAAGCTCTCCATCATCTCATAGGTGACGCGGCCCCACAGCATCGCCCCGCCCTCATCCATGAGGCGGGTAAAGAAGGCGTGGGTCTCGTCGTCGGCGATCCCTTCCCGGTGGTCGACACAGCCGTCCAGGGTCAGGTTGAGGCTGAAGGTCAGAATTCCCATGCGGCGCGTCTCACTTGGGGATGTCGGTTCAGAAGGGGGCTGCGCGGAGGCCTTCCTTGTTCCAGCGCTTGACCACGGGAAAGTTCAGGAAGCCATAGCGCACGGCGCGGGGTCGTGCGACCGCGGCGGCGCTGACCACGACGCGGCCTCTCCCCTCGATGACCGCGTCGGCGACCGCGAAGACGCCATCGTCACCGGCGATGGTGAAGCCGACAAGCTTGCCCTCGGGACCGGATACCAGTCCGGAGCCGACATGGTCAAAGGTGAGGACGGCCTTGGCACCCTCGAAGCGCGCGTGCGTGAGGGGTGGGGCCGACCGCGACCAGATCCCTTTCGCCATACGCAAGCTTCCGAGCCTGCAGGGCCAGTCGTTCTCCGACGGGCTGCTTCTTCTTGGGGTGGATGTCCTTCTCCTCACCAACGTCGGTGATCACCACCATCCCCACGTTCTTGAGCCGCTGCGTGGCAATCTCCTGCGCCTCGCGGAGCTCCGCGTACTCCAGCTTGTCGGACCCACTTCCTTGAAACGGAGCAAGCTGAACCAACAAGAATGGAAAGTCTTTGATACCCCACTGTGCTCGCCAGGCGTCGATCATCGCGGGAAACAACTCACGGTACTGCATCGCGCGCGATGCATTCGACTCGCCCTGATACCACAGCGCACCCTTGATCGGGAAGCGGGTGAGCGGGGCGATCATCGCATTGTAGAGCTCGCTGTAGCGCCAGCGATTCGGGCGGCCGGGGACACTGGTGCCATCCCGCTTGGCCTTGTCGGACGCCTCCTGCCAGCTCTTGAGCCGTTCCTCGTAGCCTGGCGTGGCGGCGGCATAGTTGTCGATGATCGACTGGAGTGACGCGCTGCTGCGCAGCCGTGGCTCCGGTGTCCAGGCCTCGGCGGGCGTGCCACCCCAATCCGCGGAGATCAGGCCGACGGGAATCCCCAGTTTGGCGTTGAGCGCTCGCCCGAAGAAGTAGCCCACCGCCGAAAACCCCGCGGTCGTCTCGGGAGAGGCAGCGCCCCAGGGCTGCTGCACCTCGACGTCGTTCGTGGGCTCGTCGGACCTGCTGTTGCGCACCATGAAGAGTCGAATGTTCGGATTGGCCGACGTGGCGATCGCGTCGGCGGACTGGAAGGAATTCTTGAGGCTCCATTCCATGTTGCTCTGCCCCGACAACAGCCAGACCTCACCCACGAGGATGTCCGAGAACTCAATCCGGTTCTTCCCGGCGATCACCAGGCGGAATGGGCCCCCGGCGGTCGTGACCGGCTTGAGCGTCACCTCCCACGCGCCCCGTGTGGCGGTCACGGTGCGCTTCTGACCAAGAAACTCGACCGTCACCGTCTCGCCGTCCTCGGCCCAACCCCAAAATCGCAACGGCGCATTGCGCTGGAGCACCATCCCGTCGGCAATGATCGCGGGAAGCCGCACATCCGCCGAGGCGGTGCTCGGGAGGAGCAGGGCGACTGACAGCAGGAGGAGACGTTTCATGAGGGCTGGCTCCGCGGTGTGAGGGTGCGTGCCAGCGCTGAAGGCGCACGGGGCAGGCGACCGCGAAGCGAAAGCTACCACCGGCATCCGCGTGCGCCAGCCGCCACCCACCCCCTCGGGACGAGACCCACCGACCCGGCGGCGGGGCTCGTCGCTGTCTACCGTTCGTGCGGCCGTCAGGCAATCATTGCTTCGCGGCAGCAGGTCGCGTGGCATGCCGGCACGCTGGTCATTCCCGGGACACCCAGGAAGGAGGAATTGCCCGCCTCATGCCGATTCCATCCGTCACACCCGCCGAGCCTGCCCTCGACCGTGCGCTGGGTCGTCGTGACCTCTCTGCCTTCGCCGTCAACCGAGTCATCGGGGCGGGCATCTTCGGGATTCCGGCCGTTCTCTACGCGGGGGTCGGACCATACAGCGTGGCCGCCATGGTGTGTGCAGCCCTGGCGGTCTCTCTGATCACCCTCTGCTTTGCCGAGGTCGGCAGCCGATTCAGCGACACGGGCGGCCCGTACCTGTACGCCTATCGTGCCTTCGGGCCGGTCGTCGGCTTCGAAGTGGGATGGCTCATGTGGGTCACCCAACTCGGCGGCTTCGCCGCGGTGACCAATCTGATGGTGAACTACGCCGGGTGGTTCGTGCCCGGCATCACCACGGGCGTGTGGCGTGCCGCGGTCATCCTCGCGGTCGTCGTCGTGCTGGCGATGGTCAATGTGCTGGGGATTCGACGCGCCGCCCTCGTGAACACCGCGCTCACGATCGGCAAGCTCGCTCCGCTCGCGCTCTTCATCGTGGTCGGCAGTTTCTACCTCGACGTCGATCTCTTCCGCGCCACCGGATCGATGGCGGCTGGCGGCGGTGGTACGGCCCCCGGGATGGCCGCGATGGCCAGCACGGTGTTCCTCGCCATCTACGCCTTCAGCGGCTTCGAGACTCTGGGGGTACCTGCGGGCGAAGTACGCGACCCGGTGAGGACCATTCCATTCGCCCTCCTGGCAGGCCTGGCGGTGGTCGCCACGGTGTACGTGGGGGTCCAGGTAGTGGCGGTGGGGACGTTACCCGACCTGGGGACCTCCGCACGACCGCTCGCCGATGCGGCAGCACGGCTGTTCGGACCCGTCGGGGCTGCCGTCATGGTCGTCGGCGCGCTGGTCTCGACGCTCGGCGTGGCCCACGCCATCATCCTCGCCGCGGGTCGGATGCCCTTTGCGATGGCCGAGCGAGGGCAGCTGTGGCCTGCCATCGCCGCCGTGCATCCGAAGTACCAGACACCATTCCTCGGCATCCTCGTGTCGGCCGGCGGCATGCTCCTGTTCACGCTGATGACGACCTTCACATCGGCACTGACCATCACCGTCGGCCTGCGCGTCATCATCTACCTGGTCACCTGTGCGGCGCTCCCCGTCCTGCGGCGATCCGACGATTCGGCCGCGACGGTGTTCCGCGTTCCGGCAGGCAGAGGGGTATCCGCCCTGTGTGTGGGCATGTGCGCCGTGCTCCTCCTGGCACGACCGATCGGCGAGATGATCCAGTTTCTCGTCGTGCTGGCGATCGGTCTGCTGCTCTGGTGGGGGAGCACAAGGCTGGAACCGCGGCCGCCTGCATGATGCCTTGCTCCTCGTCGCTATGCCTCGGCGGGGACTGCTCGGATCAGCGACAGGTGTGTGGAATGGCAGAGCCATCCGCCGTTGCTCCAATGGAAGAGGCAGGAGACGCGCTCCACCAGGCGAAAGGGCTGGCCACGAAACTGTCCACCCGAGGTTCCTTCGGCCACGGCGAAGGCGACATCACCAAACAGCCTGACCTGGATATCCCTGGACTCCATGACGTCGTGGGTCAGATCGCCTGACCGAATCAAGCTCAGGAACCGCTCCCGCCCATCCACGCTCCCATCCGTCCCGATGATGACCCAGTCGGGAGCCATGAAGCGGCCAATGGCGTCAGCGTCATTGGTCAGCATCGCGTGATCCCAGCCGTGGATTGCGGCAAGGATGTCAGACGGAAGAGGCGGCATGCCAAAAGGTAGGGACAGGTCGGCTGGGTCGAAAGCGGTCGGAGGTCGTGCGCTTCGGGGCCGAGGCGTCCGGCCCCGAGCGCAACGAGGGCGTGTTAGCTGGGGTGCGAGGCGACCAGCTGCAGCGCGCTGGCTTCCGCCGCCGCAACCTGACGTCTGATGCGGAGTGCACCACGGAGCACGAGCCAGCAGACAACGAGTCCGATCACCAGATCTGGGATTGGCGATTTCAGGGCTCCGACGAGGACACCGGCTACCAGCACCCCGAGGTTTGCCTGGACATCGGTCGCTGAAAAGATCCATGCCGCCCGAAGGTGCACCTCACCGTCGCGGTAGCGGCGAAGCACGGTGAGGCAGGCCACATTCACCACGAGGGCAGCAGCGGAAATGCCGATCATCGTGGGGGCTTCGGGAGCACTCCCCAGGAGCGCGCGGCGGCCAATTTCCAGGATCGCGACGACGGCCAGCAACAGTTGTACGTGGCCGGCAAATCGCGCGGCGGCGAGCTTCCGGCCGTCCCGCGCCCCGATCGCCAGCAGCGCCAACAGATACACGGCGGCATCTGCGCCCATGTCGAGCCCATCCGCGACGAGCCCCATGGATTCGGCGCGCCAGCCGATGACAATCTCCACGACAAACATGATGCCGTTCAAGGCGAGCAGAAGGACCAACGCCCGTCGCCCCGCTTGCTCGTATGAAATCAATGCACTGTCCTCCGGCTGACGCCGAGCGTGGAACACCGCGCTACTTCGCCTGCACTCTCTGCCGCCCCACCGCCTTCCGCTCCGCCGTGAACGACCACCACGGTTTCGGCTCGCCGCCATTGATGAATGCGGTCACCGAGAGGAACACATCGATGACGCACGGATCCTGATTCGATCGGGTGATCGCACAGAGCTGATCGAACATGTCGTAGGGGTCGCGCCCCTGCAGGTCACGTGGATGCTTGATGCCCAGCAGTCGTAAATCGCCGGCAGTGGCCTTACCGACATTGGGGAGGTCAGTGAGTGTGACCACGTTGCTCCGGACGACTTTCGCTGGATTCATTCTGGCCACCCAAGGGTCTACATGGAATCGCGCTGCCCAATCCCCACGAAGGCTACCGCCGTCTAGCAACTCCCGGAAGCCGCGGATAGCGCCGGGTCCTCCCCGTTCGCCGGCTCAGGCCTTGGACGACGTCGCGGGAATCGTCGCGTTCGTCACTTCCCCCGTAACCGCGCCACCGGGCCGTCCACGCCATTCGGCAATTGCTCGTCGGCCAACTGGTCGGTGTCGCGCATGTCCCGCTTCAGTCTCGCGAGCTCAGCCTTCAGGGTTGCGGTCAGGGCCGCTTGACCAGGCTGGCCGTACAGATTGTGGACCTCGTACGGATCGTTCACCAAGTCGAAGAGTTCCCACTGATCCTTCTTCCAGAAATAGATCAGCTTGTGCGTGCGCGTGCGGACGCCGTAGTGCGCCCTCGTATTGTGGTCACCGGGGTCGTGGTAGTAGCGGTAATACATCGCCGTGCGCCAATCCGCTGGCGGGCGGCCTCGCAGGAGCGGCAGCAGGCTTCGTCCTTGCATGTCGGCTGGCGTCGGGAGGCCGGCGACCTCCAGGAAGGTGGGCGCGAAGTCAACGTTCAGGGCGATGGCGTCGCTCCTGGTGCCCGGCCTGATGCCAGCCGGCCAGCGCACGAGGAAGGGCATCCGGATCGACTCTTCGTACATGAAGCGCTTGTCAAAGAGGCCGTGATCGCCAAGAAAGAACCCTTGGTCGCTGGTATAGACGACCAGGGTGTTGCGCGAGAGGCCCGCCTTGGCCAGGTACGCCAGCACGTGGCCGACGCTCTCGTCCACCGACTGAATGGTCGCCAGGTAGTCCTGCATGTACCGCTGATATTTCCACCGCACGAGCGCTTCCCCGGTCAGGGTGACGGGGTTGCCGCCGCGCATGATGGTCACCGTGTCCGGCTTGGTCTGTCGCCACTTCGCGAGCTGCGGCCCCTCGAGGCCAGTCGGCGGCGCCCGCTTCAAGTCGCGATTGGTCAGGTCGGCACCGACGCGCTGCTGGTTCTCGTGAAGCGCATCCGTGCGCGTCGCGTACGAATCCCAGAACGTGAGCGGTTCAGGAATGTGCTGCGCCGCGAAGTGTGCGGCGTGGGGTTCCGTTGGCTCCCATGGCCGGTGAGGGGCCTTGTGGTGCAGCATCAGGAAGAACGGCTTGTCGCGCGGACGGGTTGCCAGGAAATCAAGCGCCAAGTCGGTAATGACATCGGTCACGTACCGTCCCGTGTACGTCTTTTCGCCGGTCGCGGTATAGAACAGGGGGTCGTGGTACACCCCCTGCCCGGGGAGGATCTCCCATCGGTCGAAGCCCACGGGGTCGCTCCCGAGATGCCACTTGCCGACCATGCCGGTGTGATAGCCGCTCTGCTGCAGCAACCGCGCGACGGTCATGCGCGAACCATCGAATCGATTGAACATCGTCACGCCGTTGATGTGCGCGTACTGACCGGTCAGAATCGCGGCACGGCTCGGTGTGCAGATCGCATTGGTGGCAAAGGCGCTCGTCAGCAGCGCGCCCTCGCGCGCGAGCCGGTCCAGGTTGGGCGTCTCGTTCACGCGCGACCCGTACGCGCCGATCGCGTGCGCCGCGTGGTCGTCACTCATGATGTAGATGATGTTGGGCCGACCGGCCCGCCCGGCCTGGGCCGACATGTTCGTCGGCAGGAGGGCGACGGCAATAAGGAGCCCTGCAGCGAGCGATCTCATCCATCCTCCTTGTACGAGTCCGAAAGCTCCGACGCGGTGCGCGATTCGACGTGGCCTCCTCATGGGCGCTCGAATGTCGCGGTCGTCACGTACAACAAGAGCTGCCCACGCGTCGCACGCTCGTTCCGGAACACGAGATAGAGATCGTGTACCCCCGGCGTCGCTGGCACCGGCACGCGCCGCCGGTCGAGCGCCTTGTCGCCCTTCGCGCCCATCGCCTCCGTCGTTCCCACCAGCGGCCCGCTCAGGGAGTCGAGCCGCACCTCGATGGTTCCGCCGGCGGCATTGTCGGCCGCGAGCGCCACGCCGGCGATCGCCACTCCGCCGATCCCCGTGAGGTCGATCCCCCTGAGCCGCAGGTGCGCGCCCGATCGGCTCACCGCGACCACGTCACCCGGGATGCCGGCGACCTCCTTCGTCGCCACCCCCTCCGAGAGTTCCCCCTCGGCCAGGGCCAACGTCGGCGCCCGCAGCAACCGCGACGTCTCGGTCGTCACGCCAAGGCGGCCGTTTGCACCATTATCGGTGTAGGTCGCGCGCAGGACGATGCCTCCGGACGTCGCGCTCGCCGAATCGGGCGGGAGGTAGCGCCCGCGTACGGGGAGCGGCGTCATCGCCGCCGACTCGCGCGGCGCCAGCCCCAGGATGTAGCGCACCATGAGTCGTGCGTCGCGCTCGGAGAGCTGCGCATGCGCTGGCATCATCACCTTCCCCCAGACGCCAGTCCCGCCAGCGCGGATCTTGGACGCGAGTCGCGCGGCCGCCGTGGAATCGGTCGCGTACTTCGCCGCCACCGCCGTGTACGCCGGCCCGATCGAGCGTTGGTCAACCTTGTGGCACCCGAGGCAATCGCCCCCCTCGATCAACGCCTTCCCGTCCGCGTGGGGCACGGCCGACGCCGCGCCACCCATCGCCGGCGCTTCCGTGAGGTACTGCGCCGACACGCGCACGCGCCTGGCCGCGATGCGCCCCGTTGCCAGCGACCCGTCCTCGCGATCGGTCACGCGGACGACGTAGTGCACCGGCGTGTGCGGCCAGTAGAACGTCGTGTTGTCGCCGGCGACGTCGATGGCGACCGCGGGCGGCTCGTTCCCCGCGGTGAGGTAGAGCTGCGACGTCGACTTCGCCCCCTGGGCGTCGCTGACCGTGAGTGTGGCCGAATAGGTGCCCGGCGCCGCGAGGGTGAGCGAGGGGCGTGCGCCCGTCAGGCGGCGCACGACGCGCCCACCGGTGCCGGTGATGGTCCATGCGTACGACAGCGCGTCGTCGTCGGCATCGGTCGTCGCCGAGCCGTCGAGCGCGACGCGCAGCGGCGTCGCGCCGATCGTCTTGTCGGCGCGGGCGACCGCGACGGGGGCGCGGTTGCCCGGGTTGAACTCGATGCGGATCAGGCGCGCATCGTCGTTCCCCTTGAACCACGTCGTCCCGTACTCGAGCAGGTAGAGGTCGCCGTTGGGCCCGAACTGCATGTCGACCGGGTTCGCGAACTTCGAACTGGGCAGGAAGCGCTCCATCGCGGCGAAGTTCCCGTTCGCGTCCATCGTCACCGCCATGATCCAGCCGCGCATCCACTCGTAGATGAAGAGCTTCCCGTCATACCACGCCGACAATGGGCGTGCCGCCGAGGCGAAGTCCTCGCGGTAGAACACCGGCCCCGCCATCGCGGCGCGCCCCCCCGAGCCGACGAGCGGAAAGTCGGCCGACGGACCGTACGGATACCAGATGAACGCCTTCTGCGCCGGCGGAAGCTCGGTGAGCCCCGTGTTGTTCGGCGAGTCGTTCCGCGGGTGCTCGGGATCGAACGGCGGCCCGATGCGCATCGTCGCGTAGTCGATGTCGCGATACGCCTTGTTGTCGCCGACAAAGTGCGGCCAGCCGTAGTTGCCGGGGCGCGCGGCGCGCCCGACTTCATCCTGGCCGGCGGGGCCGCGATCGACGGAGTCGACCGAGGCATCGGGGCCCACATCTCCCCAGTACAGCACGCCGGTGTGCGCGTCGATCGAGATCCGGTACGGATTGCGATGCCCCATCGTGTAGATCTCGGGACGCGTCTTCGGCGTCCCCGGGGGAAAGAGGTTCCCCGTGGGGATCGTGTACGACCCGTCCGGCTCCGGATGGATGCGCAGGATCTTCCCGCGCAGGTCGTTGGTGCTGGCCGACGATTTCTGCGCGTCCCACGGCATGCGCCCCGGGCGTTCGTCGATCGGCGCGTAGCCGTTGGCGAACGGGTTGGAGTTGTCGCCGGTGGAGAGGAAGAGGTTCCCACGCCCGTCGAAGGCGATCGAGCCCCCCGTGTGGCAGCATTGCTCGCGCTGCACCTCGACCTCGAGCATCACCGTCCCGCTGGCCACGTCCACGGAATCACCGCGCATCGCGAAGCGCGCCAGCACGTTTCGTGGTTCGGGGCCGGACTTGGAGTAGAAGAGGTAGATCCACCCGTTCGTCGCGAACCCCGGGTCGATCGCGAGGCCCAGCAGTCCGTCCTCGGCCTGGTCGCCATTGAGGTAGGTGAGGTTCACGGGGATCGTGCCGGCCTGCGTGACCTTCCCTGTGGCCGGCGTGTAGAGCCGGATCGCCCCCTTGCGCTCGATGAACAGCACGCGCTCGTCGGGGAGCACGGCAAGCTCCGTCGGCTCGTTGAGCCGTTCCCCCAGCACTACTTTGGTGAAGCGATTCTCCTCCGGGCGCGCGCGACGATAATCCATCGCCCCAGTCCCCATCGCGTACCGGATCCCGCCCAGCAGGTGCTGCAGGAAGAATGGCTCGGCGAAGGTCGCGTCGGTGTGCCCCATGTTGGTGTACCACCCCCGCCCACCGTCGTACTCATGGTACCAGCTCATCGGGTGGTTGGCGCCGTTCGTCCCCCCGTCGTAGCTCTGCTCGTCGATGTCGACGAGCACGCGGATCGACGGATCGATCGATCGGAACGAGTAGAACTCATCCTCGCGCTCCCATCGCGCCGGGAGCCCCTTGGTCGAGAGGTGCTCCCGGTCGAGCACGCGAAACGTCCCCTTCCGCACGTTCGGGTTGCCGGGGTGTCCGTTGAAGTAGGCGCCGGCCAGCTTGCCGTACCATGGCCACGCGTACTCGGTGTCCGTCGCGCTGTGGATGCCGACGTAGCCCCCTCCCGCCTGGATGTAACGCTCGAAGGCGTCCTCCTGCGTCGGGTTGAGCACATCGCCCGTGGTGCTGAGGAAGACGACCGCGCGATAGCGCTTGAGGTTGCGGTCGGTGAAGGCGGTCGCGTCCTCGGTCGCGTCGACGGCGAAACCGTGCTGGGCGCCGAGCGTCCTGATGGCCGCAGTTCCCGTCTCGATGGAGGCGTGGCGGTAGCCGGCGGTCTTGGAGAAGACGAGGATTCGCGCCCCCGCGGGGGCGCTTGCCGCCTTCTGCGCCGGCGCCTGTGCCGTGACGGCACCCATCGCCACGGCGAGGACAAGCGCCGCGCGCTGCACACGGCGAAGAGCGACCCTCCCGTCAGGCTCCACTGGCATTGCCTCCCTCCATCTCACGTCGTGCGTTTCTGCGGCGGGGCCAGGTGCGGCCCGCGCGTGCCTTCGAGAAGCTACAGCGCGTGGGCCGGGGCGTCAGGGCCCGACCGCGGCAAACGCTGGTTCGAGCGCCTTGACGGAAGTAGTACCCGTGTGCTACTGTGGTAGCATACCCGTACTACTGGAGCGGTCCATGGTCCGCGAAATCACGTTGCGCCAAGTCGGCGGCTCGATCGGGGCCACCCTGCCCAAGGACATGGCCGACCGGCTCCACCTCGCCGTCGGCGACCGCGTCCTCGCGGTCGAAACGGAGCGCGGGATCCTGTTGAGTCCCTACGATCCGGATGTCGAGGCCGGGCTGGCGCTGGCCGCCGACGCCGCCAAGAAGTTCCGGAATGCCTTGCGCGAGCTGGCGAAGTAGTCCGTGCGCGAGCCGCGGTGGGTTCCCCGCCTGGTGGTTGAGGCCGCCCATTTCGACCAACTCCGCGAGCACGGGGGGATGCTGGGTGTGCGCGACGCCGATGCGCTGGAAGCCGTCCTGGTTCGAGCCCGCCAGAAATGGCACTACGACGCGGACGCGGACCTCGCCGGGCTGGCGGCGGCCTACGGCTTCGGACTGGCGACGGCCCACCCTTTCAACGACGGCAACAAGCGCATTGCCCTCCTGACCATGGCCGTCTTCTTGGGCCTGAACGGCAAGGCGCTCGACGCGACGGAACCTGAGCTCGTGCAGGTCATCACCGCCTTGGCGGCCGGCTCCCTCAAGGAACCGCAGCTGGCGGCCTGGGTTCGCGACCACATGGTGCGACTCATTCCGTAGCACCTGGGGCGCGGTCCTCGTCGAGAAGCCCCTCCTGCCTGGCTGCCAGCGTGGCGGCCGCGCTGGCCCACCCCACCCGCGTTTCAGGGCTTGGGGGTTCGTCGCAGACATCATCAGGTGACACGGACATCCCGTCGAAGTCATACTCGTCAAAGACGATCTCGCTCACCGCATACGGCGGGCCATTGTACCAACTCTCATCTGGCGCATCAAGTGCGATCGCAATGATGGTCCGAGAGCCCATGTCCGTACATCGCCAACGCTTGGTGGCCGTATAGAATTCGAGGCCGATATGGCACTCACCGTGTCTCACGCGTACCTCCGGCACCGACGACTCGATCCGATAGGACGTCACGAAACCCCAGCCGAAGATATTCTTTGTCCGCCTCGCGGCGACGATGGCTGCTGCCACTTTTCGCCTCACGACGAGTGCCCCAGTGTCCACCGCCGTTCTTGGCTCCGCAATGCTCGGTGTGCCTCACGCTCCAGGCCATCGCGACTCACTCCTTGCGCTTGGATCGGATGTGGCGCAGCCCAGCCTCGCGGCCCTCCTGGATGAAGGCGAGGATCTCACGCGAGGTCATGCGCGGGGATTCCAGGGTCGTCATGCGGGCCGGTTCCAATGTGCCGGCACGGATGCGCCCGGCCTGCCGGATGCTGACGACGAGTTTCTCAAAGTCATCCGGCTTCATTCGATCTATCCTGGCGAGCTATCCTGCGGCCGCCCGATGCGGTGGGTCAGAACTTACTCCAGCGCATAGCGATCGGAAGGTGGTCCTGAGGAGGGCGGTACCAAAAAATGCAGAAGCACATTCGCGCGGTTGGTTGGTCAGCAAACACGTGAATCGCACCTCTATACGTCTACCTCGCGCAACACGCGGTCGGCCACTGCGATCACAGTGGCGAGTTCGCGACCCTTGCCCTTGGCGATCTCACCGTCGCCCTCGATGAGGATCCGGAAGAGGCTCCGACCTCCTTCGCCGAGCTCGAGCATTTCCATTCTTGGCGTCACCGCGGTCGCTTCGCTGTGCTTCGCCTTCGCCACGCCCGAGGAGTTCATGCGGTTGCGATCACCCGCTGGAGACATGCCGGGACGGTCTCGCCATGCCCCAGACGCTCCGCGAGCGAATGGAGGGCAAGTGCCTGAACGCGGGCGACGGCATCTGGGCGGCTCACCCCGTAGGCCATCAGGTCTGGGAGGTCGGTGACCTCGGCAAGACATCGACCATCAACTTCCTGTTCGATCTCGACGGGCAGGATCATGGTGCGGCCTCGGGATGCAGAAGGACCATGGAAGGTGCCACAGCAGCCGCCCAATGGGAGGCTGAGCCACCTCGAGCCGTGCTGTGTAACGCGCGGCGTCGGCGCACCCGACGGGGGTGAGGCCGATGCGTTCCAAAGATTCGCAAATCAGCGGCGAGGCGTGGGCGGCGTAGCCGCATCACAACCGCGCTCGTTCGCTGCATTTGCAGGTTAGCTGTCAGTGGCGGCGAGATGCTCGCGCACAAACGCCCGTGGCGTCACGACCTCAATGTCCTGCCATCCGGAAACATCGAGTAGGTGGCGGTCCCCCGAGACGAGGATCTGGACGCCCCCCGCGACGGCTGCGGCGAGAAACTTGTCGTCGTCCGGGTCCGCGCTCACCGGCGCCGGTAAGGGCGCGGCCGCGAGAACCGGCGAATGGACCGTCAAGATCTCGAGAATGGCCGTGAAGGCCTTGCGGCCATCCGGATACTTCGCGGCCATGGCGTGGCCCACCCGCGCGTACTCCTCAAGGATCTCCGGCGTGAGCACAAATGACAGCCGGTCATCGGACCAGGCATCCACGATCTGCCCGGGTACTCCTCCAAAGAAGATCCCCGAGACCAACACATTGGTGTCGAGGACCACCCTCACTTGGAACGGCGGACCTTGGCGACGGCCTTCGTCACGTCGGACGGCTTCAGGCCGGCGCGCTTGGCGGCCACCCGGGCCTCACGGACGAGCTTCGCAAACTCGCCACGCGCGGGGGGCTCCAAGGTCTTGAAGATGACGACATCCCCATCGCCGAGCACGACGAATTGGGTGCCGGCCTTGAGGCCGAGTCGATTGCGGATCTCTTCGGGAATCACGACCTGTCCCTTGGAGGAGAGGGTCGTGGTAGCGGTTTCACGCATGGCAGCTCCTGGAGATGACTTACCAGTAAGATGCCAACGGTCGGCCCCGTCGTCAAGGAATGCGCTGGGTGCCTGTACAGCTAACGGCGTGCGTTTCCGAGGCGCCAGGCCCCGACCGCAGCAAACGCTTGTTAGGGCTACGACTCCAAGGTGTGCTCGTCGAACATCCGCCGACCATGCCGGATACTCAAGATGAACGCGTGCTTCGGGTCACGGCGGTACATCACGCGATAGGGCCGCACGATCAGTTCACGAAGCTCCGGGCGACCTACTTCAGGAATCGCTCGGCCGCCATCGGGAAACTCGGCGAGCGTTGCGACTGCCGCGAGCAGCTGGTCGAGCCAGCGCACCGCCGCTGTGGGTCGGTCGGCTTGGATGTACGCAAAGGCCTCGGCAGCCTGTTGCTCGGCCAGGGCGGTCCACGTGACCTTCACTTGAGCAGGCGGGCCTTGAGTCGGCGGGCCACGACGCTGTGCGGTGCCACCTTGCCAGCCTCGATCTGGCCTTCTGCGGTCCGGACATCACGCAGCAGGGCGACCTCGTCCAACAGATCTTCATACACCCCGACGTCGAGCAGGACCGCGGCACTGCGTCCGTGCTGGGTGAGGACGACCGGGCGCTTGGTGCTCTGGACCTGGTCGAGGAAGGCGGAGGGCGTTGGCCCGGAATTCGGTGACCGGTCGGACGTCGGTGGAGGGACGGATGCGGGACATGCAGGCTCCGGGATAAGGACGTTACGACGTACAGTATACCGTACGTCCGTCTGCCCAGCAAGTCAGGCCACATCGCGATGTCGGTCGTTAGCCCTAACGGATAGAGTTGAGCTGCGAGAGATCGCGGCCGCAGGCCGCCACCCCGTAGTCTCGCCCTCGCCAGCTCCAACTCATGTTAGCCGTCATCGCTAGCGACTGATTCGATTCGAAAGCAGCCACTGTACAACCTCGGGGTTGCGATAGGCCGAGTCCCAGGCGTTGTGGCCGACGCCGGCAAGCTCAGTATAAATCACGGGTGAACCAGCCTTCCGCAGGGCCGCGGTTGCACGGCGAGACTCCTCGACGGGCACTACGGCGTCGGCATCGCCATGAAATACCCAGAGAGGCACATTCTTCAGCTTCGCCGCGAGTGCTTCGAATGGATCGCCATCAGCCACTGGAATCACGGGGTCCGTATCGCGTGCGGGCTGGCCATCACGGTTCGCGGCAAGCCGCACCCGGCCGCAGACGACGAGGATCGCTGCAAAGAGCGTGGGATGACGATAAGCCAGATAGTACGCGCCGGCCCCGCCGCGGGACATGCCTGTCAGGTACACTCGGAATGGATCCGTGGCAAACTCACGCTGCGTCTGCTCCAAAGCCTTGAGCGCCCATGCAGCGTCCTGTCCATTCCAAGGCCTTCCGTCGCGAACTTGAGGGAACACCACGATCGCCGACCAGCGCTCAGCGTCACGACGGATCGCACTGCCGAGGCCAACCTCAGTCTGGATGAGCCCGTCGTTCCCTTGCTCACCACCCCCGTGAAGAAAGAGGACGACAGGCCAACGTCGGCTGCTCGTGTAGTCGGCGGGCACGAACACTTGATAGCGACGCGTCTCGCTTCCCTCCACGACAACGCGATTGAGGAAGCCTGTTCCCTGACGTTGCGCCGAGGCAGCAACGGGGAAAGCGAGCATAACAGCGATCAACACCGAAGCACATCGTAACATGGACGAACGCCTCACAGGCTGACTTGTCCGGCTAACGTCGTGCGTTTCTGCGGCGGGGCCTGCCGAGGCCCGCGCGTGCCTTCGTAAAGCTACGGCGCGTGGGCCGAGGCGTCAGGTCCCGCCCGCAGCAAACGCTGGTTAGCCGGCCAGAAGGAATGCGATGTCGACATGGAGTGCCGCCACGATGATTTAGCGTGGCGTTGCGCGCTTGGCCTCGTCTTCGACGTCCGCCTGCCATGCCGCGAGCAGCGGGCTGAGTCGTCGGGCAATGTCGGAACGGTCTCCGATCACGTTGTTTCGCTCGCCAATATCCGTGCGCAGGTTGAAAAGCATCGCCCTGGGGCCGTCGAAAAGCAGCTTCCAGTCTCCCGAGCGAACCGCCCGCTGTGCGCGCCCGCCGACCACGCGCCAAAACAGCGTCCGCTCGATCGCCGCCGCGCGCCCTTCGAGCACTGGGAACAGGTTGATTCCTTCGAGGCGGGCATCGTCGGGAACTGGCGTGCGAGTCGCCGCGAGAATGGAGGCAGTCAGGTCCATCGTGATCGCGACCTGGTCGGATACGCGCCCCGCCGGAATGTGACCCGGCCACCGAAGAATCGCAGGTACCCGGATCCCGCCTTCCCACACTGTCCCCTTGTTGTGGAAGAGGGGCGTATTGCGTGACAACCACTCGCCGCCGTTGTCGTTGGTGAAGATCACGATCGTGTTCTGCCGCAGACCAAGGCTGTCGAGGGCCCTGAGGATCCTGCCGACGCCCTGATCGACGCGCTCGAGCATTGCGATGTAATCAGCGCGTGTGCTCGTCGAGTCGTCCATGGGCCCCAGGTGCCTCCCGTTGTCGCGTGCCTTCGACGGCTTGTCGGGAACCTGATACGGAAAATGCGCGGCATTGTACGCGACGTCGATGAAAAATGGTCGCCGTGCGTTCTGCTCGATGAATCCCACGCTCCGTTCGGTGATGAGGTCCGTCATGTAGCCGGGCACTTCTACCGGGCGGTCGTTCTCGAAGAGGTCGGCCCGGCCACGCCCGTCTGTGTGGTGGTAGAAGTCGGTATTGCCGCTCTTGAACCCGAAGAAGAAGTCGAACCCGTGGGCCTGCGGACTCATCTCGGGCTTCCACCCCAGATGCCATTTGCCGACGAGCGCGGTTGCGTACCCATTGTTCTTCAGTAGCTGCGGCAACGACCGCCCCGTGGGAGACAGCCCGCGTTCCAGGTCAACGGAGCCCCCAAGCGGAGCCTCCAATCCAAAGCGTTGCTGATAACGGCCGGAGATGAGGCCTGTCCGGGTTGGCGTGCATGTGGCACCGTTCGCGTAGAAGTCAGTGAGTCGCACACCGTCCGTTGCGAGGCCGTCAATGTGTGGCGTCTTGACGTCCGGCGCGCCGTAGCTTCCGAGGTCGCCGTAGCCCACATCGTCAGTGATGATGAGTACGACGTTCGGTCGCTGGGCGTTGCCTGCCTGAGCCCCGGCCTCGCCCGGCAGGGACACCGCGACGATGAGCATGCTTCCGAGTACTAGTGGCGCGATCCGTGCTTTCATCGAGAAACCTCCGTGTCGGTCCGGCTAACGTCGTGCGTTTCTGCGGCGGGGCCTGCCGAGGCCCGCGCGTGCCTACGTAAAGCTACGGCGCGTGGGCCGAGGCGTCAGGCCCCGCCCGCAGCAAACGCTTGTTATGCGGCAGCCACGCGTCAGCCGCACCGCGATCCTCGCACCCATCCTCGATTCTGAACACCTTGAACACGGCGTCTCGGCGTAGTCTGGTGCATCGGGCAGACAGGCGGGAGAAAACCCGGTGCCTGCGAGAGACCAGCCGTGTGGAGAAGCCTGCGCAGGGCAAGCTGATGCGCCCCAAAAGTGCTCCGAGCTGAACATCGTCCGCGAATCCCGAATCAGCCTCGACGCCGAGGACCCTGGAGATCCGCCCCTCTCCGTCTAGGCCGTGGGCCGGAAGAATGCGAAGTGCCGTTGCTGGGCTGTGGCAGTCATGCGCCGGAGTTGCGCAGTGGCGGCCGGGTCCATTCCGGCGGCCAGCGAGCCGGAGGCTACGGACCGTCAGCTCCACTTCGCGATCCAGCCGCGCTTCGGAAGCACCGGGGGTCAATCTCACGTCGCAGGCTGAACGGGGCGTCCACTCCAGTCGTAGAGGGCCAGCCTGTAGGTCCAACCATCCCCCACAAGAAAGCCGCCAGACCACAATCCCAGTGTCCGGATTCCGGGTCCCCCGTCAGGGACGGAGGGGAAGGCCAGGAGTTAGGACGAACGTATCGGTGGCACTCGACACGAGGGGCCGGAACTTTCCCGCTGGTCAACGAGGTCAGCCCCAGACGAACTCCTCCGGAACCGGGGATGATCCAATAGTTGATCCCGGGGCCACGTAGGCCCGAGGATACGACTCCGAATGAAAGCGCGGTCCCGCGTACTGATCGGATTCCCGCGGATATCGAATTGCACCACTCGTTCACTGGCGATGACGAAGGTCGACTCGGCAAAGATGATGGTACCGCCACGGACTTAACAGGGCCTTCTCCCACCCGTCCGGCGGCGGCAACCACATTCCCGCTGCTGTCGATCACCGCATCACGCCATCTGCCGGTTAGTTGGAACATTGGCGATCACTATCCGATCGCGATTGACGCGCAAACTGCGTTCCAGACTGTGGGCGAGTTCCCTCAAGGTGATCCGACGTGTGGTGCAGATGAATGGCCGGGGAGCCGCTCGCTGGATTGGGTGCCTGATGCTCGGCTGCGGGGCGGGACGTCGCGGAGCCTGGCGATAAGCAGGACTACGAGAAGTGGACGAATGGCGCACTGGGTCAGCATCGCATCTGTCCTCGCCGGAGGCAGCGTCCGGGCGCCATTGGCCTAACGTCGTGCGTTTCTGCGGCGGGGCCTGCCGAGGCCCGCGCGTGCTCTCGTAAAGCTACGGCGCGTGGGCCGAGGCGTCAGGCCCCGACCGCAGCAAACGCTTGTTAGGCGTCGTCCTTCTTGGGTGGTTGCCGAACGGGATCTAGTACCCGGTAGAGCTGCAACTCAGACCGCCGATCCGCGGTGTCGGGGAGCGTGCATTCCAGGAGCAGCCATCCGCCGTTCAGCACCGCCGGGTACCCCGTTACGAGCAGGAAGCAGGGCAGCGTGGTGCGGCCAAGAAACGTCGTGTCCGCGAACACGTCGATCGTGGTGGAGTCATTGGTGGTGCCGATCACCCAGAGCCGCCCCGCTCGGTCTACGTGCAGGGGCGTGCGGTGGAAGTACGCCGTGATTTCCTTCGCGAGCGTGTCCAGTCGGCGGCCCTGATCCTGACCCCCCATCGACCGACCATTCGGACCTGGCACCGGTCGTTGTGCGCGAAGCACGGCCTCGCGGACCTGTGCCAACTCTTGGGGGCCGCGGAAGTGGGGTGGGAGATCCCGTCCGAACACCGCCAGCGGCTTCCCCGACGCGTCATAGCTGTGGATGCGATACGCGTACGGATCGGCGAGATAAACGCGCCCTGCACCGGCGGCATACGGGATGACCGGTCGAGGGCGGGCACGGAAGACGTCCGCCAGGTGCTGGAGCCCGGAGTCGGTCGCAGGAATGACCGTCCGACCCTTCGATTCATCGAGCGCTTGACGAACGACTGCCGGTGTTGCCGTGGCGCCAGTGGGCGAAAGGTCCCAGATGTCGACGGAGTCACGGAGCCACGCCAGCGGCGTCTTGAGGATGCGCGCATTTCGCTCGCCCTGATACTTCCCCGCCATTGAATAGTCGATCGAGACCAACCGCGAGAAATCCTGGATGCGAATCGAGTCGCCATACACTCGGAGCTGCAATGGCAGCCGGAATTCTCCAGGTCCCTCGCCCTGCCGTCCGAAGCCACCGATGCGCTGCCCAGTCGAGTCCACGATGCGGAAGATCGGCTGGCTTCCAAGCGCTGTGAAATACACTACCTCGCCATTGGGACCGACAGCTGCCGGACTGAAGAAGCGGTCCGGGAGATCGGCGTCGGCAATCGAAAGCGGTCGCCGCTCGAGGAGGGGCATATCCGTCGAGACGACCGGCGGCGGAGCCGGCGCGGCTGGCTCGGTGGGTGCCTTGCACCCGAGGACGGAGAGTAGGACGACGGGGGCGAGCCGGAGTTGATGCATGGTGTTCCGGAAGAAAAGAGAGGTCACTGACGACGCCTAACGGCGTGCGTTTCTGCGGCGGGGCCTGCCGAGGCCCGCGCGTGCCTTCGTAAAGCTACGGCGCGTGGGCCGAGGCGTCAGGCCCCGACCGCAGCAAACGCTTGTTAGGCAGCAGTCCGCCAGACGATGAACATCAGGGTCCCGCGCCCAAGGATGGGGCCTCACTTCTTCGGGGCCACCCGACTACTCGGGTGCGCTGACCTCGTGCACAGTTACTTGATACGAAGGGCCACCCTCCATGGACAGGTTCGCCGTCGAGGTGCCGCACAATTCGATCACCGGGGCAGGCTGCACCTTTAACCGATCTACAGCCGCCTCGTCCGGAGCCGTCGCCGAGCCCACCGTCACACGAAGGCAGCCCTCGGAAGTGGCCCGGCGAACTGTGGCGTGCACTCGGGTGAACGATTTCGGGCCTTGGACAATGGCGCGCCCCTCGATTCCCTCAGCGAGCCGGAATGTGGTCCTCGTAGTATCGCTCCCCTGGGAGACACGAACCTGAACTTGGAACTCGAGCGAGAAAGGCGTGCTACCCGAGATAGCTATCAGAACGGCGAGTGCGAGCATCGGAGGCTCCGCGAAAGGAAGTTGGGTGCTCGTGGGACATTGCTTTGCTGCCTAACGTCGTGCGTTTCTGCGGCGGGGCCTGCCGAGGCCCGCGCGTGCCTCAATGAGTCTATAGCGCGTGGGCCGAGGCGTCAGGCCCCGCCCGCAGCAAACGCTTGTTATGCGGCAGTGCCACGCGCGTCGCAGCCGCACCGCGATCCTCGCACCTATCCCTCGATTCTGAACACCTTGAACACGGCGTCTCCGGCGAAGTCTGGTGCATCGGGCAGACAGGCGAGGACAAGCCAGGTGCCTGCGAGAGACCAGCCGTGTGAGAAGCCTGCGCAGGGCAAGCTGATGCGCCCCAAGAAGTGCTCCGAGCTGAACACGTCCGCGAATCCCGAATCAGCCTCGACGCCGAGGACCCATATCCGGCCCTTTGCGTCTAGGCCGGTGGGGCGGAAGAATGTGAAGTGCCGCTGTTGGGCTGTGGCAGTCGTGCGCCGGAGTTGCGCAGTGGCGGCCGGGTCCATTCGGCGGCCAGCGAGCCGGAGGCTACGGACCGTCAGCTCCACTTCGCGATCCAGCCGCGCTTCGGAAAGCACCGGAGGGTCAAGCTCACGTCGCAGGCTTCGAACGGGGCGTCCACTCCAGTCGTAGAGGGCCAGCCTGTAGGTCCAACCATCCCCCACAAGAATGCCGCCCGACCACAATCCCAGCGTCGGATTCCGGGTCCCCCCGTCAGGACGGAGGGGAAGGCCAAAGGAGTTAGCGACGAACGTATCGGTGGCGCTCGACACGAGGGGCCGGAACTTTCCGCTGGTCAACGAGGTCAGCCCCAGACGAACTCCTCCGGAACCGGGCGTGATATCCAATAGTTGATCCGGGGCCACGTAGGCCCGAGGATACGACTCGAATGAAAGCGCGGTCGTACTGGTTGGATTCCCGCGGAGATCGAACTGCACCAATCGTTCACTAGCGATGACGAAGGTCGACTCGGCAAAGATGATGGTGCCGCCACGGACTTCACCAGGGCCTTCTCCCACCCGTCCGGCGGCGGCAACCACATTCCCGCTGCTGTCGATCACCACATACGCCATCTGGCGGTTGGTTGGAACATTGGCGATCACCATCCCGTCGCGATTGACGGCAAACTGCGTTCCCAGACTGGTGGGCGAGTTCTCAAGGTGATCCGACGTGTGGTGCAGATGAATGGCCGGGAGCTGCTCGCTGGATTGGGTGCTGATGCTCGGCTGCGGGGGCGGGACGTCGCGGCAGCCTGCGATAAGCAGGACTACGAGAAGTGGACGAATGGCGCACTGGGTCAGCATCGCATCTGTCCTCTGCCGGAGGCAGCGTCCGGGCGCCATTGCACTCTTGCCGCATAACGGCGTGCGTTTCTGCGGCGGGGCCTGCCGAGGCCCGCGCGTACCCTCGTAAGACTACAGCGCGCGGGCCGAGGCGTCAGGCCCCGACCGCAGCAAACGCTTGTTATGCCGCCCCAGCCTTGGAAGGCCGCCACCGCAAGTCCAACCGACGCTGGTGGGTGGCGCAGTCGCGCAGATACAAGTTGATCAAGGTCTGATAGGGAATCTCCGACTCCTCCGCCAACGCCTTAAAGTATTCGACGGTCGACGTGTCCAGGCGGATGGTCACCGGCTTCTTCAAGAGCTTGGCGTAGGGATTCGGACGGCCCTTCGAGAAATCGTAGCGATCCTCCATGGCCGAGGTTCCCTCCCTGGTACTGACGGCGCTCGATCCGGTCTGCCTTCCGTGCGAGATGATCCGGATGATCAGATCCTCGGCGCGATAGCAGTGCACCACCACCAGGGTTCGGCTGGCGGTACTCATGCCGAGGAGTACGAAGCGTTCCTCCTGAGCCGAGTGTTCGACGTCGTCGATGATGAGGCCATGTTCGTCGGCGAACACGGACTGGGCTTCACTGAACGACACCCCGTGCTTGCGGAGGTTGGCCGCGGCCTTCCGCGGGTCCCATTCAAACCGAAGGTCGCTCATGGTTCAACTGTACATGTGTTGTACGTACACGGCAAGAGGGCGGGTGCCGCGGGCCATCGGTCGTGGGAGTCGGCATAACGGTGTGCGTTTCTGCGGCGGGGCCTGCCGAGGCCCGCGCGTGCCCTCGTAAGACTACAGCGCGCGGGCCGAGGCGTCAGGCCCCGACCGCAGCAAACGCTTGTTAGGTGGCCGACCTAGACAGAACCGCGAGCTGCGCCCTGGCCGATGCCGGGCTAAGCCCAACGCGCTCAAGCATTGCGCCGACTAACGCGGGTGTGGCCACTTCATCGCTAAACAGCGCGTTGAGTAGATCGGCTTGCGAGTACACCTCGGCCCCATGGCCGCTACTCTTCGCTTCACGAATTGCCGACGCGATCGCGATAAGCGCGCGTACGCCAATCGTGAGCGAAACGTCGCTCGGTGCAGGCGGCGCCGGCGGAGGCCCGATGAGATCGGTCACTGACTGGCGGAGAGAGCTCGACTCTAGGCCATTCTGATCGAGGAAGGTCCGCGCGAGGGGATCGGGATTGCTCGCGATGGCGAGGAACAAGTGCTCGGGGCCAACCTGGCGGTGCCCAAGACTCCGGGCCTCCCGGTCGGCCCCTTCCAACAGCGGTGCGTTGATCTGAAAGGACTGGGTCATTTCGCCCCTCGCTGTAGTTCGTCGGGCCACCTAACGGCGTGCGTTTCTGCGGCGAGGCCAGGTGCGGCCGCCGCGTACCTCAAAGGTAGAGCCTTTGGCGGCGGCCGCACCGCCATGGCCACGCCCGCAGCAAACGCTTGTTAGGATGCAGACCGTGCACGGTGGTCGTGGTGCACTGCGGTTATCGATGCGAGACGGGTGCGCTGCGCCTGGGCCAGCACTCGCTCCGCGGGGCCGTGGGGTACGGGCTTGCCCGGAGGACAGAGGGCGGGAGGCCGCAGCGGCTTCTGGGTCGCCCACTGCGCACGGCACGCCGGCCGCTGTCGGCTCTCCTGCTGACGCCCCGTGCGGCCCCGCCTTCGAGACCCGCTTTCCTGCGCGGCGCACCGCGCACCGATCCCACCCTGCGTGCCACCGCGACGGACGCCGCGTCGCGATCGACCACCCAAAAACTTCTGTCGTGATCGTGGGTCGCCATCCTAACGTCGTGCGTTTCTGCGGCGGGGCCTGCCGAGGCCCGCGCGTGCCCTCGTAAAGCTACGGCGCGTGGGCCGAGGCGTCAGGCCCCGACCGCAGCAAACGCTTGTTAGATGGCCCCTTGTGCGTATGTCAAACCTGACATATTTTGCACTTCATGGCCGACCGGAACAAGCCGCTCGTCTGGCTCAAGGGCGAGGTCAAAACACCACCCTTCTCGGCGGCCGCCCGGCTTGAGGCGGGGCTCCTGCTGCGCCAGCTCCAGCGCGGAGATCCCCTCTCGCTGCCGCATTCCCGCCCGATGCCCTCGATTGGCCGTCGGGTGCACGAGCTGCGGGTGCCGGATGCCGATGTGACCTGGCGGATTGTGTACCGCCTCGATTCGGACGCGATTGTGATCGGGGAGGTCTTCGCGAAGAAGTCAGCGCAGACGCCCCAGTTGGTGATCACCACCTGCCAGAAACGGTTCAAGGCGTACGACGCCGCCACCCGGGAGTCCTGAGATGAAGACCACGAAGCGCGAGAAGCTGAAGGCCGCCGGGTGGGAGGTTGGCTCGACGGCGGACTTCCTCGGACTGAGTCCCGAAGAGGCCGCCCTGGTGGAGATGCGCCTCGCACTCAGCCAGACGTTGCGCACGTGGCGGAACAAGAAGCGGCTGACGCAGGGCGACTTGGCCAAGGTCCTCCGCTCGAGCCAATCGCGGGTCGCCAAGATGGAAGCCGCCGATCCCACGGTGTCCCTCGACCTCCTCATGCGGTCGCTGCTGCACCTGGGCGCCACGACGAAGGACATCGCCAAGGCGATCGCATAGCACCAACGCCAAGGGTCCATCTAACGTCGTGCGTTTCTGCGGCGGGGCCTGCCGAGGCCCGCGCGTGCCTCGTAAAGCTACGGCGCGTGGGCCGAGGCGTCAGGCCCCGACCGCAGCAAACGCTTGTTAGGCGTCGTCCTTCTTGGGTGGTTGCCGAACGGGATCTAGTACCCAGGTAGGCTGCAACCAGACCGCCGATCCGCGGTGTCGGGGAGCGTGCATTCCAGAGCAGCCATCCGCCGTTCAGCACCGCCGCGGGGTACCCCGTTACGAGCAGGAAGCAGGGCAGCGTGGTGCGGCTAAAAAACGTCGTGTCCGCGAACACGTCGATCGTGGTGGAGTCATTGGTGGTGCGGATCACCCAGAGCCGCCCCGCTCGGTCTACGTGCAGGGGCGTGCGGTGGAAGTACGCCGTGATTTCCTTCGCGAGCGGGTGCAGTCGGCGGCCCTGATCCTGACCCCCATCGACCGACCATTCGGACCTGGCACCGGTCGTTGTGCGCGAAGCACGGCCTCGCGGACCTGTGCCAACTCTTGGGGGCCGCGGAAGTGGGGTGGGAGATCCCGTCCGAACACCGCCAGCGGCTTCCCCGACGCGTCATAGCTGTGGATGCGATACGCGTACGGATCGGCGAGATAAACGCGCCCTGCACCGGCGGCATACGGGATGACCGGTCGAGGGCGGGCACGGAAGACGTCCGCCAGGTGCTGGAGCCCGGAGTCGGTCGCCGGAATGACCGTCCGACCTTCGATTCATCAAGCGCTTGACGAACGACTGCCGGTGTTGCCGTGGCGCCAGTGGGCGAAAGGTCCCAGATGTCGACGGAGTCACGGAGCCACGCCAGCGGCTGCGTCTTGAGGATGCGCGCATTTCGCTCGCCCTGATACTTCCCCGCCATTGAATAGTCGATCGAGACCAACCGCGAGAAATCCTGGATGCGAATCGAGTCGCCATACACTCCGGAGCTGCAATGGCAGCCGGAATTCTCCAGGTCCCTCGCCCTGCCGTCCGAAGCCACCGATGCGCTGCCCAGTCGAGTCCACGATGCGGAAGATCGGCTGGCTTCAAGCGCCTTGAAATACACTACCTCGCCATTGGGACCGACAGCTGCCGGACTGAAGAAGCGGTCCGGGAGATCGGCGTCGGCAATCGAAAGCGGTCGCCGCTCGAGGAGGGGTGGCATATCCGTCGAGACGACCGGCGGCGGAGCCGGCGCGGCTGGCTCGGTGGGTGCCGCACTTGAGGACGGAGAGTAGGACGACGGGGGCGAGCCAGGAGTTGATGCATGGTGTTCCGGAAGAAAAGAGAGGTTTCACTGACGACGCCTAACGGCGTGCGTTTCTGCGGCGAGGCCAGGTGCGGCCGCCGCGTTACCTCAAAGGTAGAGCCTTTGGCGGC